>CAYFJC010000102.1:0-1504 GCA_964343355.1 uncultured Gammaproteobacteria bacterium | reverse complement strand
TGACATCATGGTTTGAGGCCTTAATATTTTGTAGATCTAAAAATTTAAATTCTGAGATTGAATTATTAATAAACTGTTGCTCGCCAAGAAACAAATTTATATTTTTTTGATAACTTAAGATGCTATTCATTGACACAGCAAAGAATAAAAGACCCAGGCCTAAATGAGCAACAAAACTACCTTTATTAATATATGTCTTATTTTTTAAGGATATGGCACCTTTCAAAAGGTAGCTAATTATTATCAGTAAGCCAGAGTAAATACCTATGTAGGCAAGTAATGAGAAAATTTTCACGAAATGCCAAATGAAATACAAAATTAGGCTTGATATAACAAAGGTAGGTGTTACTGCGATCAATAGTGTTCGGGCTTGCATACCCCTCTGCCACAATGCTTCCAATGAAATCATAATAAAAATAGATGTCAGAAGAATTAATGGCGCAAAAATAGTATTGTAATAAGGAGGGCCTATGCTTACCTTATCGCCATTGATAAATTCAAGAATTAAAGGGTATGTAACACCTAAAAAGATTGAAAAAATAGCGGTTAACATCAAGATATTATTCATAGATAAAAACGACTCTTTGGAGCCAGTCACTATTAATTTTGATGACTGCATATTTGGAAGCCTGTATGCAAATATTCCGAGGGAGATAAGAGTTATAAAGCCAGAAAAACCTAATAGATATAAACCTCGCTGCGGATCATTTGCAAATGAGTGGACGCTATCAATAATTCCTGAGCGCACTATAAATGCACCGAATAAACTTAAGGCAAATATTAAAATACCTAAAAATAAAGTCCATGTTTTTAAAATATTAGATTTTGAGGACGCAAAAAGTGAATGCATAAACGCTGTTGCTGCAAGCCATGGCATCAGGGCAACATTCTCAACTGGATCCCAGAACCAATATCCTCCCCAGCCAAGCTCGTAATAAGCCCACCAACTTCCAAGAGTAATCCCTACAGTTAAAAAAATCCAAGCTACAAAAGACCAATTTTTAATATCTTTCTCCCATGGGTAGTGAATATCACCATGAAAGAGATAGGCTGTAATAAAACTGAAAGATATGACAAACCCTACATAGCCCAAGTACAGCAAAGGAGGATGAATTGCGAGCGCAGGATCTTGAAGTACTGGATTTATATCTGCACCCTCCAAAACACCAAAAGGTAGAATTCTTTCAAAAGGATTAGACGTTATTAAAAGAAATAGTAAAAAACCTAGAATAATAATAGTGAGCATCAACATAGTTCCTTTCTTTAACTGGTGCTGAAAGGAAAGAGAATTTATAAACAATGTGCTCCAAAGAGTTAAAAAAACTATCCATAGGAACATTGACCCCTCATGAGCACTCCATATTGAAGTGATCTTATAGAATATGGGCAGTTGTGAATTTGAATGATTTGCAATATAGCTAATGGAAAAATCATCAGTAATTGCAAGATAAATATAAAGTCCAAAAGAAATAAAAATTAATAAGCATGACTGATGAAATAATTT
>CAYFJC010000101.1:0-1612 GCA_964343355.1 uncultured Gammaproteobacteria bacterium | reverse complement strand
CTAGATATATCTTCAGCAAAAATTTCTATTTTAAAATTTTCAGGAACAGATAAGAGTTTTAAATTAGAGTTTTCAGCCAGTAATAACCCAGGAAATGCTAAAAGCATGTATAGCATTAATAGACTTTTATGTGTTCTTTTGTGTGATATTGGTTTAATAAAGGTATTATGTATAGCTTGTATCATATTCGATTGTAAAATTAGGAATTAATAATTAAGTGAATATTAACATACTTGTAGACTATCTTATTATTAGCACAGTTGCCTCTATCGCAATCAATTATCTTTTAAGAAATATTGCTAAAGGCAAAAATATTTTAGTAGATTTACCAGATAAGAGTAGAAAATTTCATAAACGTCCAACACCCCTGACTGGAGGTCTTGGAATTTTAATTAGTCTATTGATATCTGGAAAACTATATCTTGATTTAAATGGATTAAATGGCTTCATGCCTGTATTTTCGGCATATTTAATATTAACTTCAGTCGTATTAGTTTTATTTTTTCTTTTGGATGATATTTTCCAAATAAATGTAAAGCTTAGATTGGCTGCACAGGTCCTGTTTTCTTATTTTATTATTCACAATACCGGAGTATCTTTAGAGAGCTTTGGAAATCTTCTTGGCTTCGGTGAAATAGAGCTAGGAGTTCTGAGTGTTCCTATAACGATTTTTTGCGTGATGGGAGTTATGAATGCATTTAATATGATAGATGGTATAAATGGCCTATGCGCAGGTTCTGCCTTAATAATGATGCTTTTTACTGGGTTCTATTCAGGCCTAATTTACGACTCAATGCTAGTTCTGGGAATAGGCTCAATACTTGGTTTTTTAGTTTTCAATTTAAGAATAATGGGTAAAAAAAGAGCAGTCTTTTTAGGAGATAATGGTTCTAACTTTATTGGATTCGTTGTAGCATGGATTGCTATCTATGCATCACAAAATGATGTTTATAACATCAATCCAATAACAACCGTCTGGTTTATCGCAATACCATTTTTAGATTGTATTGGTCTTATAATCTCAAGAACATTAAGAGGAATGAATTGGGCAGAGCCAGGAAGAGATCATATACATCATAAGTTAATGCTTAAATTTACACCTGAAATGTCTTTGATTATTATTATTATATTCTCATCTCTTCTTGGAGCCATAGCAATACTTATGAATAATTATTTTAGTGAGTACGTTTCGTTTTATGCATTTATTATATTTGCTGGAATATACTATTTCTTGTTTCATTATTTTCTTAGAGGTAAAAAAGTGGAGATATTAGATGTTTAGTTTCTTTAAAAGAAAAGAGTCAGTAGAAGAGCTTAATAATGAGAAAGCTTTTGATATAGAGTTAGTTGCATATGCCCTTGCTTACGAAATAGCAATTGCAGATGGCGGAATAGATGAAAGTGAATTATCAAGAATAAGGTTGGGTCTTGAGAATATAGCGACTCAGCTAAATGAGTCTGTGGATGATTTATTTAAAGTTATTGAGGATCACAATAAAGATAGCGTATCCTTTTATGAATTTGTAGAAGATATAAATTCTAATTTTAATAAAGAGCAAAAACTCGCTTTAATCAAATTACTTTGGGAGACAGCATATGCAGATAATGTACT
>CAYFJC010000100.1:0-1630 GCA_964343355.1 uncultured Gammaproteobacteria bacterium | reverse complement strand
AATATGGACATATATGGTCTACATCATTAAACTACGCTCCACTTATGGCAAATTCGAAACAAACAATTAAAAGAGCTAAGCAAAATATTGCTACATATAAGCTTAAACATTCTCAAAGATCTAAAGCAAGAACTGCTGTTAAAGCCGTTAGAGCTTCAATAGATGCTAACGATCCGGTGAAAGCTAAAGAAGCGCTTTTGCAGGCAGAAAAAATTCTTGATTCAACTGCATCAAAAAAAGTTATCCATAAGAACGCTGCTGCTAGATATAAAAGTAGATTAAATAAAGCTGTTAAAGCTTTAGGCTAAGTCAGACTTAATATTAGTAATTTCCTCAGTAAGGGCATTTAGAAGGCCCTTAGTCCCCATTCCTGTTGCAGCAGAAATGAAATATACATTTTTAATTCCAATCTTGCCTACTTCTTTAGGTATAGATATTTTTAACTCATCTAGCGCTTCATCGTTTAGTAAATCAATTTTATTACAAACCACCCAAGCCTCTTTTTGAGTTAAATCTTCTTCATAAGATTTTAATTCACCTCTTAGGGCTTTGATTTGATCGATTGTTGAATGATTTTCATCCGGATATAAATCTATAAATAGTAAAAGTAACCCTGTTCTAGAAATATGTTTTAAAAACTTAGTTCCCAACCCAGCTCCTTCAGAAGCACCCTCAATTAATCCTGGTATATCAGCAATAACATAACTTGAATCAGAAGTTTGAATTGTACCTAGATGGGGCCTTAAGGTTGTAAATGGATAGCTACCAATTTTTGGTTTAGCTGCTGAAACTGTATTTAGAAAAGTTGATTTACCTGCATTTGGCATTCCTACTAAACCGACATCAGCTAAAGATCTAAGCTCAAGTCTTATCTTTCTAACCTCTCCTTCAAATCCTAAAGTAAATTTTCTTGGTGCTCGATTTCTACTAGTTTTGAATCTAGCGTTACCCTGGCCACCATCTCCACCTTTAACAACAGTATATAGCTGGTCTATTTCACAACAGTCGAGCAGAATATCATTAGATTCGTCATCGTAAATAATAGTTCCTTGGGGTATATCAAGAATTAAATCTGGAGCTGCTGGGCCAGTCATATTTTGCCCTGCACCAGTTTTTCCATTTTTGGCAGCAAAGACTCGTGTGTTTCTAAAATCTATTAGGGTATTTTTATTTAAATTAACTTTGAAGATGATATCTCCACCTTTACCGCCATCTCCTCCATCGGGGCCACCAAAAGGTATAAACTTCTCTCTTCTAAAACCACAAGCTCCGGCACCACCATTTCCAGCCTTAACTTCGAGAAAGGCCTCGTCAATAAAATTCATGGGAAGAGGAAAGTGTTATTGGGTAATAACGTTAGCAGTTTTTCTGCTCTTAGGGCCTTTATAAGTAAATTGAACAACACCTGGTGCTTTTGCAAATAAAGTATCATCTTTACCGATACCTACATTGATTCCAGGATGGGTATTAGTGCCTCTTTGTCGAATAAGAATTTCTCCAGCTTTTACAACCTGTCCGCCGTATCTTTTGACACCAAGCCTCTTGGCATTGGAATCTCTTCCGTTCTTACTTGAACCACCTGCTTTCTTATGTGCCATTATTTACTCTCTAACTTAATTGATTTAATTTC
>CAYFJC010000099.1:0-1669 GCA_964343355.1 uncultured Gammaproteobacteria bacterium | reverse complement strand
TTATGTCTAAACCAGATTCAAAATACACTAAAGAAGTACAATTTGGATATGTTTGGGTAGTAGCTCCATCAGAGCCACCCAATTCTTGTATAGAAACCCATGAACTACCGTCATAATCCCAATAATCTACGGATAAAGTACCTCCAATATCGTAATGTGTATAGTTTCCACTAATTAACATAAGTGTTTCTCCGGCATCAAATGCAGCTGTTAAATCAATAATTGGAGATTCAGAGGCTACGTCATCATCAGAAGTAGAGCCTGCAGCATCATCATCAAAAGTGAACGAGTCAGCGGAAGTAGGATCAGCAAGTAATCCAGCTTCAGCATAAGTACCTGATGTAGTCCAGTTAGCGTTTGGCCAGTTTGCAGGTTGATTAAGTACTTGAGCGTTTCCGATTTGAAAGGAAAATAGGACCAGTATAGATAGTATAATTTTTTTCATACTTTTTTTAAGATTGTATTTGAAAATGATTCTTTAAAATAAGATTGTTAGAAATTTCAAGAATGTTTATTTCAGTTAGTTAAGCTAAATCTAACGTATATTTTAATAAATTACAAATTCAATATATATTTTATTTAATAATTAATAATTTAAATAAACCCAGTCTACCTTAGTTTTATTTTCTTCATAATTCATTACATAGAAATATGTTCCTACGGGAAGTAATTCCCCTTCATTAGATTGACCTCTCCATTCATTTAAATAATTGTTTTTTGAATACACCAAATCACCCCATCTATTAAACACTCTTAATGAACTTACATTATAACTGCTTAGATCAAAAGAATCATTGAAGCCATCTTCATTTGGAGATATTCCATTAGGAATAACACAAGACTCAACCTCTGTAACATTGATGCCCCTTGTAAAACTACATCCGCCAGTTTCATTTGATGTTAATGTGAATTCATAAAGACCCTCATTTAAAACACCAAGCGTTAGAGAATTTTCATTTTCTAAAATATCACCATTGTAAGTCCAGCTTACTTCAAAAGAATCAGGATTATCATCATATGTAGGAATAACATTAAGATCAATTGGGATAGTAGCGTTAGGACATACTTCATAAGTTTCGTTTTCAAAAGTTGCTACAGGTAATTCTTGTGCACATAAAGTAAAACTAACTGTATTAAAACAGCCTTCAAAGTTTGGATCAGTGACTCTAGCAAAGATTTCTCTACAATCTGTTCCTACGAGAATTAACTCGCCTGTTTCAATAGGATCGGTATTAAGTACACATTCTTCAAAGGATTGATGATAGCTAACAAAATAATCTGTAATTGGTTGATCTTCCCCAAGTATTGTTTCAACAAGAGTTGATAAATCAAATCCTTCAACTCCATCACCAGGGTTGTTTATATTACAAACAATTACATCTCCTGGGCTATTCGCTTCAGGTAAAGTATAAGTCACATTTACTGAATCTTGAGCAAAAGAATCACATTGATTATCATAAACTATTACTGTGTAATTGTCACTTTCAGTAACAACTAAAGTTGGGCTATCTGATCCATCTATATAAATTCCATTTTGATACCACTCGTATGAATCTGCAAAAGGGGAATTTGCAAGCAGTTCGTAACTTGCAGTACCACATATTTCTACATCATCTCCTAAATCAACTTCAATTTCAGCAACTGTAGATCCAGCACCTTCATTTCCATT
>CAYFJC010000098.1:0-1736 GCA_964343355.1 uncultured Gammaproteobacteria bacterium | reverse complement strand
GATTGGTTGTAACTATCGATGGGCCATCAGCTGCAGGAAAGGGCTCTTTAGCAAGAAATTTGGCATTATTCTTAGATTTTTCAATTTTAGATAGTGGCGCTTTATACAGAGCCTTCGCATATTTTCATAATAAAGGATTAAATAATGAGGATATAGAAGGTAGTATTAAAGAGCTTCTATTTATACCTGAAAATGATGATACAAAGATTTTTTATAAAAATGATGATATTACTTCTTCTATACGAAATGAAGAAATTGCAAAAGTTGCATCTGAATTAAGCGCCCTAAGTGATACAAGAAAGTCTTTAATCGATATTCAAAGAAACTTTATGCCTAGCAATAATTTAATTGCTGACGGAAGAGATATGGGTACTGTAGTCTTCCCAGAAGCTGAATTAAAAATATTCTTAATTGCCTCAGCTGAAGTAAGGGCTAAAAGAAGATATTTAGAGTTGCAGAATCGTGGTCAAGAAGTTAACATGCGCGATCTGATTGCAGATATTGAGCAAAGAGATATGAAGGATAAAACAAGAACTTTATCCCCATTAATCCCAGCAGATGATTCAATTATTATTGACTCCTCCTCAATGTCTCTTGATGAAGTACTGAGTTTTACTAAAAAGCTCGCAAAAAAGGAATTGAATAAATGACAGAATCATTCGCTGCTTTACTAGACGAAAGTTTAAGCACACTAGACATGCAACCAGGATCAATCGTATCAGGGGTTGTTTTAGATGTAGATAAGGACTGGGTAACAGTTCACGTAGGTTTAAAATCAGAGGGAGTAGTTTCTCTTGATGAATTCAGAAATAATGAAGGGGACCTTGATATCTCGGTTGGAGATGAGGTTGAGGTAGCACTTGAAGCTGTTGAAGATGGCTATGGTGAAACAAGGATCTCTAGAGAGAAAGCTAGAAAAATTACGACCTGGAAAATGCTTGAAGATGCATTAGAAAGTGGTGAATTTGTAACTGGCAAGATTATTAATAGAGTAAAAGGCGGCTTCTCAGTTGAAGTTGAAGTTGTTAAAGCATTCCTACCAGGTTCTTTGGTTGATGTTAGACCTGTTAAAGAAGCTCCTGACTTAGAGAATACAGTTCAAGAATTTAAAGTTATTAAACTTGATTACAAAAGAAACAATGTTGTTCTATCAAGAAAAGCTGTTCTTGAGAAAAATAATTCAGCTGTAAAAGTCGAGTTGCTAAAGAATTTAGAAGAAGGACAAATAGTCAAAGGTGTCGTTAAAAATATAACTGATTATGGTGCTTTTGTAGATCTTGGTGGTCTAGATGGGTTATTGCATATTACAGATATTTCATGGTCAAGAGTTACGAATCCAGCTGAAGTTCTTAGTCTAGGTGAAGAAATTGAAGTGAAGATCTTAAGTTTTGATAAAGAAAAGTTAAGAGTCTCACTAGGATTAAAGCAGATTCAAAATGATCCTTGGGAAAATGTAGATGGTAATTATGCTGTAGGTGGAATATATGAAGCTAATGTTTCAAATATCACAGACTATGGTTGCTTTGCTCAGCTAGAAGAAGGCATAGAAGGACTTATCCATTTATCAGAATTAGACTGGACAAGCAAAAATATTCATCCTTCAAAAGTCGTTGAGATGGAACAAAAAATTAAAGTGATGATTCTTGAAATTGATTACGACAAGAGAAGAATATCTCTTGGTTTAAAACAAACTAAAGCTAATCCTTGGACTGAGTTCTCTAATAAATATACTTTAG
>CAYFJC010000097.1:0-1737 GCA_964343355.1 uncultured Gammaproteobacteria bacterium | reverse complement strand
AATCAAATACAAGAATGCTTTTTGGTGATGCAAAAGAATCAATTAGTGGCCTAGTCTCTGAATTTAAAGATTAGATAATTGCCCTTATTTTTCTTGTCACTGTGGCATAAAATATACATATGAAGATAATTATAGTTAGTGGTGGGTTTGATCCCATTCACTCAGGTCATATTGCATACTTTAAATCTGCCAAGAATCTTGGAGATAAATTAGTTGTCGCATTAAATAGTGATAGCTGGCTTGAAAAAAAGAAAGGTAAATATTTCATGCCTTTTTCTGAAAGAAAAATAATCATTGAAAATATTATATTTGTGGATGAAGTTATAGATTTTAAAGACGATGATACGGGTAGCTGCATCAATGCTTTAGAAAAAGTTAAAGAACTTTATCCGGGCGATGAGATTTTTTTTGCAAATGGTGGCGATAGAACAAAAAAAAATATTCCAGAAATGAGCGTATCAGGTATTAACTTTTTATTTGGCATCGGAGGAGATGACAAAAAAAACTCATCTTCATGGATTTTAAAAAATTGGCAATATTACTATGAGGAGAGGTTGTGGGGGTCTTTTTATAATCTATTCGAGGCTGACCATATAAAAGTTAAGGAATTAATTGTAAATTCAGGCCAAGGGATGAGTTTTCAGAAGCATCTTCAAAGAAATGAGATTTGGCTAGTAAGTCAAGGCTCGTGTGTTGTAAATTACAGCAAAGATGACCCTAATAGTAGAGAAAGCATAACCCTTAATAAATTTGATAAATATTCAATTCCTCAGGGTGAATGGCATCAGATAACTAATCCCTTTAAAGAGAAATGCCATATTATTGAGATTCAATACGGAAAAGAAGTTATTGAAGATGACATAGAAAGATTAGATTATTACAAGCCATAATTAAACAAATTTAACGTGAAAGCTATTATCAACAATAGGCTTTAAAAACTTCTAAAATATCCTTTTTAATATCTATATTAAACCCTAAATAGACTAGCATTTTGTGCTAAAATATCACCTTAAATGTATGGTTAATTCCATATTAATTTTTTACCTTTTTAGACCTAAAATATGAGTGATTTTGCCAAAGAAATAATCAATATAAATATTCAAGATGAGTTAAAGCAATCTTATCTTAGTTATGCATTAAGTGTCATTCATGGGAGAGCCCTTCCAGATATTCGTGATGGTTTAAAACCAGTGCATAGAAGAATTTTATTTGCTATGCATGATCTAAAAAATACATATAACAAGCCTTATAAAAAGTCTGCAAGAGTAGTTGGGGATGTTATAGGTAAATATCATCCACATGGTGATAGTGCTGTTTATGAAGCCATGGTAAGAATGGCACAAGATTTTTCGATGAGATATATGGTTGTTGAAGGCCAAGGGAACTTTGGTTCTATTGATGGAGATCGTCCTGCTGCTATGAGATATACAGAGGTAAGGATGGCTAAAATTACAGATCATATGTTAGGAGATTTAGAAAAAGATACGGTTTCTTTTTCACCAAATTATGATGGAAGTGAATTTATTCCAGATGTACTTCCAACAAAGGTGCCCTATCTATTAATTAATGGCTCCTCTGGTATTGCTGTAGGGATGGCAACAAACGTTCCGCCACATAACCTTACTGAAGTTATAAATGGCTGCCTGAGGCTTGTAGAGAATCCTGATTCCTCTATTGATGACCTTATTCAGGAAATATCTGGACCAGATTTTCCAACAGGCGGGACTATAGATGGAA
>CAYFJC010000096.1:0-1759 GCA_964343355.1 uncultured Gammaproteobacteria bacterium | reverse complement strand
TGGAGGTCAAACTATTAATCCTCATGGAAAAAATAGAAATCCTTGTGGTTCAAGCTCAGGCTCAGCTGTTGCAGTTGCTAGTGGTATGTTAGATATTGCCATTGGCACTGAAACAAATGGATCAATATCATGCCCAGCCTCAGTGAATGGAATTGTTGGGATGAAGCCATCTGTTGGTTTGGTTAGCAGAAGTGGAATAGTGCCAATCTCTGCAACTCAGGACACTGCTGGCCCTATGGGCAAGACGGTTATGATTGTAGCTCAGACACTAGAAGCTATGGCTGGGAAAGATCCACTAGATGATTCCACCCAGAATATACCGAATAATTTTGATTTTAATTTTACAAAGAATTTAAGTAAAAACTCCTTAAAAAATAAACGCTTTGGATTATTAAACTCAGGATCAGATGATGAAGAGGGTCAAAAACTTTTAAATAAAATAACTAAAGTTATTACATCTAGTGGTGGTGAGGTTGTTTTAATAGAGGACACTAGAATTTATCCAGGAGAAGAGGAGTTTTTCTTATTATTATATGAATTTGAAAGAGACTTAAAACTATATCTAGGTAATACCAATAGCCCTCATAGAAATCTAAAAGACCTTATTGCTTTTAATAATGCTAATAAAGATTCAGTAATGCCATTTTTTAAACAAGAAATATTTGAAGCCAGTATTGAGGCCTCTTTAGATGACGATAAATACAAAGCAGTTCTAGTTACTCTGGAAACGGTTAAGGTAGATTTTGATAGATTGCTCGATAAATATAATTTAGATGCATTTGTTGGCCTTACCCGCAATCCAGCATGGCTTATTGACTATAAAAACGGAGACGGTGGAGCTATGGAAGGGCAAAGAAGTTGGGGCAATGGAGGCTTTGCTGCTATAGCAGGTTATCCTCATATCACTTTGCCTTTAGATAAAGTTGAAGGTTTGCCTGTTGGAGTTTCATTTATAGGGACTAAATGGTCTGATAAATCATTGCTTGAATATGCAGCTTCTTTTGAAAGAGCTAATAGATAGTTTATTTGTCTTTTAAAATCTCTCTAGCAGCATTCTTTCCAGGAAGACCCGTAACACCTCCGCCTGGATGAGTTCCTGCTCCACACATATATAAAGACTTAAGAGGCCCTCTATAGTCTCCATAGTTTAAAAGCGGCCTTGCAGCCCACATTTGATCTAAAGTCATATGACCATGCATGATATCACCACCAATAAGACCAAATTTTTCTTCTAAATCAAGAGGGGATAAAATCATAGTTCCTTCAATAGAATCTCTGAAATTGGGAGCATATGCATTTACAGTATCAATAATACACTCAGCGGCATCAAGGCGAGCATCATGCCAGGACATACCATTTTTTAATGTAGGAGAGAATTGCTGACAAAATAATGAGGCAACATGCTTACCTGCTGGCGCCAAGCTATTATCTAAAGTTGAAGGTATAAGCATTTCAACAATTGGCTGTTTAGACCATCCGTAATTTTTAGCATCAATATAAGCTTGATCCATATAATCCAAGGTTGGAGCTATTACTATTCCTGATTGATGGTGCTCTGCAACATCTTTACCAGGTAGGGATATAAAGTCTGGAAGTTCTGATAAAGCAACATTCATTCTAAAAGTTCCTGAACCTGACTTATAACCATCCATACTTCTATTAAATTCTTCATCTAAATCATTTTGATCAATTAATTTTTTATAAAGAAGAGTTGGATTTAGATTAGATACAACTTTTGATGCATTAATAACATCACCAT
>CAYFJC010000095.1:0-1762 GCA_964343355.1 uncultured Gammaproteobacteria bacterium | reverse complement strand
TAGATGATCATCTTTTACAGAATCCGGCTTACAGACCAACTCATTTTTTTAAATAAATTAAGAAAAGTGTGTGAAAGTGTGTAAAAAATGTTATAAAGTGTGTTAATTAATAAATAGTTAATAACTTTATGTTTGGATACAACACGATATCTATAGATCAAAAGCACAGGTTCTCAATACCTGCTAAATATCGGGCTGATTTCCTTAAAACTAATGAAACAGAGTTAGTTGTAACAAAAGATCCTCAATATCCATCCCTGAAAGTCTATAAAGGTTCTGAGTGGGAAATTATTTCTTCTAAACTTCAATCATTACAAGGATTGGACCCAATTGTAAGAAATCTACAGTGGACCATTTTGGGAAATGCAAGTGTTACAGATTTAGATCCAAGTGGCAGGATGTTAGTTTTGTTACCTGAAGAGTTAAGAAATTATGCTGAACTTGATAATGATAATAAATTTTCATTTATTGGAATGGGTAATAAATTTGAGATTTGGAATACAGATAATTGGAATTTACGTCAAACCGGAGGAACGCTAGCTACTGAAATTTTAGATGTTGTTCTTCCAATAAGCATAAAAGAGATGTCTTTTTAAAAAGGGGATAGATATGAATTGGGAAGTAGTGGATCAAGATAGTCAGCAGGCCAAAATTAAAGTGATTGGAGTCGGGGGAGCTGGAGGAAATGCAGTTATCCACATGATCAATCATGATATTCAAGGTGTTGATTTTATTTGCGCTAATACTGATACACAGGCACTTGCTAGAGCTGATGGCGCAATATCACTTAAATTAGGGAGTAATCTCACAAAAGGCCTGGGAGCAGGAGCAAACCCTGAGGTTGGTCGTCAAGCAGCAGAGGGAGACAGAGAGGCTATACAAGAACTCTTAGGTGACGCAGATATGATATTTATTACAGCCGGTATGGGCGGAGGCACTGGAACTGGTGCAGCTCCAGTAGTTGCATCTATTGCTAAAGAAATGGGCGCACTAACCGTTGCTGTTGTAACAAAACCATTTAAATTTGAAGGCAAAAGAAGAATGACCGCAGCTGAGCAAGGCTTAGCAGCTCTAGTTGAAGAAGTGGATAGCTTAATTACAATCCCGAATCAGAGACTTATTGAAGTTCTCGGTGGAAATACAACTATGACAGATGCATTTGCTAAAGCAGATGATGTCTTAAAAGGTGCTGTGCAAGGCATATCAGATATTATTATGAAAGATGGACTAATTAATGTCGATTTCAACGATGTTAGAACTGTTATGTCTGAAAAAGGCATAGCTATGATGGGAACAGGAAGATCTAGCGGAAAAGATAGAGCTTCTGAAGCAGCCTCTCAAGCTGTAGGCAGTGAATTACTTGAAGATATAGATTTAAAAGATGCGCGAGGCGTTCTGGTTAATATTACTGGTAAAGAGCCAACCCTAAATGATTATGAGGAAGTAAGTAATATTGTTGAAGAGTTTACAGCTGAAGATGCTTATGTCATTTATGGAACTGTAATAGATAAAGATATTGATGATGACTTATTGGTAACTATTGTTGCTACAGGCGTTAATCAAAAAGCTCCAAGCCTAGCTGTAGATAATAGAAGAAGTGCTTCTATTAAATTAAACCCAGTTGGCCTAGATAAAGAAATTCAAATTAAAACAAGTCAAGAAGTTGGCACATCGTCTGCAGAGGGATTAGATTTCCTCGATGTGCCTACTTTTATGCGAAAACAAGTAGACTAAAATGCTCCATTTTCCAGTATTACTGGAA
>CAYFJC010000094.1:0-1785 GCA_964343355.1 uncultured Gammaproteobacteria bacterium | reverse complement strand
GCTTCCAAAAATAAATCAGCTGAAAACTTCCATACTCCCGTCAAGTTCTCCTGGAATGCATTTTGGAAAACTATGATTTATGAGAATTTACCTCCCGTCTTCTTATCTCCTATTGCAGCATTAATTTTAGAAGATACCCCGACCAGAGCTTGGCATGTAATTCAGAATAGGAGCTTATGTGCAATTTCAACAAAGCATCATCCTTTAGCTTACATAATCGCTTCATGGCTTGTAACCTATCCAGCTTCTTGGTTATTAACTTCTGCTTTATTTTTGGCGCTCTTTACCGATAATGAATTAATAAGAAATATTGATACTTTTCAAATTATTCTTGCTTATTTACTACTCTTTGTAAGAAGACTTATTATTTCTGTGAAATATGCTTACTTTAGAGAGGAAGACCTAGAAAGAATATGTCTTCCTGCCCCTGATTGGGATAATAAAAAGACCGCAAGAAGATTAATTGGCCCTGGTTGGAGTAAGCCAACTGACAATCCTGGACTTATTGAAGATGAAATTACCTGTGCAATGGATGAGAATGATATTTGTTTGCAAGGCATCCCAATGAAGTTAAGTGAGGCTAATATTAATGATTTATTAAATGAGGACTCAAGCCCTCTATTTCCAGGTAAAACGAGTGCAACCAAAGATAATGAGGTGGCTTCAGGCTTCTTCTTATTTAATATTATTATGTCGGTTTATAAAAAAGATTTTGTTAAAAAATATCGACTTATTTTATATCCGACCATGCTAATTATACCGGCTACGCCTTTTGTCGTAAGGTATTTTTATGGAGCAAGTCTTTTTGGGGTAACAGGTCTTGAACAGATGATTTCATTTGCTTCTATTTTAGGATTTTTCTTAGGTTTCCAACTTCTATTCTTTGGGCTTGTATGCTCGATTGATTTTGAAAGACGTTATGAGACTGGTAAAAAAATTGGGGAATTAGTTAAATATCCAGGTTTAAAGTTTTCAGAATTATTTGAATCTGGTGAAGGCAAGGAGACAATAAGTGAGCCTATTTACCTTGATCTACAAAATAGGGTTAATGTTTTTGCTTGGATGAATATGAGAAAAGTTCTACGTTCATTTGGTGAAGTTTTTTATCTTAGAATTGAAGGCTATACCTCTATCCTAATTTTCTATTCTTTATTCTGCGTAGGGCTTTTAAATCTTATTATATGGACAGAGATGCGCCATCATATTTCAACTATTTTTATAATAGTTGCCATTATTACCATTATCTCCGGTATTAGTATGCTCGCTATGTATATGGCAATAAGACTCCAGTCTTTAAGTGCTGAGCAAAGAGATTTTGTAAGAAATGAACTCTTTATTATTGAAGAAGAAATATGGGAACTTAAACTTGCCAATGCATCTCAAGAACGCATCATAGACCTTGAGAGCGCTAAAGCTTTGCTGCAACAAGTAGATGAGTCTATTAACTATAAAGAATTAATTTACAAACCCACAACCATCGTTGGAGTGGCTGCTAATAATGGAGTTATAGGTTCAATCTTAGGCTTAATTATTACCGGTTGTCTTTTAGCGGTCCAAGGCTTTGCAACCACCGGTATAGAGTACGATGCTATAGGTTGGTTCCAATTCTAGGGAATTAAGTATTTAAGCTTTATCTATATTTTCTTCATATCTTTAAAAGATATATGTATAGAGTAAATTGTAGATTTTACTGTTTAATAGTATCTTATAGACAATAAAGGAATCAATGTAGTGAAGCTTCGTTTGTCAAAAAAATCCATACTTAAAGGTCTTGAAGGTCGTTTG
>CAYFJC010000093.1:0-1834 GCA_964343355.1 uncultured Gammaproteobacteria bacterium | reverse complement strand
TATCAACTCAAAAAGAAATGGAATTATTTACAGCTGGTGAAGTTGATCAAAAGAAAATAACTGCTGAAGTTTGCGTACATCATTTATATTTTAATGATACCAACTATGAAAAATTAGGAAATCTTATTAAGTGTAATCCTTCTATTAAACAAGAGAGTGATAGACAGGCTTTAGTTAACGCTGTTAATGCAGATAAGATAGATATTATTGCAACCGATCATGCTCCACATACTTGGGATGAAAAAAGCATGAAGTTTATAGATGCTCCAAGTGGATTGCCTTTAATTCAACATTCTTTGCAAACTCTATTAGAGTTTTATCATGATGGTATTTTTACTCTTGAGCAGATAGTTAAAAAAACAAGTCACAATATAGCTACTAGATTCCAAGTAAAAGATAGAGGCTTTATAAGAGAGGGTTACTTTGCTGATATGGTGATTGTTGATATAGACAAACCCTACAATGTAAATAAAGATAATATTTTATATAAATGCGGCTGGTCTCCGTTTGAGGATACTACTTTTAGGTCATCTATCAATATGACCATACTAAATGGCTCAATTGTTTTTGAAAATAACTCATTATCAAAAGATCTTTCATTCGGACATCAGCTAGAATTCAATAGATAATTTAAAAAGTTTTTTTCTAGATTTAAAGAGTTATAATCATCGATCATTTTCGGAGAGTTGGCTGAGTGGTCGAAAGCGCCTCCCTGCTAAGGAGGTATATGGGTAACTGTATCGAGGGTTCGAATCCCTCACTCTCCGCCAGTAATTTATGTTTATAAATTAAGCATAATATTACTTCCAATATATTTTTTCTTTGTTATATTTATATAAGTACTTAAATAAATACAGAGAGAAATAAATAATGAATAATATTAAATATACATCGATTTTTTCAATTACTGCCATGCTAATAATTGCTGGCTGTTCTGATAATTCAATGGATCAAGAAGTTGCAACCGCTGAATCAGCGCCTGTTTCATACTATAACCAATTTATGCCTTGTGTGGCTGGGCCTGATGCTTCTCCAGAAAATATGAGAAAGATGATTGCAGAATGGAATCAGCTTGAGGCTATGTCAGATGACCTAGTATGGGGCGGAGGCTATTCACCTAAAGGTGATAATAATGGACAGGATAATGGTTGGTGGGAAATTCAATGGACTTCAAAAGAAGCAGCTGATGCTGGATGGGAAGTCTGGATGGCAAGTGAAGAAGCCCAAGCCTGGGATTTAAAAACTGATGCTGTATTAGCATGTGATAATTCTGTCGTATCTTCATGGAAATTTACTATGCCTGGAGCTGAATCTCCTGATTTCGATATGAGTTATTTTGCAACTGAAACGCATCCATGTAATCTAAATGATGGAAAAACAAGTGCAGATCTAATGGCTGTTGCTAAAAAATATGATAACTGGGTTACTGAAAATGGAACTGCTGATGGATACTTTTATGGTATTTACGAAGCTTTAGATGATGACGCTATGTTTGATTTTTTATGGCTAAATTTTCATCAGACCTTTGGAGGTTTAGATGCAGCAAATTCAAACTTTGTTGAAATTGGAGCAGATATGCAAGCTAGCTTTGATGAAGTCGCTTCATGTAGAGCGCCTGATATGTATGACAGCTATGAATTCAGAAACTTAATGTCTGACGCTTCCTAAGCGAAACACACTTCTAATCAACCTATCAAGTTCATTGATGGGTTGATTCTTGAATTCTAGCCTAGGAATACATTTATATATCTCTATACTATCCTTAATATTTTTTATCTATAAAGGATTTCTACTTGGACAATCAGAATCAAGAATTAGACAGTTTTGATAATAT
>CAYFJC010000092.1:0-2002 GCA_964343355.1 uncultured Gammaproteobacteria bacterium | reverse complement strand
CTGGAGCCTCAGCAACTACTTCTTCTACTGGTACTTCTTTTTTAATTGTTTCTATTTTAGGTGCCTGAACATCAGCAACAGGTGCGTAACCAGTTGATGATTCTATGCCTCTTGCACAAGCTTCAGCTATGACCTTAGTAATCAATCTAACTGATCTAATTGCATCATCATTCCCAGGAATGACCGTATCGATTCCATCAGGATCTGAATTAGTATCTACTAAAGCTATAACAGGTATTCCCATTTTTTTAGCTTCTAGCACTGCAATTTTTTCATGTTTGATATCAATAATAAAAAGAGCATCCGGAAGGCCTTTCATATGCTTTATACCGCCAACACTTGCTTCTAATTTTGTATGTTCTTTTTGTATTTCAACAGCTTCTTTTTTGATTAATTTTTCAATTCTTCCAGAAGAAACCATCTCTTCAATATCATGAAGTCTTCTAATTGAACCTCGAATGGTCTTCCAATTAGTAAGAGTTCCTCCAAGCCATCTTTTATTAACATAAGGTAAGCCTAAACCAGAGGCTTCTTCTTTAATAGTTTTACTTGCAGATCTTTTTGTACCAACAAATAATACTTTATTACCCTTTGAGCATATATCTTCAACTTTAGAAGCTGCAGCACTTAAATGCTCCTGTGTTATATCAAGATTGATAATACTAATTTTTTTTCTTGTATCAAAGATATATTGATCCATTTTTGGATTCCAAAATCTTTTCTGATGACCGAAATGGACTCCTGCATGCAGCAGGTCTTTTACTGAAACTATACTCATTTTATTTCTCCAGGGTTGATTCTCCAGTCCTAAGCAAAGTTAACTCTAAATAAGAGCACCCCAACTTTGCAGGTTCGGGACCTTCGTGTTAAAAGTTTGGGTATTTTATAGAAAAATACACCAATATTAAAGACTATTTTATGATTTGAGAAAATCTTCAAAGTTGTATAAACCTTCTTTTTGATTTTTTATCCAATGCGAGGCCTCTAAAGCCCCATCTGAAAAGATATTTCTTGATATAGCCTCATGTCTAAATTCTATTTTTTCAGAATCACTTAAAAAAATAACTTTATGGATACCGAATATATTTCCAGATCTTCTTGAAATTATTTCAATATCAGAAATTAAATCGTCTTTATCATTTAATTCTATAATATTTTTTAATTCAATTGCTGTGCCTGATGGGGAATCAACTTTTTGAGCATGATGAATATCTTCTATAAAACAATTTAAACTTTTTGTATTTAATTTAATAAAATCTTGAACTGACTTTTTAATAACTGACATTCCTTTACTTAAGTTAAAAGCTAATAGAATTTTTTTATTTTTGGAAAATTCTTTGATTTGTTCAATTTGCTCTAAATCAAAGCCTGTTGTTCCTATTATTATAGATGTATTAATATTTGATATAGATTCTAAAAGTTTTAAGGTTGAATCTGGATGTGAAAAATCGATTATTGTATCTAAAAGATCATCATTTAGATTGTTGCAATTAACAATATCATCGTGGGAGTTAGATCTCTCTAGTAAATTTGTACCCATTTTCCCTGAAATCCCATTGATGAAGATACCAGTCATAAATTAATCATTCTTATGGACATTACCAGAAGCTTTAATAAATGATTCTTGAATTGGATAATTTGTTGAAGTTTTTAAGGACTCTGTAAATGATTTTAGTGCTTTTAATTGCGATTTATCTAAATTTGACGGGGTTTCTACGATCACTCTGCATAAAAGATCACCTCTTCTACTATCTCGAACAGATGATGCTCCTTTGCCCTTAATTCTAAATATTTTTCCAGTTTGTGTCTGTGCTGGTATTTTTAGTGATATAAAATTTTCAATTGTTGGAACTTTTATGGATCCTCCGGTTATTGATGTCATTAGATCTAAAGGTGCTTCTATGTATAAATCTCTTCCCTCTCTTTCAAAGACGGGATTTGATGAAACTCTTATAGCAACATATAAATCTCCTGATTGACCATTTTTTTCCCACTCACCCTC
>CAYFJC010000091.1:0-2086 GCA_964343355.1 uncultured Gammaproteobacteria bacterium | reverse complement strand
AAGAATCAGCTTCAAAATTGTTTGATAGACTAAAGTGGGTCATAGCTTTAGCTATTTTTGGTACAGCGGTTGTTGGCAATAGCTATTTTTCAGATATTGGATTTCTGTACAGAGTTCTAGGTGTTGTATTCTTATTTGGAGTCGGGCTAGGCTTTCTAGCTTTTACTTCCTTTGGCTCTAACTCTATTAAATTAATGAGAGAGTCCAGAACTGAGATTAGAAGAGTTGTTTGGCCGACAAGAGCTGAAACTACTCAAACTTTTGCAATAGTTTTTGGTGCGATCATTGTCCTGTGTTTATTTTTTTGGGGACTTGAATCGTTATTAAGTTGGATTTTTAAATTTATTTTAGGATAAGAGATGGATTGGTTCGTAATACAAGCATATTCAGGATACGAGATTAAGGTTAAAGCTGCCTTAGAAGAAAAAATTCAATTGGAAGGTCTTGGTGATAAGTTTGGTGAAATATTAGTTCCTACTGAACAAATAGTTGAATTAAAGAGCGGTACAAAAAGAACTACTGAGAGAAAATTTTTCCCTGGTTATGTATTAATTCAAATGGAATTAGAAGATGATACTTGGCAGCTTGTTAAACAAACCCCAAGAGTTTCTGGTTTTGTAGGTGGCACTAAAGAAAAACCTCTACCAATATCAGAAGATGATGTAGATAACATTATCAATAGAATAGAAGTTGGCGAAGATGCCCCAGCTCCTAGGACTATATACGAACCTGGTGAAGTAATAAGAGTTTGTGACGGTCCGTTCAATGATTTCAATGGTGTTGTAGAGAATGTTGATTATGAAAGAAACTCTGTAAAAGTTGCTGTTCAAATTCTTGGAAGATCGACACCTGTTCAACTTAACTTCATGCAAATAGAGAAAACCTAATGGCTAAAAAAGTTTCAACAATATTAAAATTACAAATTCCTGCTGGCGCTGCCAATCCGAGTCCTCCTGTAGGACCTGCACTTGGTCAAGCTGGTGTTAATATAATGGACTTTTGTAATGCCTTTAATGCTCAAACACAAAGTTCTGAGAAAGGTCTCCCACTTCCAGTGGTTATAAGTGTTTATGAAGATAAGTCATTTACTTTTATCGTCAAAACACCTCCTGCTGCAGTCCTCATTAGAAAAGCTTTGAATATAGAAAAGGGAAGCGGTGAGCCAAATAAAGTTAAAGTTGGAAAAATTTCAAGAAAGCAGCTTGAAGAAATTGCTACACTGAAAGAGCCTGATTTAAATTCAAATGATATGGAGAATGCTGTAAAAATAATTGCTGGTACTGCAAGAAGTATGGGCGTTGAGGTGGATCTATAATGGCTAAAATGACAAAAAAACAAAAATTAATTTCTGAGAAACTTGATACTGAAAAGACTTATTCTGTTGCAGAAGCGATGGAAATTCTTCAATCTGTTAAATCTCCTAAGTTTGAGGAATCTGTAGATATTTCTATTAAGTTAGGCATTGATGCCGGTAAATCTGATCAAAATGTTAGAGGCGCTGTTACTTTACCTAATGCACTTGGTAAAGCTGTTGCTGTAGCAGTTTTTGCAGACGGTGAAGATGCGGATGCAGCCAAAGCAGCTGGTGCTGAATTTGTTGGCATGGAAGAGCTTGCTGAACAATTTAAGAAAGAAGAAATTCAAGTTGATGTAGTTATATCAACTCAGGCTGCAATGAAAGTTGTAGGTAAGCTTGGGCAGGTACTAGGTCCTAAAGGTTTAATGCCTAACCCAAAAACAGGAACTGTTTCTGACGATGTTGCTGGAGCAATTAAAAATGTTAAAGCAGGACAGGTAAGATTTAGAACAGATAAAAATGGAATCATTCATGGATGTATAGGAAAAGTATCTTTTGATGCGGATAAAATCCAATCTAATGCTACAGCTCTTCTTACAGAATTAAAAAAATTAAAACCACCCTCATCAAAAGGGGTGTTTATTGGAAATATTGCTATAAGTAGCACTATGGGTCCAGGGGTTAAGATTAGTTCAGCTGAACTAGTATAAGTTTTAAGGTTTCGAAAGAAACCTTAGATTGTTGCGATTTTCGCAGCCGTCAAAGACCGTAGGTGTCGAAAGACTTAAT
>CAYFJC010000090.1:0-2149 GCA_964343355.1 uncultured Gammaproteobacteria bacterium | reverse complement strand
TTTGGTAGTTTAAATAAATCTTCAACAGAGCAGTTGAGAGTTTTTGCGATTTTTAACGCAAGAACTGTAGAGGGAACATATATTCCATTCTCAATAGCGTTGATACTTTTTCTAGATACCTCAGCGCTTTCAGATAGCTCTTGCTGAGTTAGACCAGATTTTTTTCTTAGCTCTTCAAGATTATTAAAAAGTTTTTTATGATGTTTGCCCAAAATTAAAGCCTATCCCTTCTCAAACTCTTCAACCGCTTTATTAATTTCGCCGCTAGTATTTGGGTATAGATAACCAGCAATCACCATACCAACACCAATAGTCCCAACAAGCACTCCAACTCCTTTAAGAATAGAGCCAAGAAAAAATATACCAAATAAAAACAAGCCCAATCCTGTAAAGATCGTTACTACACCGTTTCTTCTATAATCTAATGGCTCTTGCTTCTTTTCACCAAAAATAGCCATCAACTCTTCAATTTTTCCAGGATCATCTAAGTTTTTTGATATTTCTAATATAGTTCTATTTTTATCTTTCTCTTGATAATACATCCAGACAAAAACTGATATAGGTATGATACATCCTGATAATATTCCAACTATTACAACTAATTCTTCCATAATTTTTCCTACTAATCTTTTAAAATGTAACGCAAAGTTATCATAATACTTATGGTAAGTAAAGGTTACATTATATTTTTAGTACTCTTAATTGCAGAAGTAATTATTTAGTTCCTTATCGTCAAAAAAACAAAGAACATATAAGACAAAACTTTCAATGATGAAACTTATCTTTTAATGTGCAAGAATAAGATATGAATATATTATTACCAACATTAGAGTGAAAAATATACTAATGCATGTCGGTCGAGTTTTGCTAGCGTTATACTTTCTTGCGCCTGGAATAGGAAAATTTACATCTTGGGATTCCCATGTGGCGCTTATGGAAGTCCATAACATGATTATGGTTCCAGTTTTATTAGCAATTGCCGGCATTGTTCAAGTTGTTGGAAGCATTAGTTTGTTATTAAACAAGCAAGTGGTTATCTGCGCACTTGGATTTGCTGTGATGACTATATTAATTAATTTAAATTTACATGATTTTTGGAATGTTTATGAAGGTGTCGATGTTAAGCATGAGACTCAAAACTTCTATAAAAATTTAGGAATCTTTGCTGGTCTTTTGCTCTTAGCAGCAGTGAATATGGAAGAACCTTCTAAAATAGGTAAACAAATATGAAAAGCTTAAAAGAAGAATTTATCTTTGATTGCTCAGCAGATAGTTTATGGGATATTTTATCTGATGTTGGAAGATGTGATTGGGTGCCGACCGCTGATCAAATGACAATAGAGGGTGATTGCAGAGTCTTTGAGATGGAGGGCATGGGCAAGGTCAAAGAGCAAATATTACTACTCGACAACGAGGCTATGAAATTACAGTATTCAGCAATAGAAACTAGAGCTCCCATAGAACATCACTTAGCAACAATGGAAATCTTCGAAATAGACGCGGTTAGCTGTAAACTTTTGTGGTCTCAAGAAATTGAGCCTGAAATATATGCAGACGCTATTCATCAAGGAATGCTTATATCAATAGGTGGTTTAAAAAAAGTTTTATCTAATTGACCACTCAGAAGAACTCAGTCAGTCACTAGAAATTAGGCCTCTTTAGTTGGATCCCACAAAACTAAATTCTTAGTCTTGAGTCTGTTCATGATTAATTTATATCTTGATTGTTCATCGCGCCATTCTTTTAACCAGTTCTCACCGTCTCTCTCAGCATCTATAAAAATTGCATTAGTAAAAGCTATTGGAATAACTATTGCCGCATGAACTAATATGCTTGTAAGAATACTGTACTCAATGAAGCCTAACCAGAATATTGCTATCAAACCAAAAGTTATACTCCAAATAGTAAACAGCACTAACATGAAGTAAGTTTGTAGACTTGGATCTGGTATATATTTTAGTGGGTTGTATCTCACATCCATTACAACTCTCCAACTGTCGACTATAAACATTGCTGAACGTCTGAATATATTTGGTTTTTTCATATATAGTTAATCCTTATTCCACCGAGTTTTAGCATTTGATTTTCTTTTGTTATTGTATGGTTTTTTTGCTTTATTGCCACTAGGCTTTTCAGTATTATTGCCACC
>CAYFJC010000089.1:0-2264 GCA_964343355.1 uncultured Gammaproteobacteria bacterium | reverse complement strand
ATGTTGACACTGTAAACATATTAATTATATTATGTTTTCACTGTAAACATTATTACCCAAAAGTCAAAGTATTAAAGACGCCGTTATGAAAATATTTAAAAAAATATTTGTATTCTCTCTGCTAAGTATTCAGATTAATGCTGAACCATTATCGCTTGAGATACTAGAAGTTTCGATGTTTGATAGCTATAAAGTTACCAAGCAGCTTCCTGGAAAGTTATATGCAGTTCAGCAGTCTAAAGTTGCTTTTCAGATAGGTGGAAAAATTCAAAGTATCAGTGTTGATATTGGCGACAGAGTAGAAAAAGGCAGTGTATTAGCTGAATTGGATAATAGAGAAATTTTGGCAAACTTAAATCAAGCAGATGCTAAATATAAATTAGCAGAACAATTATTAGAACGTTTTAAGGATTTAAAGGCGCAGGGGCATATTTCAATCCAAGAACTTGATAGAGCTAAATCTGATTTTGCGGTTGCCAAATCACAACAAGATTTTTATAAAGTAAAGTTTGAACAAACAAAAATATTAGCTCCTTTTAATGGACTCATCCAAAGCAGATACTTAGATGAGGGAACCGTGGTCAATGCTGGTCTTCCTATTTTAGAAATATTAGATTCAGAGAAAGTAGAGGCTCATGTAGCTATGCCATTAAGTTTGGTTGATAAAATTTCATTACAAGAGTCTTATTCTTTCGATCTCAATGGCAATAAAGTCTTAGGGGTATTAAAGCGATTATCTCCAATGTCACTAGGGGGCTCCAATAATAGATTAGCAATTTTTGAATTTAATACTTTTTTTGTTCCTGGGGCAGTCATAAATCTTGAACTTGAAACCTATGAAAATGCTCGTGGAACATGGATTCCTATTAAGGCATTATCCCAGTCTGATGGAGGCTTATGGACAGTCTATACAGTTGATAGGTCTAATAAAATAGTTAAAGAACTAGTTGAAGTAATTTACTACGAAGGAACAAACGCTTTTGTCTCCGGAACTTTAAAGAATGGAGATCAGGTTGTTAAAGGTGGAGCAGCAAAAGTAATAGAAGGGCAGTTAATTAAATAATAATGAATTTGGTTAACATTTTTATAGATCGACCTAGAATTTTAATACTTACTTTAGTATTTATTTTACTGGCTGGTGCTTCTTCTTATGTTTCAATACCAAGACAAGAAAATCCCGAACTAGCTCAAAGATGGGCATCTGTAATAGTTATTGATCCGGGATCTTCTGCAGCAAGACTTGAAACGCAAGTTATAACTAAACTTGAATCTGGGCTTCAAGAAATCATCGAAATTAAGGAACTAGATGTAAATATTCAAGCAGGCTTTGCTCAAATGCTAGTTGAGCTCAAAGATTCTGTACCCTTTGATTTAATTGAATCAACTTGGTCTGAAGTTCTTGATAAAATTGCTCTGGTAGAGCCCTCTCTGCCCAAAAGCGCCTCTGTAGAGTTAGTGCGTTCTTCTGGCCCGCCAATTTCGGCTCTCTATGCTTTAACTTGGAAAGGTGAGGGTGAAGCACCAATTATACTAATGTCTAGGCTAGGTGATGAATTAAGAAGAAAATTAGCTTTTGTTGATAATACTGAGAGAACCAATTTATTCGGTATAGCTGATGAGGAAGTTTTAGTTGAAATAGATACTGAAAAATTAGCTTTACTTAATCTATCCTTAGCTCAAGTTAGCCAAGCGATAGGAAACTACGATAGTAAGAAGCCTATTGGAAAAGTTTCTGATTCAAATAATGAAATTTTATTAAAAGTTAAAGAGAATTTATTAAATGTATCTCAAATCAAAGATTTACCTATTCAAGTTATTGATGGATATGGTGTTATAAGACTTCAAGATATTGCTAGTGTTTCAAAGCAACCTTATACCCCTATTGAGGATATAGCTTTAAGTAATGGCAAAAGATCAGTTCTTGTCGAGGCTAAAGCATCTTTTGGGCAAAGGATAGATCTATATGTTGGCCAGGCAGACAAAGTTGCTAATGAATTTAGAGATATTCTGCCAGATGAAATTATTTTAGAGAATATTTATAGCGAATCTTTTTATACCAAAAAGATGTTCAATACATTGACCAATAGTGTACTTTCTGCAATTGCGCTAGTGCTTCTTATAAGCTTCTTTCTTTTAGGTTTTAGAGCAGCGTTAATTGTTAGTGCAATATTACCTTTTACCATTTCAATGGTTTTAATAGGTTGTAGATTTCTTGAAATGCCTCTTCATCAAACATCAATAACAGGAATTATTATTGCTCTTGG
>CAYFJC010000088.1:0-2428 GCA_964343355.1 uncultured Gammaproteobacteria bacterium | reverse complement strand
ACTTTTATGCGAAAACAAGTAGACTAAAATGCTCCATTTTCCAGTATTACTGGAAGAATCTATTGGTTTTCTAGTTGATAATAAAAGTGGTTCCTTTTTAGATTGCACATTTGGAAGAGGCGGCCACTCAAATTCCATATTGAACTCTATCTCAGAAAAGGGAAAACTTACTGCTTTTGATAAAGATCCTGATGCTGTTCAATATGCGAATGATTCAATTAATGACCCAAGATTTAAAATTATCCACAAATCTTTTAATGAAATAGATTCAATTTTTCAAGAAAAATCTCTAGATGGAATATTATTTGATCTAGGAACTTGTTCTACTCACTTTGATGACAAATCTAGAGGATTCAGTTTCCGAGATGACGGTCCTTTAGATATGAGATTTAATTTTAATACCGGCCGTCCTGTTTCTGAGTGGATAAATAAAGCTAGTGAAAAAGAACTAATAGATATTTTATATAAGTATGGTCAGGAAAAAAATGCTAGATCAATTGCAAAAGCTATTTGCTCTTTCAGACAAGAGTCTGAAATCAAAACAACATCTCAATTAGTAGATATTATTGTATCTGTTTCATCAAAGAAATTTTCAAAGATTCATCCGGCAACGAAATCATTTCAGGCATTTAGAATCTTTATAAATAATGAGCTAGAAGAGTTGGAAGAGGCGCTCGAAAAATCTAAAAAATTAATTAAGATTGGCGGAAAAATTGTTGTTATATCCTTCCATTCACTAGAAGATTCAATTGTTAAAAACTCTTTCAAAACAAAGATAAAGGCATTTCCAAGAGAAATACCTATAAATCCAATAGTCACAAAAGAATTTGATTGTATTGCAAGAAAGATAAGGCCATCTAATATCGAGATTGATAGAAATAAACGCTCCAGAAGTGCAATTATGAGAGTTTTTAAAAAACTTCCATGAATTTAAACTATCTTTTAATACTTTTTATTCAGATATCTTTAATATTATTTTTATCCTTTGAACAAATTAAAGTCAGATGGGAAATAAGCCTTCTATATGGAAATCAAGACAAAATTAATCTTGAATATCAGAATTTAAAAGAGGACCAATACAAACTTAAAACAGAAGTTTATTTTTTAAATTCTCCTGCAAGAGTAGAGAAATATGCAAAAGAAAAACTCTCTATGCAAAAGGTAAAACCTCAGATAGTCAAAATACAATAATGAAGAAATTAAATTATTTTAATTGGCGATTTTTTCTTATTATGATTTTTTTAATCGCTTCTATTGCAGCAATTTTTACTCGAGTTATTTACCTTCAGATAGATAAAGAAAATTTTTTAAAAAATTGGGGTCAAAATCAACATATAGCTTATAGGGAAGTTCCTTCTATCAGAGGAACTATATATGATCGAAATAATATACCTCTAGCAATTTCATTAACACACTATGATTTATATGCTTTAAGAAATTTTAATCAAAATGATTATAAGAAGTTAAAGAATATAATAAATATTAATACTTCTTTTAATGAAATTAGTTTAAAAAATAAGAAAATGCTAATTCAAAAGAGCCTATCATCTGAAGATATAAACTTAATTAAAGACTCTTCCTTAAAGCATTATGAAATTGAAATTAGGTTTTCAAGGCATTACCCTCTTGCAGATCAAATTGCCCCCTTAGTTGGCTTTTCTGGAAAAGATAATTATGGTCTTGAGGGTATTGAAAAAAGTTATAACTCTTTTTTGTCTGGACAGGATGGTAAGGAGCAATATTCTAAAAATAGAAAAGGTGAAATTATTTCAAAAGCTATTAGCATCCAGACCCAAGAGCCAGGCCGTGACTTGCATTTAACGATTGATAGTAATATCCAATTTTTTACTTATAAAAAACTAGCTGAAGCAATAGAAGAAACTAAGGCTAAAAGTGGTACCGCTATCGTTTTAGATAACTCAAGTGGAGAAATATTAGCAATGGCTAGCTATCCTTCGTATAACCCAAATAATCCCAACAGAAAACCACAAAAAAATAGAGCTTTACTTGATAAATATGAACCTGGATCTGTTTTAAAGCCAATTGCTATGGCTAAAGCTATTGATATGGAATTAATTGACATAACAGACCCCCTGGATACCTCGCCTGGATATATTTCTTTAAATAATTACTCTATAAGTGACTACAAAAATCATGGAGTTTTAAAAGCATATGAAATTATTACTAATTCTAGTCAAGTTGGCGCTTCTAAAATTGCTTTAATGTTAGGTGCAGATAATATTGTCACAACATATAAAGAATTTGGTTTTAGTAAGCCAATTAATATTAATTTTCCATCACCAACCTTTGGGCAAATTAATAATAGAGAGAATATGTCAGATATAGAAATTGCTAATCTTGGATTTGGATATGGTCTTGATGCTAGTCCATTTCAGATCGCTTCAGCTTTTGCTGTTTTTGCAAATGA
>CAYFJC010000087.1:0-2448 GCA_964343355.1 uncultured Gammaproteobacteria bacterium | reverse complement strand
TAATCATGCTAATGACAATAGGGATGCCATAGGTATAAAGATTTAAATCAGTCATCGCTCGTATATTGTAACTATTTACAAGACTTTTTACTCTTCCTTGTAATTCTTCTCAAGAATTCCTTTTTCCTTTAAAGTCTTTGTAAGTTTTTCTAGACGCACTAGTGCGACTACCCCGACCATTCCAAATACAAAACCCATTACTGCTAATGCTTCCATAACTTTCCTCTAAATTATTTATGCGGGGTAACTAAAAACTTTGTTCCCGTTGCTTGCTTGCCATAACTTTGAATAGCTTCAGGTTGAAGCATTTCTTCAAATGAAACTTCTTGTGTGTAATGACTAGCAAAAGTAGTATTAATTTCTTTAGCAACTCTTTCACGCATAGCCATAAATTTCTCCATGCCTATTCTTCCAATCATAGGAGTTAGTAACCAACCACCAAGACCCCAACACATCCCATAAGCTCTATTTAAAACTGTAGGAGATGGATCTAAGCCACCATATATATATACCTGCTTATAGGTATCTGATCCATATCGACTGTACTCAGCAGCAGTTTTGTTTGCTGCTATCTCCATTGCTGATAAAATTTGACCTGCTAACTTTCCTTCATTTCCACCACCAGTGGCATCAAAACCAAGCGTTGCTCCTGTTGCTACAAGGGCATCTACCAGACTATCCATAAAATCAGGAGAACTTGTATTGCATACATATTCAGCTCCAATACCTTTCAATAAAGCAACATGCTCATCTTTTCGAACAATATTAACCAATGGCACTGAATCATCTTTGCAAATCTTTACAAGCATTTGCCCAAGATTAGATGCAGCCGCTGTATGAACAAGACCGGTATGATTTTCTAATTTCATTGTTTCAATAAATCCCAAGGCAGTTAATGGGTTCACAAATGATGAAGCTGCCTGTCTAGAAGTGGTGCCATCTTCCATTACTAAGCAATTCATTGCAGGAACACATCTGTACTCTGAATACATTGCACCACCGGCAACACCGACAGTTTTACCAATTAAATGTTGAGCATTTGCTCCAGCTGCTTCAACAACTCCACTACCCTCATTACCAACTTGCATTGATTGATCTAGCCTAGGCTTCATTGCCTTCATCAAGCCTTTATGAATGTCCATAGATGCAACTGTGTCATTTCCAGCCCCAGTTACCTCAAGAGTTGATGGGTCTGATGCAAAACTAAGTAATAAAGCAAGATCTGATGGATTGATAGGAGCTGCTTCAACCTTAATTAAAACCTCATCTTCTTTTGGTGTTGGTTTTTCTACCGTAGCTATAGAAAGATGCAATTTTCCTTCGCTAGTAATTTCTGATCTTATTTCTCTTGAAGTCTCATTTGTCATGGTGTTTTCCTTAATATATAAAATGTCTTTAAAAAATTATAACCCTTAGAGTAAACTCTAGGTCAAGATTAATTGCTACTAAATTTATCTGTTGCAGATATAAGAGCGTGAGTGATTTCTTTTTCAAAAGCAGTATGCCCTGAAGAGGGCGCTATAATCATCTCGGCCTCTGGCCAGGCTTCAGATAACTCCCATGCAGTCTTCATTGGACAAACTACATCGTATCTACCTTGAACAATGACAGATGGAATTGAGCGAATCTTATCTATATTATCTATTAATTGATTTTCAGTTTGAAACCAACCTTTATTAATAAAGTAATGATTTTCAATAAGGGCAAATGCTAATGCAAACTCAGGATCTGAAAACTCTTCTACTAATGAGGGCTTATAACTCAAGCTACTAGTAGCAGCTTCCCATCTTGACCATGCTATTGCTGCTTTAAGTCTCTTCTCTCTATCATTGCTTGTAAATATTTCGTGGTAAGCATTCATTAAATTATCCCGCTTATCCTTATCAATAATCTCTAAAAAATTACTCCATGCTTCAGGAAATATTCGACTTGCACCATCCTGATAAAACCAATGAAGCTCTTCTTTTCTTAAAAGAAATATACCTCTTAGAACTATCTCACTTACAGATTGAGGATGTGCTTGAGCATAGGCAAGAGACAAAGTACTTCCCCAAGACCCCCCAAACACCAACCATTGTTTAATATTTAATTTATTTCTTAGGTTCTCTATATCAGAAACCAAGTCCCACGTTGTATTATTTTCTAGGCATCCATGAGGTTTACTTCTTCCACAACCCCTTTGATCAAAAACAACTATTCGATACAAATCAGGATTAAAGAATCTTCTGACATCCTCACTACCGCCGCCGCCAGGGCCGCCATGAAGGAATATAGCAGGCTTTCCATTTGGATTTCCAGATTGCTCATAATAGATTTGATGTTCATTACTATCCATAAAGCCTGAGTCGTATGGATTAATTTTTGGGTATAAGTTTAATTGTTGAGTCATATCGTATTATTAGATTTATAGGAATTTTCTACAACTTTTATTTTATTTGAATTTTTTTA
>CAYFJC010000086.1:0-2485 GCA_964343355.1 uncultured Gammaproteobacteria bacterium | reverse complement strand
AAAATACTAAATTAGTAATGAAATTTATTGAACTCTTAATTGAAAGACCAAGGATTTTATTTCTTACTTTATCTTTTATCCTGCTTGCAGGCATTTCATCTGTTTTATCTGTGCCTGTTCAAGAGAATCCTGAGCTAGCTGAGAGATGGGGTGGCGTTCGCGTTTTTTATTCTGGTGCTTCGCCACAAAGAATTGAAACAGAAGTCATAAATGATCTTGAATTAAAATTAAGAGAATTAGTAGAAATTGATGATATAGAGACAGTCATCACTCAAGGCTTTGGAACTATTGTTATCGAGCTTGAACAAACAGTCCCAGTAGATCTAATCGAACAAACATGGTCTATGGTTCAAAATAAATTAGATCAATTTAATGCCCCTTCTGGAGTAGAGATTTTTCTTGATAGAACTAGTGGTCCACCAATTACTATTCAATATGCTATTTCCTGGAATGGGGATGGAGAGTTGCCATTAATAATGATGTCTAGACTGGCAGAACAGTTAAAAAGAAAATTAAGCTTTATAGGATCATCACACAAAACAGCTATCTTTGGATCAGCTGATGAAGAAATTATTATTGAAGTAGATTCAGTAAAGATGTCTTCTCTAGGGCTTACCTATCAAGATATTGCACGCTCTATAAGTTCACTAGACAGTAAGAAATCTATCGGTGTTTCTTCTGATAAAAATTCAGAGTTTCTTTATAGACTTAAAGATAACATCCAAAGTATTAAAAAGATTTCTGAAATACCAATTAAAGTTATCAATGGTTCTGAAATAATCCAATTAGAAGATATAGCTAAGATAAAAAAAAGACCAGTTTCACCAGTGGAGGATATTTTTTTATACAACGGAAAAATAACCGTTTCGGTCGCCGGGACAGGAGCCTTTTCTCAGAGAGTACATGATTATGTAGCAAGAGCAGAGATTGTAGCTGATGAAGTGAGAGCCTCATTACCTGAAGAGATATCAATAGAACGTATTTATGATGAGTCTTCATATACAACAACAAAGTTCAATGAGCTTATAAAGAGTTTTTCATTAGCAACATTTTTTGTTCTTGGTCTTAGCTTATTTTTTCTTGGAATAAGATCAGCTGTTATTGTAACTCTAATTCTTCCCTTCTCGATTTGTTTAGTCATGGTTGGTTGCAGATTTATTGGTCTTCCTCTTCATATGACTTCTATAACTGGAATAATCATTGCGCTTGGTTTATTGATTGATAACGGAATTATTGTTGTAGAAGATTATAAATTTAGAAGATCTAAAGGTCTCTCGACTTCTGATTCTATCTCAGAGAGCTTGCATCAACTTTCAGCTCCATTAGCAGCAGCAACGGCGACTACAGTTTTCTCTTTTCTCCCAATTGTTACAGGAGAAGGATCAAGTATTGAATTTGTGGGTGGACTAGCTACCACAGTGATATTTTCCATAGTGTCTTCATTGTTTTTAGCTCTTTTGATGGTTCCAGTTCTCATGAGCTATATGGAAAAAATACCTTATTTTAAAAATGTGGACATTCATAAAGAAGGCTATAGTAATGAAAAAATTCTTAAGAAATACAGGGCTTTTTTAAATTGGGCTTTTGCAGTTCCCAAAAGAGCCATATTAATTTCTGTCTCATTACCACTTTTAGGATTTTTCCTTTTCAATACTCTTCCTAAGGACTTCTTTCCAGCTCAAGATAGAGATATGTTTAGAGTGAATATACAACTTCCTAATAATGCATCATCCCAACTTACTCTAGAGAGAGTTAAATCTATAAGAGAGGAAATACTTGATAGTGGATTGATAGAGATAGAAAAAGACTATTCATTTATTGGAAGAAGAAGCCCAAGAGTTTTATTTAATGTTGTAGGAGGAGAGGAAAAACAGGGATCTAATAATTCTGCAGAATCAGTTTTTTATGCAAAAGATTACTATCAAATGATTAAAAATCTTCCAGAATTGTCAAAAAAATTGGTAAGAAGCAATCCCGATATATTAATTCTCGTTGATAGTTATACCTCTGGGCCACCGGTTTTTTCTGATGTAAGTTTTGTAATTCTTGGAGATGATCCCGAGGTCTTAAAAATACTTGGAGAAGAGCTCGAATTAATAGTTAGTAATGCTCCAGATATATTCCTTACGAGCTCAGCAACTTCTGATTCTATAACCAATATCGAGTTTGAACTTGATAGTTCTAATATTTCATTATCTGGTCGTGATACAAAACTTCTAATTGGCGAAATGCTTGCAGCTAATAATGGAGTCCTTATTGGTACAATGCTAGATTCAAACAAAGAAATACCAATAAGACTTTCCGGTATAGTAAACTCCGAAAAATTAACGGGTAATACGGGTTTTTTAACTATCCCTTCAAAAAATGGTTTTGAATATTTAGACAGTTTTGGTTCAAGTTCTTTAACTAGTAAGTCATCTACAATAACAAGAAGGGATAGCCAGAGAAGTAATATTGTTCAAGGCTGGGTTTGGACTGGCACGCT
>CAYFJC010000085.1:0-2490 GCA_964343355.1 uncultured Gammaproteobacteria bacterium | reverse complement strand
AGATTTTCACATAGAGTTAGATTCATGTGGGCTGTACATATGAATCATCATTCTAGTGAAGAAATGAATTTCACTGTAGCTCTTCGTCAAGCCTGGTTTGGTCCTATAACTAAAGTTCCTTTTTTCTTAGTACTTCCTCTCATAGGCTTTGATCCTTTAATTACCGCTTTGGCTGGAGCGGCAGCAACCTTATGGGGTATTACTGGCCACACTCAATCAATCAGAACTCTTGGGATTCTTGAATATGTTTTTGTCACGCCCTCCTCACATAGAGTCCATCACGCCTCCAACCCAGAGTACATTGATAAAAATTATGGAAATATGTTTATTGTCTGGGACAGAGTCTTTGGAACTTTTGCTAAAGAGAAAAATAAAGTTACATTTGGAATAACTGAAAATGTTAAAACTTTTAATCCTATAAAAATTACATTTATGAATTGGATTAAAATGATTGAGGACTTTAAAAACTCAGCTAATTCAAATGAGCGATTTAATTCTTTCTTTGGTCCTCCTGAGTGGAATTTAAACAAAAGCAAAAATCACAACCTTTAAAGGTTACATTCATATCTCTTCGTGTAGAATTATATAAAGGAGACTAGATATGAGTGATAAAAAAGATCTTTTAAATGATTTAAAGATTGATCGATCAGAAAACAATAAATCTGAAGGCTCTTTAGTAACAAAATTTTTATTAGCTACTGGTGCAATAGTTATTGCGCTTACTTTTGTCCAATTGGTTTTCTTATCCGAAGATGAGCTTATAGAGGTTAATACTTATACAGCTAAATCAGCTAATCAATCAGATAATGCTGCTGCTAGCGTATTAGATGCTTCTGGATATGTAACAGCCAGAATGCAAGCGACAGTTTCATCTAAAATTACTGGCAAAGTATTAGAAGTCTATATAGAAGAAGGTATGTTTGTTGAAAAAGATCAGATATTAGCTCAACTTGATGATAGTACGGTCCAAGCAGAGTTAAATTTTGCTAAAACTCAATTAAAAGAAGCTCGAAGAATTTTTAATAGAACTTTAGAGCTAAGAAAAGATAATCTTGCCAGCCAGGCATCATTAGATGCAGCTGAATCTCAGGTAGATGGATTAAAAGCAAGGTTGGATATCAGTAAGCAGATAGTTGCAGACATGCAGATACGTGCCCCTTTCTCTGGTGTTGTAATAAATAAAGCTGCGCAGCCAGGCGAAATGATTTCTCCGGTTTCTGCTGGTGGTGGCTTCACTAGAACAGGTATAGGGACTATCGTTGATATGAGCTCTTTAGAAGTTGAGGTTGATGTGAATGAGTCATACATTAATAGAGTCCAAGCAGGTCAACCTGCTATAACAAATCTTAATGCCTACCCAAATTGGGATATAGCCTCTGAAGTTATAGCAATCATTCCTACTGCTGATAGAAATAAAGCCACTGTTAAAGTAAGGATAGGATTATTAGAAAAGGATGAAAGAGTTCTACCTGATATGGGTGCAAAAGTTTCATTTTTAAAGGAGCAAATGAACGAAGCTCCAAAAAAACTTGAAGGAGTCATGGTCCCATCGTCTTCTGTTATAAAAGAAGGTAATTTATCTTATGTATTTGTTATTAAAAATGGGTTGCTAACAAAAACTAAAGTTAGTGTTGGAAGTTCATCTTCAAATTTCAGCAGGTTAATCAATGGAGTTGTAGCTGGTGATAATGTAGTTACAGATCCAAGTAATGATCTTGAGAATGGTCAAGAAGTTCTAATTAAATAGGAAGTAATATGTCAGAAATATTAGTAGATGTTAAAAACCTTTCCAAAGAATATAAACGCGGCGGGGAGACTTTAATTGTTTTAGATGATCTTAATTTAGAGATCCCTAAGCAAGACTTTTTAGCTTTAATGGGGCCGTCAGGATCTGGAAAATCGACTCTTCTTAACCTTATAGGCGGTTTAGATACACCATCAAGTGGCTCGGTATCTATAAATGGTGAAAGAATCGATCAAATGAACTCAAAACAATTGAGTAATTGGAGAGCGGGTAATGTTGGCTTTATATTCCAATTCTACAATTTGCTTCCAGTCTTGACAGCTCAGAAGAATATAGAGCTCCCTCTCCTTTTAACTAATTTATCTAGTTCTGAAAGAAAAAAACATGTTGAAACTGCTTTAAGTATCGTTGGTTTGTCTGATAGGTCTGGGCATAAGCCAAGTGAGCTTTCAGGTGGTCAGCAGCAAAGAGTAGCCATTGCCAGGGCATTAGTCTCAGATCCTGATATTTTGGTGTGTGATGAGCCTACGGGTGATTTAGATAGGAATACTGCAACAGATATTCTTAATCTTTTAAAGAGCTTAAATGAGGATCATGGAAAAACTATATTAATGGTTACTCATGACCCTGCTGCTGCAGACTCTGCTAAGCGATCACTCCACTTAGATAAAGGTAAGTTAACAACTTAATCGTGTACTGGGTTCTAGTAAAAGCTGGTGTTATTAGAAAGAAGATAAGGAGTCTTC
>CAYFJC010000084.1:0-2587 GCA_964343355.1 uncultured Gammaproteobacteria bacterium | reverse complement strand
TCTGAAATGTTTTTAAAAATATGAAAGATTTAGATTCTCCTAATAAAGCCTACAAACAGGCTGAAATTTATCTTAATGATAACAATTTATCACTTGCTAAGGCTCAATTACTAGAAATTTTAAAGGTTTACCCAAAAGAGTTAAATTCTATATATCTTCTTGTTGATGTCTTTATAAAATTAAATGATCCAGGTGAAGCAATTAATTTTATTCATCAAGGTTTAGCAGTAAATCCTAAAAGCTCTGATTTGTTAGAAAAAGAAATACAAATCCTCCTGTTTCAAAATAAGAAGCATGAGGCTAGTAAAAAATTTAGAGATCTTTTGCTTTTAAGGCCTGAGATTTCTTTACTAAGACAACTTACCAATATTCTTGTTGAGCTTGATAAAGAAGAAGAAGCTGATGAGGCTATTCAAGAATTTTTAGAAAAAAATAAAACATACTCAAATCTTTATAAAGGTATCCGTCATGCAAAAGCAGGCAGATTAAAATTAGCTGAAGAAGTTTATAAAACAATTCTTAAAGATGAGCCTGATAATGTTGACGCAATGAGATTATTAGGAATTCTTGCAACCAAAGGTGGAAAATACAAAATAGCTGAACAAATTCTTATTAAAGCTATAAAAATTGCCCCAAGTTATAGTTTGCTCTGGAGAAATATATCTTTGGTATACAGACTCTCAGGGCAGCTAGAGAAGGCTCAAAAATCGATGGACAATATACTAGCCCTAGATCCTACTAATGCGAGCGTATGGGCTGATTATGGAACTATCTTAATTATGCTCGCTAAATACAAAGAGGCTATTGTTGCCTACTCACGCTGCGTTTCCTTAAAGCCAGATAGCCCAAGAGCCTATCTTAGTCTTGGACATGCCTATAACACCATAGGTAATAAAGACAAATCTATAGAATCCTACTTAAATTCAATTAAATATAATTCTAATTCAGGAGAGGCCTACTGGAGTCTTGCAAACTTAAAGACATATTCATTTACCCGTCAGCAAATAGACCAAATGGAAGAAACTCTTAAGGGAGATATTGAAGAAATAGAAAAGATTCAATTATTATTTGCTCTTGGCAAGGCTTATGAAGGGTTAAAAGAATATAAAACTTCATTTATAAAATACAAAGAAGGCAATTGGTTAAAAAGAAAGTCTATTAGTTATTCATCCCAAGATAATACTGATGCCATAAATAAAACCATTAATTTTTTTAATAAAGAATCAATCCAAAAGATTAAAAAATCTAAGTGTTTAAAAAATGATCCAATTTTTATTTTAGGCTTACCTAGATCGGGCTCAACTCTAATTGATCAAATTATTTCATCCCACTCCATGGTTGATGGAACTCAAGAGCTTCCCAATATCATGAACCTTAGTAAAGAGATAGTAACAATGGGAAAAACCAAAGATGCCTATCCAAGTTTTCTAAAGAAATTGTCTGAACTACAAATTACTGAGCTTGGTAATAAATATATTGATCAAACAAAGTGGGGTAGAGGAACAGCGCCACTTTTTATTGATAAAATGCCGAATAATTTTCTTCATATTGGTCTTATAAAGACTATTCTTCCCAATGCAAAGATCATAGACACCAGAAGGGGTGCCATGGACACATCCTTTAGTTGTTTTAAACAATTTTTTGCTAAAGGTCAGCTCTTTACATATGATCTTGAAGATTTAGGATTATTTTATAATGATTATATTAAACTTATGAATCATTGGCATGATGTCTATCCTGACGAAATATACACAGTTAAATATTCAAATATGATAACTAATACCGAGGAGGAGATTACTAAACTTCTTAATTACTGTGAACTTCCATTTGAATCACAATGTTTAGAATTTTATAAATCTAAAAGACCAGTAAAAACTCCTAGTGCTGAGCAGGTAAGGCAGCCAATCTATAAATCTGGTCTTGATTATTGGAAGAATTTTGAAGATGATCTAAAGCCCTTAGAAAAACTATTTACAGGTGAGATTGAGAAATGATTGAAAATAAATATGATTATCCTAATCTAGAAAGAGTAGATCTTGAAAGAGGACGGCATTATATCGATAGCACCGGTACTCCGGTTCCCAGTGTAACCACTATCCTTTCTGGAACATCTACTAAAACAGGTATTGAGCAATGGAAAAGAAGAGTTGGTGAAAAAGAAGCTGAGAGAGTTGTAAAAGAAAGTACAGATATTGGATCAGCTGTGCATGAATCAATAGAGGAGTATTTAAACGGCAATGAATGGGATACTTTCTCTGATTCTAGAACAGATCTTATCGCTAGAAGTATTACTAAGAAGTTTATTAGTGATGGCTTGGAGCCTATTGATGAGGCCTGGGGTCTTGAAGTAGGTCTTATACTTGATGGATTGTATGCAGGGACTGCAGACTGCGTTGGTCTTGTTAAAGGAGTACCATCTATTATTGACTTTAAAACTGCTAAAAAAATTAAACGCCGTGAATGGATAGAAGATTATTTTCTTCAAGGCTGCGCTTATGCGAATGCCCATAATGTAATGTTTGATACTAATATTAAGCAGGTTGTTATCTTAATGATAGATAGAGATTTAATTTTTAAGGAATTTACA
>CAYFJC010000083.1:0-2700 GCA_964343355.1 uncultured Gammaproteobacteria bacterium | reverse complement strand
GGTGTGGTTGATCGTGACATGGCCATAATATTTGTAAAATAATACCTTATTTTAAGAAATATTATCAGTGATTTAGTGGCTACTGAGACATAAGAGAAGTAAAATGATCTGGGAAACACTTATGATTAATGAATACAAGCTGCATGTTCAAGAACGTGCAGAACAAAATATACCTCCTTTGCCTTTAGATACAGAGCAAACTGCTGCTTTGGTTGACCTATTAAAGAATGATCATGATGAATCAGAGTTTTTATTAGGGCTTTTAAAAGAAAGAGTTCCAGCAGGAGTTGATCAGTCAGCTTATGTTAAGGCTGGTTTTTTAGCCGACATAACAACAGATAAAACCCAAAGTCCTTACATTGATAAAGTTGAAGCTGTAAAAATACTAGGCACTATGCTTGGTGGCTACAATATTCAACCTCTTATAGCTTGTTTATCAATTGATGGTCTTGGAGATGCAGCTGCTAACGCTTTAAGCAGAACATTGCTTATCTTTGATGCATTTAATGAAATATTTGAACTATCAAAAACTAATTCCCATGCTAAAAAAGTTATAGATTCATGGGCTGAAGGAGAATGGTTTACTAATAAACCTGAAATTCCAGAACAAATTAAATTAACGGTTTATAAAGTTTCTGGTGAAATTAATACAGATGATCTTTCTCCAGCTACAGATGCTTGGTCAAGACCTGACATACCACTCCATGCCTTAGCTATGTTTAAAATGCCTCGTGAAGGTTTGGATAGACCCCTTGAGACTATTGAAGAATTAAAAGCAAAAGGAAATCCATTAGCCTTTGTTGGTGATGTTGTTGGTACTGGTTCTTCTAGAAAATCTGCGACTAATTCTGTCTTATGGCATATGGGGGATGATATACCTGCTATTCCAAATAAAAAAGAAGGTGGATTCTGTTTTGGTAGCAAGATAGCTCCGATTTTCTTTAATACTCTTGAAGACTCAGGCGCTTTTCCAATTGAGTGTGACGTTTCAAATCTTACAATGGGTCAAGAAATCATACTTGAGCCTTTTAATGGCAAAATAACTGATGCTAATACTGGAGAAGTTGTCAGCACTTTTGAATTAAAGACTGATGTTTTACTTGATGAAGTTAGAGCCAATGGTCGAATCCCATTAATTATAGGTAGGCAGTTAACAGATAAAACTAGAGAATTCTTAGACTTAGAACCTACTAAAGTCTTTAAAAGACCTGATGATGCAGATGATTCCACAAAAGGTTATACCCTCGCTCAAAAAATGGTTGGTAAAGCATGTGGAGTTGCTGGCGTAAGACCTGGCACTTATTGCGAACCTAGAATGACAACTGTTGGTTCACAAGACACAACCGGACCTATGACAAGAGATGAGCTCAAAGAGCTAGCTTGCTTAGGATTTTCAGCAGACCTAGTGATGCAATCATTTTGTCATACAGCTGCATATCCAAAACCAGTTGATATCGAGACACAGCATAATTTACCTGACTTTATTATGAATAGAGGTGGCGTATCTTTAAAACCAGGTGATGGCATTATTCACTCTTGGCTTAATAGAATGTTGTTACCTGATGGTGTTGGAACAGGTGGAGACAGCCATACTAGATTTCCACTAGGAATAAGTTTTCCTGCAGGCTCTGGCTTAGTTGCTTTTGCAGCAACTCTTGGCGTTATGCCACTTGATATGCCTGAATCTGTTTTAGTTAGATTTAAAGGTGAAATGCAACCAGGTATTACCTTAAGGGACTTGGTAAATGCCATTCCTTATGCAGCCATACAAAGTGGCTCTCTAACTGTAGCCAAAGAAGGCAAGAAAAATGTTTTCTCAGGAAAGTGTCTTGAGATCGAAGGATTACCTGATATGAAGGTTGAGCAAGCATTTGAGTTATCGGATGCTTCTGCAGAGAGATCTGCATCTGGGTGTACTGTAAGACTTAATAAAGAACCAATTATTGAATACCTTAAATCCAATATAGTAATGTTGCGTTGGATGATTGCTAGCGGTTACGGAGATCCAAAAACTTTAGAGAGACGAGCTCAAGCTATGGAAGAGTGGATTGATAATCCTGAATTATTAGTGCCTGATGCTGATGCTGAATATGCAGAAATAATAGAAATTAATCTTAATGATATAAAAGAACCCCTCCTCGCATGTCCAAATGATCCTGATGATGTCAGGCCTTTATCAGAAGTTTGTAATACTGAGATTCAAGAAGTCTTTATTGGCTCATGTATGACTAACATAGGTCACTTTAGAGCTGCTGGACATCTATTGAAAAAATACAACACAACTAAAGCGAGACTTTGGGTTGTTCCTCCAACAAAAATGGATGAAAAACAATTAATGGAAGAAGGTATCTATAATGTATTTGGAACCTCTGGTGCTAGAACTGAAATTCCAGGATGCTCTTTATGTATGGGTAACCAAGCTAGAGTTTTAGCTAACTCAACAGTGGTTTCCACTTCAACTAGAAACTTTCCAAATAGATTGGGTGATGGAGCAAATGTTTATTTAGCATCAGCTGAATTATCAGCCATTGCAGCTATCATAGGCAGATTGCCAACCCCCGAAGAATATCAAGAGTATATGAAAGAAATTAATCCTGTTGCTGATGAGCTTTATAAATACCTAAACTTTAATGAAATAGATACTTATGTTGCAAGCGCTGAGTCAGCTGATATACCTGCTATTAATATAGTTAATCCATC
>CAYFJC010000082.1:0-2703 GCA_964343355.1 uncultured Gammaproteobacteria bacterium | reverse complement strand
CATACTGATACAATTTCTGCACTTACCTCTTTAGGTGCTGATATTTTTTTTGAAAAAGAGATTGGTTTAGGTACTTTTACTTCAGATGAAGAATTTGTTAGCAAGGGAATTGCGATAGCTTCTAGGCAAGACTGCATTGAAAAATCTGATTTAATTATTTCACTACAACCTTTATCGAATGAGGAAGTTAGTATGATGAAAAGTGGATCTACTCTTCTTGGACTAATGAATCCATTCTCTAATTCATCCCTTATAAATATTTGTGCTGAAAAAAATATTAACCTTGTGAGTATGGAATTTATACCAAGAATTACTAGAGCTCAAAAAATGGATGTCCTTAGCTCCCAAGCAAATCTTGCTGGCTATGCTGCTGTTTTAGAATCAGCAAATTACTTATCAACCGCTCTCCCTATGATGATGACAGCTGCTGGAACATTAAAGCCCGCTAGAGTTTTTGTTATTGGTGTTGGAGTTGCAGGTTTACAAGCCATAGCAACAGCTAAGAGGCTTGGAGCAAGGGTCGAAGCTTTTGATACTAGGGATGTTGTTGAGGAGCAAGTTAAATCCTTGGGTGCTAAATTTGTAAAAATAGATTTAGGCGAAACCGGACAAACTGATCAAGGATACGCAAAAGAATTAACTCCTGAACAAATTGAAAAACAAAAAGAACTTCAGTCACTAGTATGCGAAAGATCAGACATTGTTATAACAACTGCGCAACTTTTTGGTCGCTCAGCTCCAAGAATTATAGATAATAAGACTATTGAAAAAATGAAACCTGGTAGTGTCATTTTTGATATGGCTGTTGAAACTGGTGGAAATGTGGAAGGATCGATTGCTGATGAGGTTGTTATTAAAAATGGAGTAAAAATATTAGGAATATCTAATTTAGCCTCCAAAGTTTCTGGACATGCTTCGTTGGCACTATCTAATAATTTCAATCACTGGGTATGTGATTTTTTTAACTCAGAGACAAATGAAATTAACTTTGACTTTGATGATGAAATTATTAAAAGTAGTGTTCTAGTTTATAAAGGTAAAATAATGAATGAGAGGTTTCAATAATGGAAACTTATATGCTACTTGGTTTTGTATTAATACTTTCTGTTTATTTAGGCTTAGAGCTTATATCTAAAGTTCCAAGCACACTCCATACACCCCTAATGTCTGGCGCTAATGCTATTTCAGGCATAGCTTTAGTTGGAGCGTTAGTCCTGTCTCAAGACGGGCAGCTGCAAACTACTTTAGCTTTTCTTGCTGTATTTTTTGCATCTATAAATGTTTTCGGTGGATATCTAGTTACCAACAGAATGTTAAAAATGTTTAAGAAGAAATAATCATGGATTTTTTAATAGACATACCAACTCTGCAGAATATTACATATATTATCTCCTCTGTGCTTTTTATTACCGGCATAAAAATGCTTGGTAAAGAATCTACAGCTGTTAAAGGTAATTTTCTTTCTGCTGTTGCGATGTTTATAGCTGTCGGTATTACATGCATTGGAATAATAAACCCACTTGTTTTATTTAGTGGCATATTTTTAGGCGCCATCATCGGCTCTTTTATAGCACTCAAAGTTAAGATGACATCAATACCAGAAATGGTTGCACTCTTTAATGGATTTGGTGGCTTGGCTACTTTCTTAATTGCTTGGTCTGAATTTAATAATGGCCCAGATAGTTTATTTCAAGCAGCGTTAGTTATGCTTACTCTTGCAATTGGTGGTATTACATTTACTGGAAGTTTAATCGCGTATGGAAAACTTTCTGAAAAGATTAATATAGCTAAAACATCAATTATAACTAAAATATTTACAACCATTTTTTATATCTCTTTAGCTTTTTTACTATATTCAATATTTATAACTCCTTTTCTACTTCCAAACTTTGAATTCTTTATTGTTTTACTGGTTCTAGTTTTACTAGGAGGTATAGGCTTCGTATTACCAATCGGTGGTGGAGATATGCCAGTTGTAATATCTTTATTGAATTCATTCTCAGGAATAGCTGCAGCTTTTGCAGGCCTGTTATTATTTAATAATGTATTAATAGTTGCTGGGTCATTAGTTGGTGCTAGTGGCTTAATCCTTACAGTTATAATGGCAAAAGCAATGAATCGCTCTATTAGTAACATTCTATTTGTTGGTTACGCAAGCTCTTCCTCGTCCTCATCTTCATCAGAAGAGCAAGGAGAGGTAAATCCAATTTCTGTATCTGATGCATATCTAATTTTAGAAAATGCTAGTTCAGTTCTAATTGTTCCGGGTTATGGAATGGCCGTAGCTCAAGCTCAGCATACTGTTAGAGAGCTAGGTGAATTATTAGAAGAGAATGGAACAGAGGTTAAATACGGTATCCATCCTGTTGCTGGAAGAATGCCAGGTCATATGAATGTCTTATTAGCAGAAGCTAACGTCTCTTATGATGTATTGGCTGAGCCTGATGATGTAAACCCAACAATGGATGTTGTTGATGTTGCTGTTGTTATTGGTGCAAATGATGTTGTAAATCCATCTGCAACTGAAGAGCCAGGAAGCCCAATATATGGAATGCCAATTATAGAAGTTCATAATGCAAGAACAGTTTTTGTCCTAAAACGATCTATGTCTTCTGGTTTTGCAGGCGTTCAAAACCCCCTCTTTTTTAAATCAAATACAAGAATGCTTTTTGGTGATGCAAAAGAATCAATTAGTGGCCTAGT
>CAYFJC010000081.1:1275-2810 GCA_964343355.1 uncultured Gammaproteobacteria bacterium | reverse complement strand
TAATCTTGCTATTGCATTTGATGCAGATGCGCCTCGTTGGAAGGCAGACTGAGCTACTTTTACATCAGCCCAAACTTCAGATTCATGGACATCTCCATCAGTACTAAAAACTCCCACTACAGTCCATGCAGCATTTCTAAAAGTTACCTTATTACCCAGCTCAACTCCTTCATATTGATCATAAGCTCCTCTCCCAACAATAATTTCTGCTCTACCAGGCTCAAAGTTTCTTCCTTTAATAATTTTAGCCTCAGGTCTTACAGCAAAACTCATAGCATCCACGCCTCTTAATGGAAGGTTTGAAGTGTCATCTGCACCTTTCTTTTTAAGGTCTACAACCGTGTAGACTTCAAATGCAATCATTGGCTTATTATCTAATTGCTTTAAACCAGGAGCATTAGCCATAACATTTGCTTCTTCTATTGAAATTACACTACTTAACTCTGAAGAAGATCCTGATCTTAAGATCATAGCTCTATCCGCTTCTCCAGTTCCCTCAACAGTTGATTGCAATCCACTGGCCATAGCTAATAAAGATACCATTACCGCAACCGAACCAGCTATTCCGATAATAACGACTAAGGAAGAACCAAAACGTTGTGTTATAGATAACAAATTCATACTTGTTACTGCCAATACTTGTCTAAACCACTTCATAATTAATCCTTTTTAAGAGCATCTACAACTTTTAACCTCATTGCCCCTAAGGCAGGAGGAAAACCAGAAATAAATGCAGTAATAATAGCTATACCAAGTCCCGATAGAATAACTGATACATCTAAAGAAATTTCTCCAAGAGATACTGATACCATTTCTGATAAAGCTGGCATCATTAGTGCTGTAATGCCTAGTCCTAATAGTGCTCCAATAATACAAAGAACAAGTGATTCAACTAATACTAAAGTCATAACTGTCATATCAGAAAATCCTATAGTCTTAAAGACAGCAAGTTCAGAGGTTCTCTCTCTGATTGATTGACTCATGGTATTTCCTGTCACGAGTAATATAGTAAAAAATACAGCAGCCAGAATCGCGTTCATAATAAAACCTATATCTCCAATTTGGCTTGCAAACATTTGTTGATAGGCTTTCTCTGTTGATGTCTTTGTTTCATCCATTGAGTTTGCAAACATAGCATCAATTTCTTTTGCTACTCTTGGACCATCATTTTTATCTGCTAATTTAACTATAAAATTACCAACTACTCCTCTTCTCATCTCCTCTCTAGCTTCATCAAAATATTGATAATTTAAAAATACCTGATCTTCATTTCCAGGATTTTCAACATCAGTAAAAATACCAACTAAATCAAATTCCCATAAGTTTGTTCCATCATCTAAAAAATATATGTCCCCAATGATAGGGATCCTATCTCCAACTTTCCAATTAAATCTATCTACTATCTTCTGGCCTGCAATCATGCCTGTTCTCGTTGAAATAAAGGCTTCTTTGTGTTGATCGCTAATTTTATATTCTTGATAGATATCTAAAAATTCTTTTGGTGGGACGGGCCATTTTGGAAAAAAATTAGCCCT
>CAYFJC010000081.1:0-1175 GCA_964343355.1 uncultured Gammaproteobacteria bacterium | reverse complement strand
AATAATAATCCAATATTTCATAATTATCCCTTTGCTAAAGCATCTACTACTTTTAATTTGTATGCTTGATAAGCAGGAAGGATTCCAGCAAGAGAGGCCATAAGAACTCCAATTAGAATACCTCTAACAACCTGATAAGAATCAAAGAGAATAATTCCACCAGTAAGACCGCCACTTGCTTGATCTATTAATGGGATAGTTATGAGAGTCAATATTAGACCAAATGAAGCTCCTACCAAGATAATAAAATTGCTTTCTAAAAGTATTGAGATAAATATCTGTCTATCTTGATAGCCTAAACTTTTCAAAATCGCTAAATCACTAGTTCTTTCTCTTACAGATTGACTCATGGTATTTGCAGTTACTAGTAGTAATGTAAAAAATACAGCAGAAATAATAGCTGTAATTATTAATTTAATATTTCCAATATCTGACAGCATTTTTTGAGATAGTGTAATCTCATTACCAGTGAAGGTGGCATATGCTGAGTTTTTATAATTATTATCAATAATATTACTTACTTCATCTGCTTTTGAGGGATCTGCAAGATTAAACAGTATCATTGATATAGTGCCTTTATTAGCGACCCTTGCTTCTTGAACATATTCATTTCGAACCATAATACCAAGTTCATCTGCAGCAGGATTTGTTGTATAGATACCCTCTATTACAAATTCCCAGACATTCGATCCATCATTCTTTTCTGAAAAAGTTGGTATTGATACAAGATCACCAACTTTCCAGCCTTTGATATCAGCGGCTGCCTTGCCTGCAAGGGCACCTCTTCTATTTGCAAAGAATGCTGCCTTTGCCTCGGGCGAGGCTTCAAACCTATCCATAACCTTGAAGTAATCTTTACTTATAGCAAAGATAGGAATATTTTCAGTCATGGAATTGATATCCATTGAAAGCATATCTAGCCAGGCAATATTGGTAACACCGTCTAAAGATTCTAAGTAATTGATATGTGACTGAGGTAGCCTGCCAAACATCATGTCGTGCTTAGGCATTATGATCATTCGTTCAGCATTAATTTCACCAGCAGCTCCTGAAAATAATGGATCAGCTGAATGGAGTAAACCATATAGAAAAAAAGCTATAACTACAGATAGTATTGTTAGAAGACTCCTTATCTTCTTTCTAATAACACCAGCTTTTACTAGAACCCAGTACAC
>CAYFJC010000080.1:0-2841 GCA_964343355.1 uncultured Gammaproteobacteria bacterium | reverse complement strand
TTTTTAATAATATCTGCTGCCGAGCCTTGAAGGGGTGCATTAATAGCTGCTCTTTCGGCTGCTTGTCTTCTTAGTCCATTTGCTGCATTAATTTCATTAACATAAAGTCTTCTGCCCATAATAGTTTCAACATATAGGTCTTTTTTAGCCTCTGCTCTTACGTTATCCATATAATCTCTAACCCCCGTATAACGATCAAAGTACGTATCTAAATAAGATTGTGCTTCTGCTCTAGTTATATCAAGCTGCCTTGTAAGGCCAAAAGCTGACATCCCATACATGAGTCCAAAGTTTATTGCCTTAGCGCTTCTTCTTTGATCTGAGTTCACATTATCAATATCAACTCCAAAAATTTCTGCTGCAGTTGCCGAATGAACATCTAAGTTATTATTAAAAGCATTGGTTAAGTTCTTATCGCCTGATAAATGAGCCATTATTCTTAATTCAATCTGAGAATAGTCAGCTGAAATAAGCACATTACCTTTTTCAGGAACAAAAGCTTCTCTTATTCTTCTGCCTTCTGAGGTCTTAATGGGAATGTTCTGAAGATTTGGTTCTGTTGACGAAAGTCTTCCTGTAGAAGTAACTGCCTGATGATAAGAAGTATGAATTCTATTGGTCACTGGATTTTCCATCGCTATAAGGCTATCGGTATAGGTGGACTTTAATTTTGCTAATGTTCTGTATTCTAAAATAACTTTTGGTAAATCATATTCCTCAGCTAATCTCTGCAACGTAGCCTCGTTAGTTGAAGGTTGGCCTTTAGGAGTCTTTTGTAAAACTGGTAAGCCTTGTTTCTCATAAAGAATCTCTAAAAGTTGCTTGGGTGAATCTAAATTAAATTCTTGACCACCAAGCTTGTAAGCTTCTTTTGTTAAAACCTCTATTTTTTCTCCAAGCTCTTTTGAGTGAGCAGCAAGTTTATCTTTATCTATTTTTGCACCATTTGTCTCAGTTGTTACCAAAGCCAGAACAAGGGGGTACTCAATTGCCTCTAATAAATTTAATTGGCTATTTTGGCCTCTAAGTAATTCTTCTAGGTGGTAATAAAGCCTTAAAGTTATGTCAGCATCTTCTGCTGCATAGTTCGTTGCAGTCGCAATATCTACTTTAGAGAAATTAATTTGCTTCGAGGCTGTTCCGGTTACATCTGTATATTTAATTGTTGATAGTTGAAGATAATGCTCTGCCATCCTATCCATGCTGTGTCTGGTTCCTGTGCTATTTAAAACATAAGACATCAACATAGTATCTGCTAAAAAAGCAGAAAGCTTAATTCCATGCCTAGCTAAAATAGGTATATCAAATTTTAAGTTTTGGCCTATAGCTTTTTTCTGATTTAACTCTATTGAGGCTCCTAAGATACTTACTACTTTGTCCAAAGGCAGTTGCTTTGGAGCACCCTCATAATCGTGGCCAATAGGTATATAACAACCTTTACCTTCTTCAACAGACAATGAAATTCCAAGCAGATTTGCTGAAATAGTATCTAAAGATGAAGTCTCAGAGTCTATGGCAAAAGCAGTGCATTTATCTAACTGTTTCGCCCAGGCTTCTAATTGTTCTATTGTATCTAGGGTTTCATATTGGCTATTCACAACAGCAACTTCTTCAGCAGTTTTTTTAACTGGGCTATTTTTTAAAGGCTTAAACTCAAATTCTAAATATAGTTTAGCTAAAGCTTCATCGTCATTATTTAGAACTAATAAACTTTCAAAATCTGTTTTTAGATCTAGATCACTCTTTAAGGATACAAGCTCAATATTCCTATCCAGATTAGGCAGAAATTCTCTTAGATTATTTCCAACCACTCCAGGGAAGGATTCGGCATTGGCTTTAATAGTCTCGAGATCTGTAAATTCATTAAGCCATTTTGCTGCTGTCTTCTGACCAACTTTTGGGACGCCAGGTATATTATCTGAAGAGTCGCCGACCAAAGCTAACATATCTCTAATTTGACTTGGCTTAACGCCAAATTTTTCAAATACCATAGTCTCATCAAAGGTTTTGTGAGTCATGGTATTCATTAGTGTAGTAAAAGGATCTTCAACTAGCTGCATCAAATCTTTATCTAAGCTAGAGACAACACTATAAAAATCTTTTTTTCTAGCCATTGAAACGAGCGTAGCAATTACATCATCAGCCTCAACCCCCTCAACTTCTAGCAAAGGAAACCCAATAGCTTTACAGATATCCTTAACTGGCTGGAGTTGCTCTCTTAAATCATCAGGCATCGGTGGTCTATTCGATTTATAGTCATCATAAACTTTGTGTCTAAAGTTTTTTCCTTTAGCATCAAAGACCACAATAATTGGCGAGCCCTCGCTCTCTTTCTTTAAATTCATCAACATATTAGTGACGCCTTTTACAGCACCAGTTGGCTTGCCTGTTGATGTCGTTAAAGGCGGCATAGCATGATAAGCCCTATATAAATAGGAAGAGCCGTCGATGATGAATATTCTGTTTTTCATTTATAGTTAAGTTAAAATCTATTATGTCATTGGTATTTTTTAATCTCTATACAAGAAAGGATATATAAGTAAATATGTTTCAAAAAATTATAAATATAGTAAAAAATGTGTACGAAAATCATTTTGAAATTGCATCTTTTTTAGGTTCAAGCTTTATTATCTTATTAGCTATTGCATTAGACACTCTATTAAATCTTCGAGCTTGCCCGTTATGCATATTAACAAGATATATTTTTGGTGTAATTGCTCTTATGTCTCTGATTGGGTATTTCTTCAAAAAGTTTTATGTCCTAAATAAGTTAATAGTAGCGTTTGCCTCGGCTTATGGAATTATTGTTTCTTTAAAAATAATATATCTACAAAATCTAAC
>CAYFJC010000079.1:0-2926 GCA_964343355.1 uncultured Gammaproteobacteria bacterium | reverse complement strand
AAGCTGCAACTATAGTTGTTGCAAAAGCTGAATTCCCAGCGTCATAAGCTATCCACGCCTTTGATTCGGTATTTAATTTAATTTTTGTCATAAAGATATGAGCCTAGTAGCAAATATATCATGCAATCATAACCTGAAAAGACTAGTGAAATAAGTCTATTATTTGGGAAGGTTATATATATAAAAAGAATAGATAAAACTTGTATATAAGTGTATTTTTTTTTATATTTAAATCAAGAGGAAATTATTATGAATACTGATTCAGAAACTATAAGACATGGGGCATTCTTTGTATTAGGTATTGGCGCACTTGTATTTGCACTGGGCGTTGGATCTATGTTTTATATTGGTTAGAGAATTAACCTGGCGGCCATGAAAATGGACGGCCTGATAAAAGATGGATATGGACATGAAATACGCTTTGTCCAGCTTTTGCACCGTTGTTTACGACTAATCTAAAGGCATCTTCTACGCCAATCTTTCTAGCTACCTCGCCTGCAACCCACATTAAATGTCCCATCAACTCTTTATCCTCTTCTTTAGCATCAGATATCTTAACAATAGGCTTTTTGGGAATAATTAAAAGATGCGTCGGAGCCTGTGGATTAATATCTTTAAAAACTAAAGACAGATCATCTTCATAAATAATATCAGCTGGAATTTCTTTATCTATAATCTTTTGAAATAGGGTCATGAGCAATAGCTTTATATAAAGAATTTAATCACTAGTCTAAAAACTATATAAAAAATAGCTGAGGTCATCGCCAAAGCAAGTAAAACTACAAATAAGTCTCTTATTATTTGGATAAATCTACCAGATCTCTTGGCTTTAATTAATTGCTGAAATAAAAATATAACAGCGATAACGCTCAAAAATAAAATTAATATATTAATCATAATGTTTTAACCAAAAATTGATCCAATACCTATTACTAAAAATCCCAAGGCGGTTCCCCATAAAAGACACGCTATGACATCTGCTATATAAAATCTTACAGCTTTTACATCAGAAATTCCAAGTAAAAAAGGTGTAAGTGCTCTAATGGCAGGTACAAATCTTCCCAAGAGAACTGTGTATGGACCAAATTTATCTAAAAACTTTTGAGCTCTTCTAATTGTCTTTGCTCTTTTTGTAAGAACTTTAGTGCTTAATATTTGCGGACCTAGCGTTTTACCTAAAAAGAAACTTGAGATATCACCAATATGTGCACCCAGTATTGCAATTGGAACAATACCAAAAATACTTAAAGCCTCCATATTGTATAAAAAGATACAGATCGAAAATAGAATTGCGGAAGAAATAAAAATTCCAGTAACTAAAAAAGATTCTGCAAATGCAAAAAACATAATAATCATCCAAGAATACTCGATGTTATTTATTAAAAATTCTTGTATTGATTCTAGATTCATAAATGGATGTGAATTATATCAGTTGAATATTATTCATAGATAAAATATTGTATCTCTAAACAAGGTATAACAATGATAGAAAATTTTCCAATTCACATTAAAGACTCTGAGATTGAGTTACTTCATCAAAAAATAAAACTTACACGCTGGCCTGATGAGGTGAATGATTCAAAATGGTCGCATGGAACTAGTTTAAAGTTTATGCAAGATATTGCTAAATATTGGGTTAATGATTTTGATTGGCGACATCATGAGCGTTTGCTAAATAATATTGGTAGTTATAAATTTCAAACAAGCTCAGGTCTAAAAATACATTTCCTGCATTCTCCATCTAGCAATCCTGATGCTGTTCCTTTGCTTTTGACACATGGTTGGCCAGGAAGTATTCAGGAATTCTTAAAAATTATTCCTATTTTAAAAAATAATCCTGAGGTAGATTTTCACATTGTATGCCCTTCCCTTGTAGGTTTCGGATTTTCAGACAAAGCGTCAGAACCAGGAATGAGCTCTAAAGAAATAGCTAAGCTCCAACACGAACTCATGCTGGAGTTAGGCTATAAAAAGTATGTTGTCCAAGGCGGAGATTGGGGAGCAACGGTTAGTAAATGGATGGCTGAATTATTTCCAGAGGCTTGCTTGGGGATTCATCTTAATTTAGTAATTGCATGGCCTCCTGAAGGAAGTGATCCTCTAGACGGATTAAATGAAAGCGAGATAAAGGGCTTAGAAAATCAACAAAAATATCAATCAAGCGGTTATGGCTATTATGCAATTCAAAGCACAAAGCCTCAAACACTTGGGTTTGGACTTAATGACTCCCCCATTGGTTTAGCGGCATGGATAATTGAAAAATTTCATTCATGGACTGATGATGAAAATGATAAATTAATATTAGATTTCGATGAAGTTTTAGCAATTGTTTCACTATATTGGTTCACTGAGTCTATAACTTCATCATTTAGAATATATAAAGCTAATGGTCAGTTTGGTTTTTCTTTTAATCCAATCAAAGCGCCCTTTGCAGGCGCCGTATTTAGTAATGAAATTATCAAACCGCCGCGAGCATGGGCTGAAAAAATTTATAATATTGTTCAATGGAATGAATTTGATGGTGGGCATTTTGCTGGAATCGAAAATCCAGAAATTTTAGCTAAAGATGTTATAAATTTTGTAAAGAAGTTAAAACTTTAATTTTTTTAAGTTTAGTCTTTTTGAGCTATGCAGCTTAATAGATAAGAATATGCAGCCCTGTGAGCTTCTAATTTTCCTATTTGATTGAGTTCTCTATTTTCTTTAATATTTAATGAAAATATAGAAATTATTATTTGAACCATGACAAGAAATACTCCTTCTTTATTAAACATTGAAGGCAGCTTAATATTCTTTTCAATAAAAGATATAACCTCAAAAGAAAGCAAATGAAGTGTTTCAGACTTAGCTGGAGGTACTACAGTATTTTGTAAAATGAGCTTTTGCGCACCGATATTTTTAGAAAAGAAATTAAATATTCTAATTA
>CAYFJC010000078.1:0-2938 GCA_964343355.1 uncultured Gammaproteobacteria bacterium | reverse complement strand
ATGAGACAAATAATAGCAATTGGTGGAGGTGGATTTGGAAGAAACCCTTCAGATAGAAAAATAGAGAAATACATAGTTGATCAGCAAAATAAAGAGAATCCAAATGTATGCTTTATCCCAACTGCAACTGGTGATAATGATGCCTATAAAGTAAATTTTTATGATGTTTTTACTAAACTTAAATGCAATCCAACTCATATCGATTTTTTTAAAAGAACTATAAACCTAGAAGAGCATATAAAAAAACAAGATATTATTTTTGTTGGTGGTGGCAATACTAAAAGCATGTTGGCTGTATGGAAGGATTGGGGTTTAGATATTCTTCTTAAAGAGGCTTATGAGAATGGGGTCATTATGTGTGGCGTAAGTGCTGGCGCTATATGTTGGTTTGAAAAAGGCATCACTGACTCATGGGCTGATGATTTAGCTATCATGGATTGTCTTGGTTTTGTTAAAGGTACATGCTGCCCTCATTATGATGAAGAGCCAGCTAGAAGACCTTATGTTAAGGGCCAGCTAGCAAATAATAATATTGAAGATTGTATTGGCGTTGAAGGTCATGCAGCTTTACATATTATTAACGAAGAATCATATAAGTCTGTAAGTTTTGGAACTAATAAACATTCATATATTATTAATTATCAAGATAATTTAGTTATAGAAAATCCATACGATTCTGTAGATATTTAATATTTTTTTAAACTATTATTTAAACAATATGTCTATAATATTGACATGAATCCACTGCACACTTTATTGGCTTTGCTTATCATTTCATCATGCGGTGGTGGTGGTGGCTCTTCTGCGTCTGCTCCAGATAATACTGGTGGCGGTGGTGGTGGAGGCGGCGGGGGACCTTTAGGTTCTATCTCTATTTCGGGATGTTCAGATGAAATTGCTGCTAGTTTTTTAGATATTTCTTTAGCTCCTGGTCCAGGTAGCTCATATACAGTTATGCCTAATGTAAGTATTTCGTGCACTGATACTCAATTATCTATTACCTCCAATGCTATTCCTCATTACACCTATATTGCCACTACACCTAATGCATTAAATGAAGCTAATTTATCTAAATCAATAACACTAAATCCTGAGATTGCTAGTGATATAACGCTAATTGGTAACCCTAATAATGGAGCTAATGTTCAATTGGGGTACTTAGGATTCACTAACACTGGACTGCCTTGGTATGGGCCTACTGAAGCTGCCCAGCCAGCTCAGGAAGCTTATGGAGATGCTATTTATAATGCTGTATTGGGAAATTGTGGAGGTCACACTTCACCCAATTCATTTCATGAGCACACATTAATAGAAATCTGCTTTAGAGTTGAAGGTCTTGTTGCTGAGCCATGGACTCTTGGTCTTGATGAAACTGTCCCATCAGGCCTTGTGGGTTATGCTGCTGATGGTTTTAAAGTCTACGGTCAATGGGAGTATCCAGATGGAGATTCATCTCAAGCATTAACTCAATTACAAAGTAGTTATACTTTAATCTCTGGTCAGAGTCCTCAAAGTTATGCTTTTGAAGCATATCAATATAATGAAAGCTTACATTCAGGTTCAACACAGTACCTTGATAGATGTAATGGGCATCAGCACGCTGATGGTTCTCAGTATCATTACCATATAACTCCTGCTACCTTTCCTTATATTATTGGTTGCTTTAAAGGAACGCCATCTGCACCTGGGGGTGGTTGATAATTCGTAGGTTATTAGCCTCTTTGTGTGTAATTGTTTTATTAGGCAATTGCACTTCTAACACCTCTGATACATTTTTACTTAATCCTGAAAATTACATAGACATTAATGTGTCTATTAGTACTAGTCCAATAGCACTAGAGAATACAATTATTTCATTGGATCTTATTTTAAGATCAGTTGAAATACTTCCTTGTAATAAAAAATATCACGATTTTTTTTATAACCTTAATTTACCCATGATTCCTTTTGTAGATAGGGTTGATGCTGGTCATTCGTCTATTACTCCTATTACTAGAGTTACATCTACTAATAGAGTCATACTCAATAGCAAGGCTAATACATCGACAATAGCCACATTAAACATTCCAGATATTAAATACTGCGGAGCTCACATTGTTTTTGGTGAAGAAAAGATTATTAAACAAGATAAAATATTAAAACTTCCATCAATCAAAATTATTAAAAACATATCTAATACCCCAACTGCTATTCAAAGTAATTTTTCATATGGTAGAAAAGTAGAATCTAAAATAAATAATAGTAACGAGTTAATACTCCACTTTAATATTAATGAAATTGAGCTACTGAACGAGACGACTTCGGCTTATAGTATTCTTAAATCAACAATTAATAATGCAACTATCCTTTAAAGACTCTTATGAATAAATTACTCTTTTTAACGATTATCTGTTCATTAAATACTAGTGCTCAAGAAAAGATTAATAATATTCTTATTGCCCAAGAAGATCTTTCAAATAACATTAAGCTAGAGTTTATGGCTACACCAAAAGGGATGGTTATAAATCAAAATGATAATTCAGATATTCATCTTGAAGCTCTCATAAATTTTAATTTATCATCTCATTCCAATACTGCAATGGCAGGGGCCTTTGTTCCATATTTAGAGGTATTTGCTCTTGTATTAAATGAAACATCAGGAGAGAAGCTCGTAGTTAACCTAATTCCTCATCTTAATTTAGTTGAAGGCTTTCATTACGCTAGAAATACAAAACTTCCTGGCCCGTTTGATGATCTTTATACAGTTACTTTATTCATAGAGCCATATACTGACCAGGTATCATTTCATAAAGACTGGGTTGATATTTATTCAGAAGTCTTAGTTTCACCTGTTGAATTAAGTTATAAACATATTAACTTTCAAGCGCTTATTAAATAAAATTACAGACAAAAAAAAGCCCAGATTAACTGGGCTTTTTAAATTTAGATCTATTGAATT
>CAYFJC010000077.1:0-2974 GCA_964343355.1 uncultured Gammaproteobacteria bacterium | reverse complement strand
ACAGAGACGACCATTACAGCCAAAGAGTAAGAATAGTTCTTGCTGAAAAAGATATTACTTGTGAAATTAGAGAGTCATCATTAGAAGAAACTTCTGAAGAAATTCTTTCAATCAATCCATATCATAAGCTTCCTATACTAGTTGATAGAGAATTGGGTTTGTATGACACAGGTGTGATGATGGAGTACCTAGATGAAAGATTTCCTCACCCACCTCTTCTGCCTGTATACCCAGTGGCTAGAGCTAACTGCAGAACATTGATGCTTAGAATTGATAAAGAGTGGTGTCCAATGGTGGATACTCTTATTGAAAAGAAACTATCTGAAAAAGAGTTAATCAAACTTAGAGAAGAGCTTCTTCATGAAATTGCATCCATTGCTTCAACATTCAAAGAATTTAAGTTTTTTATGAGTGATGAATTTTCTCTTGTTGATTGCTGTTTTGGCCCAATTTTATGGAGACTGCCTTCTATTGGAATAAATCTTCCAGTAAATAGACACTTAAAACCTTTACTAGATTATCAAAAAAGAATTTTTGAAAGGACTGGATTTCTTGATAGCTTATCACCGTTAGAAAGAGATCTTAGGGAAGAGTAAAAGAACCCTCAGAATTAATCTTTCTCAGCGGCAGCTCTCTTGAGGTACATTGGCCTTCTTTAATGCTGAGCATTCCGCTTCTCCCATTTACCATTGCATCTTTTATATTATTCTGTAAAAAATAATTGATTATTATTAAATCAAAAAGATTATCGTAAATAAGTCTATCTTCTACTGTGCTATTTTTTTTAAATTGATTTAAGGAAACATCATCGTCAAATTGATTTTGGATGGGGATAATCAAATATTCAAAATCTGCAATATTACTAATATTACTAATATTCTTTATTAGATTGATAGATGCATATGAGTTAATACCAATTGAGTAGTTATACCTAAATGCTGGGACAAGACCCTTTGCATTTTTATAAGTCATTAAAAAGTAAATATTTTGAATATCTTGACGAACTCTAGGCGTGTTGTTGATTTTAACATTTGGTAATAGAGCATTAATTTTTTTATATCTACCTAAACTCTCTTGAATACCCAAAGCATTCGAAGCGAATGCATCAAACTGACCCTCGCTATATAAAGTAGACCTTACATTGGTATATTTATTTTTTAATTTATATTGTTGATTACTAAAAATATCTTCATAAATAATGAGAGTATCTTTTGCCTGCAAGAGATCATTGGAAAAAATAACTTTCTCTACTGAATTTAATTGATCATTTTGAAAGGAATTACAAAACCCAGGAAGAGTTTCATTTAAAACATTTAAGTTAATATTAATTTTTGGAGTTTCTTCATCAAAAATTATATTAATTTTCTTATCTATATTAGTAGCTGCTTGTATAAGGTAATTTTTGTATCTCTCATCTGCATTAACCTTAAGCCTTATGGTCTTAACTTCTTGAAGCTCCCTTTTATTCTTTACTAATTGGTCTATAAGTTTCTTACCAAAAGGCTTTAAGTAATTTGACTTACTTATAAGTATAAGTGCATCCCACTCATCTTTTTCTAATGACTTATACTTAAGCGCCTCAAGAACAAGATCTCTATTTAAAATAGATTCTTCTTTGTTAGCATCATTTATAAAAAAAAGTTCTTCAGCTGAAAGAACTTGTAAAAAATCTTTATTTTGTGGCTCGTTATCCACATAAAAACTACTATTTGAAGAAGTAGCACAACTATTTAACAACATTATTGCTAAAATAAAAGACAATCTAGTAAGTAATGGTTTTTTTTTCAAAAGTGCGTTTATGTTAAATTTTATATGTAGTCCAATTGGTAATTTAAATGATATCTCTATGAGATCAATAAGTCTCCTTGAGTCTGCAGATTTTATTTATGCTGAAGACACTCGTAATACAAATATATTACTTAGTAATTTCCATATTAATAAAAAATCAAAATCATTTCATGAGCATAATGAAATAAAAATAACCCCTGAGATTTTAAAACAACTTAATGCAGGGTCTGAAGTGGCTGTAATTTCTGATGCTGGCGCTCCATGTATTTCAGATCCAGGATACTTCTTATCTCAAGAATGTATTAAAAACAATATAGAATTTACTGTCTTACCAGGACCATCATCAGTGATTAACGCTTTAATATTATCTGGACTTGCTTCAAATGCATTTTGTTTTAAAGGGTTCTTTCCTAGAAAGAAAAATTCCCAGTTGGAAATGATGCATTCATTAAATAGAATTAATGAGACTATTATTTTTTTTGAATCAGCCAAAAGAATTAGCTCCACTATAGATGTTTTCTCCGAGCATCTGTCTAAAGATAGAAAAATTATATTATGTAGAGAAATGACAAAAAAGTATGAAGAGACAATCAGAGAATCTATAGGAGATCTTCAGGTAAAAATAAAAAATAATGAGATAACCTTAAAAGGTGAGTTTGTAATTGTTTTAGAAGGAGCTACAACTAATAATATTGATTTAAATCTTAGTAATAAAATTAAAGAATTATATTTAGAATATTTACCAGCTAAAGATGCAGCAAAATTAATAGCTGCCTTGTCTAAGCAAAATAAAAGAGATATTTATAAGTGGCTGATAGATAAATAAATGACTATAATTCTCTCGAGTTGGTTGGATGATCGCTAAAATTTATTTTAGAGGAAAGTCCGGACTTCACAGAGCAGGGCGCCAGGTAACTCCTGGGAGGCGCAAGCCTACGGATAGTGCAGCAGAAAATATACCGCCAATTTTATTGGTAAGGGTGAAAAGGTGCGGTAAGAGCGCACCGCTTAAATGGTAACATTTGAGGCATTGTAAACCCCAGCCCGAAGCAAGACCAAATAGAAATCCTTAGGCTGCTCGTTTAGGATTTGGGTAGGTTGCTAGAGCAATGTGGTGACACATTGCCAAGATAGATGATCATCTTTTACAGAATCCGGCTTACAGACCAACTCATTTTTTTAAATA
>CAYFJC010000076.1:0-3048 GCA_964343355.1 uncultured Gammaproteobacteria bacterium | reverse complement strand
GAACACGAATCACAACAGCCTCAGGTTTGGGAACCAAAAATATGAAATCAGAAATACATTATGCAACTGGAAGAAGAAAGACTTCTTCTGCAAGAGTATATTTAACAAAAGGAAAAGGTGATATCACTGTAAATGATCGCGCACTCGACGTTTACTTTGGAAGAAAAGTTGCTCAAATGTTAGTTATGCAACCTCTTGAATTAACCGAATCTTTAGAAAAATTTGATATTAAAGTAATGGTAAAAGGTGGTGGTAGTTTTGGCCAGGCTGGAGCTATTAGGCATGGTATTTCAAGAGCTTTAATGTCTTATGATGAAGAGCTTAGACCTCAACTTAAATCAGCTGGACTTCTCACAAGAGATTCTAGAAAAGTTGAAAGAAAGAAACCAGGTTTAGTTAAAGCAAGGAAAAGCAAACAGTTTTCAAAACGTTAACAGTTTTTCAAAAGTTATTCACTTATTAACTTTAGGAGAAGACAATAAACTCACGAAGAAAAGTATTGATTGGACTTACTTCGGCATTTGGTGCCGCAGGTGTCCCTTTCGCTGCCACACCATTTATTGCATCATGGAACCCTAGCGCAAAGGCTAAAGCAGTTGGTGCACCAGTTAAAGTGGATGTAACTAAAATTGATCCTGGTCAACAAATTCAAATAGGCTGGAGAAAACAACCCGTATTTGTTATCAGACATTCCCAAGAAGCAATAAACAACTTAGAATCTAATATTGCCAAATTAGCTGACCCTAATTCTGAAGCAATAGATGAGCCATACAGAAACATGAATCCCACTAGATCTAAAAGTCCTGAATATACTGTTTTAGTAGGTGTTTGCACGCATTTAGGGTGTTCTCCAAAATTTTTTCCAGAAGTTGAGCCTAAAGCTTGGGATGCTTCATGGACTGGTGGCTACTTTTGCCCATGTCATGGTTCGATGTTTGATCTAGTAGGTAGAGTTTTTAAGGGAGTTCCGGCACCAACCAATTTAAAAGTACCACCTCATAATTTTAATGGAAATATACTTACTATTGGTGAAGACAAGGAGATGTCTTAATGTCAGATAACGTAACTAAAGTATTTAATTGGGTTAATCATCGACTGCCGATTCAAAACACTTATGAAAGACATCTTTCCAAACATCCGGTACCTAAAAAAGTAAACTTTTGGTATCTTTTTGGAGCATTAGCAGCTGTTGTGTTAATCATACAAATTGTTTCAGGTATATGGTTAATTATGCTTTATACCCCAGGAGAAGCAGCTTTCTCATCTATTGAATATATGATGAGAGATGTTGATTATGGCTGGGCCATAAGATATATGCATACAACGGGCGCTTCTTTATTCTTTGCAGTTGTATATCTTCATATGTTTAGAGGACTTCTTTACGGCTCCTATCAAAAACCTAAAGAGCTTGTCTGGATTTTTGGTTGCACAATTTATCTTGCAATGATGGCAGAAGGATTTTTAGGATATGTTTTACCTTACGGTCAAATGTCATATTGGGGCGCTCAAGTCATAATTTCTTTATTCGGAGCTCTGCCATATATTGGAGAGTCATTAGAATTATGGATACGAGGTGATTACTATATTTCCGGCATTACTGTTAACAGATTCTTTGCACTTCATGTTGTGGCTCTTCCTCTAGTTTTAATTGCTTTAGTATTTCTTCATTTAATAGCTCTTCACGAGGTAGGCGCTGGAAACCCAGAAGGGGTAGATATTGAAGCTTTTACAGATGAAGATGGAGTTCCATTAGACAGCGTTCCTTTCTTCCCATATAAAGTTCTTAATGCTCTTGTAGGAATTGGAGTCTTTATGACTGTATTTGCAATAATCATGTTTTTCTTTCCAGAAGGAGGTGGGTATTTTATTGAATATGCAAACTATGAAGAGGCTAATCCATTAGTTACTCCTGATCATATTGCCCCAGTTTGGTATTACTCACCATATTATTCAATCTTAAGAGCTGTTCCAGATAAGCTTGGAGGCTTTGCTGCTATGGGAGCTGCAGTAGCTATATTCTTTGTTGTTCCTTGGCTAGATAGAAGTAAAGTTGCATCTATAAGATATAAAGGCATTCTTAGTAAAATAGCTTTAGTTATGTTTGGAATGAGTTTTTTAACCTTAGGCTATCTTGGAACTGTAAGTGTTACAGAACATCGAAAAACTATGGGGATAATTTGCACTTTTATTTATTTCAGCTACTTCTTGTTAATGCCAATTTATACCAGTATAGAAAAAACAAAACCAGTACCAGACAGATTATGATTATTAAAAGAATATTTTCTGTTAACCCAAAATGGATAAAAGCATTTCTTTTACTCTTTGTTTCTTTTTCTTACATTGAATTAGAGGCAGCCGAAGGAGCACCATGCAAAGATTATGGTGAATGTGACGAATTCAAGCATTCTCTTGAAGACATGTCATCTTTGCAAAGTGGAGCATCAACTTTCCTAACTTATTGTTATGGATGTCATTCCTTGGAATATTCAAGATGGAATAGGATTGCTAAAGATCTAAAAATACCTGAAGAAATATTTTTTGATAATCTGGTATTTGATCCCTCTATAAAGTCAGGAGACTTAATGGCTGGCTCTATGTCAAAAGAAGAATCAGCAGAATGGTTTGGCGTTGCACCGCCTGACTTAACTCTTGTTACAAGATTGCACGGTTCTGATTGGGTATACACCTACCTAAGAACATTCTATGAAGATTCCTCAAAACAATATGGGGTTAATAATTTAGTCTATCCAGGAGCGGCAATGCCAAATGTTTTAGCAGCTCTTCAGGGTAACCAGCAGTTAGGTTGCAAACAAATTGCAGTAATTGCTAAAAATGGTGGCGAAAAAAGAGATAACTCTGGCAACCCAATTACAAAAGAAAAGTGTGGATTTTTATCTATTGAAGAAGGCACTGGGAGCTTAAACCAGGAAGAATTTGATACACTCATATATGATCTTACAAATTTCTTAACTTATGTTGGCGATCCAGATAAAGTTGAGCGTGAAAGAATAGGCTGGTATGTGGTATTCTTCTTCATTATTTTTACAA
>CAYFJC010000075.1:0-3164 GCA_964343355.1 uncultured Gammaproteobacteria bacterium | reverse complement strand
ACTTTTGAGCTGTCATCCCTAGTATTTTCTAAATTCTCTAAATAGCCTTCGCTTAGAGGAGTAATATATTCCCCTGTAAACACAGAGCATTCAAATTCTTTGATACTTGGATTACCCTCTTGCACAGATGCAATTAGATCACTTAAGTCTTGGTAAATTAACCAATCAGCACCAATCTCTTCACCAATTTCTGCATCAGTTTTTTTAGACGCAACAAGCTCCTTGGTTGCAGGCATATCAATGCCATATAAATTTTGATACTTAACAGGGGGTGCCGCTGAGGCGAAATATACTTTATTGGCGCCAGCTTCTTTGGCCATTTCAATAATTTTTCTGCTTGTAGTTCCTCTTACAATTGAGTCATCAACTAAAAGCACATTCTTGCCTTTAAATTCTAAATCTAGAATATTAAGTTTTCTACGTACTGATTTTTTTCTTTCTTCTTGATTAGGCATGATAAAAGTTCTGCCAATATATCTATTTTTAACAAAGCCCTCTCTGTAGGGGATTTTTAGCTCATGAGCTAACTGTAATGCGGCGGTTGTTGAGCTATCTGGAATAGGAATAACCACATCAATATCATGATCAGGCCTAATACGATTGATCTTATTAGCAAGCATTTTACCCATACGCATTCTTGATTTATAAACTGAGATTTGATCAATGGTTGAATCAGGTCTTGCAAAATATACATACTCAAAAATACAAGGTCGCTCTTGATAGACTTCTGCACATTGCTGAGTAAAAAGCTCTCCCTTGTTATCAATAAAAACAGCTTCTCCTGGCTCAACATCTCTCAAGGTTTCAAATCCAAGCGATGCAAAGGCTGCATTTTCTGACGAGATCATATACTCATCTCTATTTTTGCCTTTTCTGATTCCTATAACTAATGGGCGTATTCCATTGGTATCTCTAAAAGCCAGTAGACCAAATCCGGTAATCAAAGCAATAACTGCATAAGCTCCATCACAACGTCTATGCGTTTTTGTTACAGCTTTAAAGATATGTTTTGCTTCTGGATAAATCTCTCTTTGCTTACCTAACTCATGGGCAAATATATTTAGTAAAACTTCAGAGTCTGAATCTGTATTTAGATGCCGCATTTCTGCGTGAAATAATTCATTAGCAAGCGATTCAGAGTTAGTTAAATTGCCATTGTGAGCAAGGCTAATTCCATAAGGAGAATTTACATACATAGGTTGAGCAAATTCTTTACCATCACCACCAGCTGTTGGGTATCTGACATGGCCAATTCCATAGTTACCAACTAATTTATTCATGTGTCTTTGTAAAAAAGTATCTCGGACATAGCCCATGGATTTTCTGGAATTTAATTTACCCTCAGAATCACAAACAACCATTCCAGCTGAATCTTGACCTCGGTGTTGAAGCATTAAAAGTGAGTCGTAGAGATCTCCAACGACATTATTTTCTGCTGATATACCAACTATTCCACACATTATGCTTCCTCTTCAGGAGGGTTAGGTTGAATTAACTCTTTAGCTTCTATCAAGGCGTCATTATCTATCAAGTCTCGAATATATGCTTCTATTTCAGGTGCAATCTTTTCAATAAAGGGAGATATTTTTGAATTACCCATCAAGTCTGAGTCTTTTATACCTGAAGGCATTAATAAAAAAATAACAAAAATAAGAACTAGGCCGCGAGCCATGCCAAATATAACTCCAAGAAATTTATCAAAGCCTGAAACACCTGACCATTTGATGAGCTTGCTAATCATATTGATAGCAATTCCACCAAGAAATATTGATGCAACAAATATTACGACATAAGCACCGATCTTAGATATCTCTGGATTGCCTATATAGCCGGTGATAAATGGAGATACTAGATACTCGAAACTGATAGCTGCTAAAAATGAAAATACCCAAAGAAGTAATGATAAAAATTCTTTAGTGAAACCACGAAAGAGGGAAATAATGCCTGACACTATAACTATGACTAAAATAGCCCAATCTGTAATATTTAAACCTAAGGCATCCATGGTGTTATGACTCCTGTTTCAATTCCAGCAATGGTATTAATTTTACTCTTATTATTTTTAATTTCCTCTTCGGTAAAGAAAATAACATAGACAGCATGTTTATTTTTATCATTTTCTAGTGCTTTAACCTGGCCCATATATCCATTTTCTTCGATTTTAATAAGAAGTTCTGAAGCTTTCTCAAGGGAAGTAAAAATTCCAATTCTATATAAATACATCTTAAAGTCATCAAGCTTAATAGCTGCTGCCTTCTCTCCAATGCCTTTCGGCGCTTCGAGGGCCTCAAAACTTGAATCTATATCTTTAACTGGTTCGGGAATAAGTGATAAATCAAATACAGGCTGTTCAATATCTGGAATATCTATTACAAAAGGTTTGCTGTATTTTGGTTGCGGCGACAAGACATAAAATAAAAGAAATAGCAGCAATGCTACGGAGAACAAAATACCTGTAAATCTTTCGCTAGTCATTATTTGTTATATATTTTATTTAATAGCCCAGATACTTTAGCTCGTAAGTCTTTTCTATGCACTATCATATCAAGAGCACCGTGATCTAATAAAAATTCTGCTTTTTGAAAGTCATCTGGCAATTCAACTCTTACTGTATCCTCAATAACTCTTCTGCCTGCAAAGCCAACAAAGGCTTTAGGTTCTGCAATATTGATATCGCCTAGCATAGCTAAACTTGCTGAAACGCCGCCAAAGATAGGATCTACCATAATAGAGATATAAGGTAGTTTATGAGCTTTTAATTTTTGTATTGCTGCTGAGGTTTTTGCCATTTGCATTAATGAAATCATTGATTCCTGCATTCTGGCACCGCCACTGGTTGAGAAACAAATAAAAGGTACTTGGTCTTCTATAGCCTTATCGATTCCAGCTACAAATTTTTTACCTACAACTCCACCCATAGAGCCACCCATAAATCTAAATTCAAAAGCTGCAATCACAACAGGGATATCTTTAACGTGGCCTTGGCCAATAACGATAGCGTCATTTTCACCAGTTGCTTTCATGGCATCTCTGACTCTTGCTGTGTAGTATTTAGTATCTTTAAATTTTAGCGGGTCTTTGCTTTTAATGTCTGCGGCTATTTCTTTGTAAACAGCATTATCTAAAAATTGCTCTAATCTAGTTCTAGCTCCAATTCTTAAATG
>CAYFJC010000074.1:0-3434 GCA_964343355.1 uncultured Gammaproteobacteria bacterium | reverse complement strand
CTATTCCAGGTGATGTTATTTTTAAACTTCATGACACCTTTGGATTTCCTTTTGATTTAACTGCAGATATAGCTAGAGAAAAAGACTTATTAGTAGATTTAGATGGTTTTAATGAGTGCATGACTAAACAAAAACAAGCTTCTAAAGCTGGAAGTAGCTTTACATCAAAGCTGCCAGCAGCCTCGGGAGTAAATGAAACTCAATTCTTGGGATATGAGTTATTAGAAGCCCAGAGTAAAGTTATAGCGATATGGGAAGGGCTAGATGCTGTGGAAAGTGCTGAAAAAAATAATGAGATCTTCTTTGCTACAGAACAAACTCCATTTTATGCAGAATCTGGTGGTCAGGTTGGTGACAGAGGAACCTTTACATCTAAAACTTCTAGTGGTGCTATTATAGATTGCAAGAAACAAGGCAAAGTCTTTATCCATAAAGCTATTTTAGATAAAGGCACTTTAAATAAAAGCGATGTAATTGATATGAGTGTTGAAAAAGATAAAAGAAAAGCTGTAGCGATACATCATTCTGCTACTCATTTAATGCATGCAGCTTTAAAAGAAGTATTAGGTGAGCATGTCCAACAAAAAGGCTCTTTAGTTGATGAGCATAAGCTTAGATTTGATTTTTCACACAGCAAGCCACTTTCAAAAGAAGAAATATCTCAAGTAGAAACAATAGTTAATCATGAAATGCTAAACAATGTTGAAGTTACTACTGAAATTATGGAACTCGATAAAGCTATGGAGTCTGGAGCTCAAGCATTGTTTGGTGAAAAGTATGATGATGAAGTAAGAGTTTTAAGTATGGGTGAAAAATCTTTTTCAGTTGAACTTTGTGGCGGAACTCATGTTGATAGAACTGGTGATATGGGGTTATTTATTATCGTTAATCAATCCAGTGTTGCTTCTGGCATAAGAAGAGTCGAAGCGCTTTCGGGCAAACAAGCCATTACCTATTTAGAAGAGTTAAGAGCGGTGAATGATTCAATTCAAAGCTTATTAAACTCACCACAAGACTCTCTTGAAGATAAAATTAAAAGCTTAATAGATGAGAATAAAAAACTTAAAAAAGGTGGAGTTCAATCATCCTCTGTAGAGGTTATTTATTCAGAGACTGTTGATCACGGCGATTGGAGTCTCATTCTTGAACAGGTAGCTGTAGCTGACAATAAATTACTTAGAGGCTTAGTAGATAAAAAGAAAGCTGCTATAGAACATGGAGTTATTGTTCTTTTAAATGTTATAGATTCAAAAGTAGCATTAGTATGTGGAGTCACTCAAAGTATGACTTCTAGAATATCAGCAGGCGATGTTATTAAGTCACTTGCAGAATCCCTGGGTGGCAAAGGTGGTGGCAGATCTGATTTTGCTCAAGGCGCTGGTGAAACAAAAGATATTAATGAGTTCGTGACATCTATCTCAGATATCGTAAAATCTCTCGCTAAATAATACATAGTTTTATGTCAGATATCATAGTTCAAAAATTTGGTGGAACATCTGTTGGCTCTGATGAGAGAATTGCCGCTGTTGCTCAAATAATTAAAAAAGCTAAAAAAGATAATCAAATAATTGTTGTTGTTTCGGCAATGAGTGGTGAAACCAATAGATTAATTAATCTTGCAAAAACCTTTGGAGATAATCCTGATAGAAGAGAGTTTGATGCATTGATCTCAACCGGTGAAAAAGTAAGTGCCTCTTTATTAGCCATGGCTTTAAATTCAATTGGTGTTAAGGCTAAATCTTTTTCAGCATCGCAAATTTCAATGAAAACAACTGATCAGCATTCCAAAGCAAAAATTATTGATGTTGATGGGGAGAAAATTCTTTCAACTTTAGAAGATGATGTTGTCCCAATCATTACTGGATTTCAGGGTGTTACAGAGAGTGGAGATGTTACTACCCTTGGTCGCGGTGGTTCTGATACTACCGCAGTAGCAATTGCTGCTCACGTAAACGCATCAAGGTGCGATATTTATACAGATGTTGATGGCATTTATACTACAGACCCCAGAGTAGTTCCTGAAGCAAAAAAACTAGATTCTATTACTATGGAAGAAATGCTAGAAATGTCAGGACAGGGCGCAAAGGTTATTCAAATTCGTGCTGTAGAATTTGCAAATAAGTACCAAGTGCCTGTGAGAGTTCTTTCAAGTTTTGAAGATGGGCAAGGAACACTTATATCTCTCAAGGAGGAGAATATGGAAAATGCATTAATTTCAGGAATAGCATTTAAAAAAGATCAAACTAAATTTACGCTTCACAGTGTTGCAGATACACCTGGTATTGCTTATGACATTTTAGGGCCAGTAAATGATGAAGGAATTAGTGTTGGAATAATTGTTCAAAACATAAGTGTTAACGGAAAAACTGACTTTACCTTTACTGTTGATTCAGAAGATCAGGATCAGGTTCAATCTATTTTAGAAAAAGAAAAACTTACCTTAGACTATGCAGAGTTAATGATTGATTCTAATGTAGCTAAAGTTTCTATTGTTGGGGCGGGTATGAGATCTAATGCTGGTATAGCAAGTACGGCCTTTAAAGCTCTTTCCGAAGAAAGTATTAATATTCAAATAATTAGTACTTCTGAAATAAAAATAACTATTGTAATCGAGGAGAAGTATCTAGAACTAGCTGTGAGAACTCTTCATAAAGCCTTTAATTTGGATAAATAAATGTACGATTTAATTTTAAAAAATGCCACTATTGTTAATGAAGAATCTATTCAGGTTGCTGATGTAGCTATTAAGAATCAAAGAATTGCTTTGATTAATACTACGATTAATGCCGAATCAAAAAAAGAAATCGATCTTGATGGTAGATATCTATTACCAGGATTAATAGATGACCAGGTTCATTTCAGAGAGCCTGGACTGACTCATAAGGGCGATATTGCTTCTGAATCTGCAGCTGGATTGGCAGGAGGTGTAACAAGTTACTTTGAAATGCCTAATGTAAACCCAGCAACTACGAGCCTAGAGAATTTAAATAAGAAATTTGAATTAGCTAGCCAACGCTCTCTTTCAAATTACTCATTTCATCTAGGCGCAAGCAATAACAATATTGAAGAGATTAAAAAAGTAGATATAAACCTAGCTGCTGGATTAAAAGTTTTCATGGGTGCTTCAACTGGAGATATGCTTGTAGATAAAAGAGAAACCCTCGAGGATATTTTTAATTATTGCCCGCTTAACATTGTTACTCATTGTGAAAATACTCCAAGGATTAAAGCCAATGAAGATGCATTTATAGCTAGACATGGAGATGAGCTTTCAGCAATTCATCATCCATTAATAAGAGATGTTGAAAGTTGTTATTTATCTAGCTCCTTAGCAGTCGAGCTTGCTAAAAAATATTCAGCCAATCTTCATGTCTTTCATCTATCAACTCAAAAAGAAATGGAATTATTTACAGCTGGTGAAGTTGATCAAAAGA
>CAYFJC010000073.1:0-3555 GCA_964343355.1 uncultured Gammaproteobacteria bacterium | reverse complement strand
GTTATAGATTTAGTATCAGCGCCTGCTCTGCGATATTCTGATAGGGCTTGATATTCTGGATCATTAAACCATGCATCTGCTGCAGCTTCTGAAGGAAATTGAAAAATAATCATTCTGCCTGATCTGGGCTCTGAACCTTCTAAATGTCTTGGATTGTCGTCAAAAGTAATAAAAGAACCGCCGTGTTTTTTTAATATTGGAAAGAAGCCTTTTTCATATTTTCTATATTCACTCGGATCTTCATGGGTCTCTAGATTAGCGATCATATAAACCGGGGTGTCTGACATGCGATTTCTCCTTACTTATTTATTAAAATATTTTATACCATTTTGCTATAGCTTGGCCTATTTCAATAGGTGAGTCCTCTTGAATAAAGTGAAGCCCTTTAACTGTTACCTCTTGTTGATTTGGCCATGTCCTGCAAAATTCACGCTGTCGTCCGATCAAGATTGAGCCTGGTTCTGCATTGATAAATAATTTGGGCATCTGGCTGCTGGCCATAAATGCTCCGTATGCATTTACTAAGGCCACCACGTCTTCGGGCTCGCCTTCAATAGGAATCTGGCGTGGCCAATTCAATAAAGGTTGGCGGTCATCACTTTTTAAGTGGGGTGCTCTATAAGTATTCATTTCTGCATCGGTAAGCTTGCGTATGATTGATGAGGGTAGGACTGCTTCTATAAACATGTTTCTATTAAGAATTAAGTCTTCTCCTTTATCTGAACGAAATCCTTTAAAAATTCCAACAGCGCCTTCATGCCAGTCATCCCAGCTCATAGGTTTAACGATTGCTTCCATGTAAGCAACGCCTTTAACATCTGCAGAATGACGCATAGCCCATAAAAAACCAATGCCGCTGCCCCAATCATGAATAACAAGGGTGACTTTTTTATCTGCTCCAATGGTCTCAAGTAAGCCTTCAACATAATTATAAGCAACCTCAAGGGAATATCTTTCTGGGCCCTCACTTGCTGGTAATTTATCAGAGTCTCCTTGTCCTATAAGATCCGGAACAATAACTCTACCTAAATCAGTTAGCTCAGGAATAATATTGCGCCATAAAAAAGATGAAGTAGGGTTTCCATGAAGCAGAACTATGGGATCTCCAGAGCCCTCCTCCACATAAGCTATTTGCTTCCCAGCTACGCTAGCAAACTTTTTTTCGTACTGCATGGTTTCACTTATCATTCTTTAACTCCTTCATTAATTATAGGCCACTTATTTTATTCATTAAACTTTCTTCTAGGGCGTGCTTAGATAAACATTCTCTTTGGGGTACGGCTCCCTCAGCAGGAGTTGCAACCCATATAGAGGCTGGCTGATTGGAAGTTAACTCCCAAGTTGTTCCGCTTTCAAGCGAAACAAAAGTATATGAAATATCTAGTTGAATATTGGTAGTGTTCTCATTAATTTCTTCAAATTCTATTAGCAGTTCAGCCTTTAAAGAGGATTCAAAAATCCTATCAATGTAATCAACATATATTTCATTATTCATCATTCCACAATTTATATATAAGGAAGCTTCGGCAAGATTGATTTGAGCAATAATATTTTTGTTTTCTTTACCCTGATTAAGGATTATAAAATCCTTTCCAACTAGTGCAGATATATCAGACTGGGTAGATGCGAGATTTTGATTAAGAGTAATGGAGAAATCTTTAAAGGGTTGTTCAACTGGTGCAAAGTATTGATTTTGCTTGAGCTCGCCACAGGCTGTTAAAAATACTACTAAGGCAATAGTTAGTTTTTTGTTCAATGCAATTGTCATCAGATTTAAGCGTTACCATAAAAAACAACATCATAGCCCTGGTTTTCTAGACATGTTTCTATATTTGAATATTCCCTATATATGCCAGTTGCTTGAGTAGCCCAAATTGCACCTCCTCCTGCGAGGGCAATCACAGAGCCCCCCAATACTGCTAGTGGACCAAAGAACCCACTGCCTGCAGTTACTATTCCATATAAACCGTGTGCCATAATAGTAGCTCCGACTCCTGTTCCAAACTTGTTAGTCAGATTAACTTTATCTTTTGAGGATAAAATGCATTTGGATATATCTTCATCAAAGCGTGATTGATTTACATTCGCAGCTTTAAGCACATAAATGGGGGTATTAATTATTTGAAAATAATTATCCTGGCTTGGTCTTTCTATTACTGTATTTGAAACACACCCGCTTAATATAAGAAATGCTGAAAGGATATAAATTCTTTTAAGTTGTGTCATGTCTTTCTACTTGCAACAAAATATCTTCAGGCAATATAAACGCTCCTCTTTCTAGATGCCATATTTGTGTAATCTGGCTGACTTCTAGTTTGTCATACAGGTGAGGAAATGCGCTCTGTCGTCTATCTCCTAGTTTGGTAGTTTCATACTTCAGTTTATCTTTTACAGCCTCATAGTCTGGCTGCAGTAAAATTGCTTTATCTTGATTAGCAAAATAAAAAGCTAATGTAGCTGCAAGCTGTTGAGCGGTTGATAGGTGAATAAAACCATCTTTGATATCTAGGTCTGTTTCTATAATGCCGCTTAGAGAAGCTTTTTCCCATTCCTCTGGGGTAAGAATTTTATAAAATATTTTGTTCATTTGATATGCTCAATTAATAAAGTAGGTACGTTATGCGTATGTGATTTGATGGTTGCTACCAATGTATTCTCTTTTATTCCCTTCTGCACAGGGGTAACATCCACACCTTCACCAATAAGCCTCTGATAAGCATCTTCAATATTCTTAACTTCCCAGGCTAGTCCCCATAATTGATCATTTGCTGGCTGGTCATCCTTGCTTTCGATAACTTCTATAGTGGTTTTATTAAGCCTAAAAAATAGCATTCTTTTTTTCCAATGCTCAATAACCTTATCTAAAGCTAGTCTTATTTTGAAAACATCTTGATAAACACTAATGAAGCCATCTGCATCGTTGGTATTAATGACTACATGATCTAATTTGCTTACAGATGAAGCTTGATAGTTTGAAGCAGGAAGTTCGCCATCAGTATGTTGAATAATAAATGAAAATAATCCTCTAGTTAGTTCTGGAGGTAAAAAGAGGTTCTTCCATTTTCTAATCTTTAGATCCTTTAGGTTGTTTCCTTCTCCCTCAGACACATCCCCAATGCTAAAGCCTGCTACTTGTATAGAACTAAAAGCTTCTTTAATGTTATCTGTTCCAAGGACTATCCCAGTCAAGCCTTCACCATTTGCTTCAAGGGCATTGTTTACTAATGCAGCACCAAGGCCATCTCCATTAGCAGCCAAGAGTTCGAAGTAGGTATTTTGAAAATTGAATATTGAATTAATGGTGCCCAATTCTTTATGCTCGCCTCGCCATACAGGGGGCATGCCAAATATTTTTGAGTAATCCTGTTCTGCTTTATCTAAATCTTTTACAGCAATGATTAAATGATCTAATGAGCTAATCATTATATGTATCTCGTAAAAATTCAGAAATCTTCAGTCGAATAATTTGATCTTCGTCATCTGAAAAACCATAGTGGCCACCATTTTCAATTGTTAGTAATTGATGCTTATCTTTAAGTTTTTTATCTAAGAGGA
>CAYFJC010000072.1:0-3760 GCA_964343355.1 uncultured Gammaproteobacteria bacterium | reverse complement strand
GCTTCAAGACGAGGCAAATCATCAGAAGAAGAGCTATGAGTAAAGAAAAAACATTAAAAATTAAACTTATTAAGAGTGGTATTGGGAGAATGAAGTCTCATAAGCTTTGCATAAAAGGATTAGGTTTTAAAAAATTAAATCAAACTGTGACAATAATTGATACACCAAGCAATAGAGGCATGGTTAATAAGATTTCTGACATGGTTGAGGTACTGGAAAGTTAAAAATGACTGAAGAAATAAAAAATAAGTTAGCCCTTAATAATCTATCTAATCCTGGTACAGCTCAAAATAGAAAAAGAGTTGGAAGAGGTATTGGATCAGGAACGGGTAAAACAGCTGGAAGAGGTCATAAGGGTCAAAAATCTAGATCTGGTGGAAATGTAAGACCAGGATTTGAGGGTGGACAAATGCCCCTTCAACAAAGAGTTCCAAAATTTGGGTTCTCGTCTAGAACTAATAATTTATTAAAAGATGTGAATGTGAAGTTATTAGAAGGGATGACTGAAGTTTCTCTTGTAACTCTTAAAGCAAATAAAGTTATAAGTAAAAAAATTGAGAAAGTAAAAATTTTTGGAAATACAGAACTATCTTCAAAGGTTAATGTAGTTGGTATTAAAGTTACCAAAGGCGCTAAAGTTTCTATAGAAAAAGCAGGTGGAACAGTTGCTGATATTGTAGAGCCAGTTGTTAGACCTAAATTTGTTAAAAAGCCAAAGGCTGCGGAATAATAAATGTCAGATAAAGGAACAGGTATGAGCGATTTATGGAGAAGATTACGATTTGTTTTCGTAGCTATTCTTGTATATCGTCTTGGTACCCATATTCCTATTCCAGGAATTGATCCTGACAGACTCTCTTCATTGTTTGAACAAAATCAAGGAACAATTCTTGATATGTTTAACTTATTTTCTGGAGGCGCCTTAGAGAGAATGAGTATCTTTGCTCTTAATGTTGTCCCTTATATTTCTTCTGCAATTATTATGCAGTTATTCTCAAACTCTATTCCTTATCTTCAAGAACTAAAGAAAGATGGCCAAGCTGGAAGAAATCAGATAACTCAGTACACAAGGTATGGAACGGTTGTATTAGCTTTTATTCAAGCCTCAGCTTTAGCTGTAACATTAAGTGCAAGCGATCTTGCATACAACCCTGGGGCAGCATTTTTTGCTTCTGCAGTATTTTCAGTAGTAGCTGGAACAGTATTCTTAATGTGGCTTGGAGAGCAAATATCAGAAAGAGGAATAGGTAATGGAATCTCTCTTATTATTGCCACAAGTATTCTAACAGGTATACCGGGTGCAATTGGTCAAGCTTTAGAGCAATCTAGACAAGGCGATTTAAGTATTTTATTACTTCTTGCTATTGCAGTTTTAGCTATGGCTGTTATTGCAATTGTTGTATTTATAGAGAGAGGTCAAAGAAGAATCACCGTTAATTATGCACAAAGACAACAAGGCAGAAAATTAATGCAGGCTCAATCAAGTCATCTACCTTTTAAAGTTAATATGGCAGGAGTGATACCAGCAATTTTTGCTAGTACATTCTTATTATTTCCTGCGTCACTAGCATCATGGTTTGGATCAAGCGAAGGCACTAATTTTTTATCGACAGCAGCTTTAGCACTTACTCCAGGTCAGCCCTTATACATATTAGTCTTTTCAACTTTAATTATTTCATTCTGTTTTATTTGGTTAGCACTTACCTTTAATACTAGAGAGGTTTCAGATAATCTTAAAAAATCAGGTGCATATATAGCAGGCATAAGACCTGGCGAGCAAACAGCTCAGTACATCGATAGTGTTCTCGCACGTTTAACAGTATTTGGAGCAATATATCTAACCTTGATATGTTTATTACCCTTAGCATTAATTAACTTTGCTGGCGTATCATTCTATTTTGGTGGCACTTCTGTGTTGATTATTGTTGTGGTTTTAATGGATTTTATTGCTCAGGTTCAATCTCATATGATGTCCAGTCAATATTCATCGTTAATGAAAAAAGCTAATTTAAAAAACTATAGAAGATAATATGAAAGTAAGAGCATCTGTAAAAAAAATATGTAGAAACTGCAAAACAGTTAGACGCAATGGCGTTCTTTTTGTTATTTGTAAAACTGACCCTAAACACAAACAAAGGCAAGGATAGATTATGGCAAGAATCGCGGGTGTAAATATCCCAGAAAACAAACATGTTGAGATATCACTTACTCATGTTTTTGGTATTGGAAGAAAAACAGCTCAAGATATTTGTGAAAGTCTAAAAATAGATTGCACAAGAAGAGTTTCTGACTTAACTGAAGATGAAGTTGAGAAAATTAGAGCAGCCGTAGCTACTTATGCTGTAGAAGGCGATCTTAGAAGAACTATTAGCACCAATATTAAGAGATTAATGGATTTGGGAAGTTATAGAGGTATTAGACATAGAAGAAAGCTTCCTACGAGAGGCCAAAGAACGAAAACGAATGCAAGAACACGTAAAGGTGCAAAAAAACCAATGAGAGGTTAATTGAATGGCAGTAAAAGGCAAAAAATCTAAGAAAGTTGTTACTGAAGGTGTTGCACACATTCAGTCTTCTTTTAATAATACTATTGTTACTATTACAGATAAACAGGGTAATACTGTATGCTGGGCAACTTCAGGTGGATCCGGATTTAAGGGTTCAAGAAAGAGTACACCTTTTGCAGCCCAGATAGCTGCTGAAAAAGCAGGATCTGCAGCAAAAGAATTTGGCATGATCAACTTGGACGTAAAAGTAAAAGGACCAGGCGGCGGAAGAGAGTCAGCAATAAGATCTCTTAATGCATGTGGATTAAAAATAAAGAGCATAACTGATGTTACACCTCTTCCTCATAATGGATGTAGACCATCCAAAAAGAGAAGGGTTTAAGGAGATTTAAATGGCAAGATATAGAGGACCATCTTTAAGATTATCAAGAAGAGAGGGAACAGACCTTTTCTTAAAAAGTGGCGTAAGAGCTATTGAATCAAAGTGTAATATGGAGTCACCTCCAGGCGCAGCTCAGGGTGCAAGACGAGGAAGGTTATCTGATTACGGACTTCAGTTAAGAGAGAAGCAAAAAGTCAGAAGAATGTATGGTGTTTTAGAGAAGCAGTTTAGAAATTATTATAAGAAAGCAGCATCTACCAAAGGAAATACAGGCGAGAACTTATTATCTTTACTAGAACAAAGATTAGATAATGTTGTGTATAGACTTGGTTTTGGATGTACTCGTGCAGAAGCAAGACAGATGGTTTCTCATAAAGCATTTACTGTAAACGGTACAACTGTAAATATACCATCATATCAAGTTCAAGCTGGAGACGAGATTGCAGTTAGAGAATCAAAAAAAGGTCATTTAAGAATCCAAGCTGCACTTAAGCTTGCTGCATCTAGAGAGATTTGTGACTGGGTTCAGGTTGATGACAAGAATTTAAAGGGTGTATTTAGAAATGTTCCAGATAGAACTGAGTTAAGTACAGAAATTAATGAAAACTTAATTGTTGAGCTTTATTCTAAATAACAATATTTTTTAAAAAGAAAAGAGGGAAATTATGCAAACATCAGTAATCGACTTATTAGTCCCATCAGATATTCAGGTAGATGATGAAGGATTGAATGTATCCACAGTAACACTAGAGCCACTTGAAAGAGGTTTTGGTCATACTTTAGGTAATGCCTTGAGAAGAATTTTATTATCATCAATGCCAGGAGCAGCTGTTACAGATGCTACTATCGAAGGCGTTGCTCATGAATACAG
>CAYFJC010000071.1:0-3840 GCA_964343355.1 uncultured Gammaproteobacteria bacterium | reverse complement strand
CGTCAGACCGCCACTTAATTATGAATGAAGCAGTAATAGTACTTTTAACACTTTCATACTCTCTTATACTAGGGATTATAGTCGCTCAGGTTGTTTTAACAGCCCCTGTAGTCTTTAAAGTTCTAGATAACGACAATGCTTCTAAGTTTTTAAGAGCTATATTTCCGAGATATTATTTACTACTTTTCTTAATATGTCTTGTTGCTTCATTAATATCTTATCTATGGTTTTCAAGCATGGATCTTTGGATCGCATTGGGCGCTTCTATTCTTGCATTTATAGGTTTTATTATTATCCCTCTTACAAACAGCGCTCGAGACAGAGGCTGGAATAGACTTTTTAAATTTCTACATAATCTAAGCGTTTTAAATACCATTGTTCTATTTATGATTGCTGTAGCTCAATTAATTAGAATTTCATAGTATCCGCAATTATCTGTTTTTAACTTGAATTTAACGAATTAGACCCAAAAAATGGGTTTACGGAGATTTAAATATGGCACGAACTAAAACAAAGGTATTTCAGACTGAAACTAAGCAGCTTTTAAAGCTAATGATTCATTCTTTATATTCAAACAAAGAAATTTTTATAAGAGAGCTAGTTTCTAATGCTTCAGATGCATTGGATAAATTAAGGTTTAGCGCTCTGGCTGATGAAACCTTATTGGAAGATGCATCAGAATTTGGTATTAGCGTTAATGTTATTCCTGCTGAGAATAAAATAGTCATTTCTGATAATGGTATAGGAATGACAGAAGCTGAGGTTGTTGAAAATATAGGAACAATTGCTAGATCAGGAACAGCTTCTTTTCTTGGAAATCTTACTGGTGATAAGAAAAAAGATTCAAATCTGATTGGTCAATTTGGAGTAGGTTTTTATTCTGTGTTTATGGTTGCAGATAAAGTAGAGGTTTTAACCAGAACAGCTAAAGGCTCTTCAGATGAAGCTACTTTATGGACCAGCTCTGGTGAAGAAAGCTATCAACTTAAGTCTGCAGAAAAAGAAACAAGAGGAACGGAAATAACTATTTTTTTAAATGATGAAAATAAAGAATTTGCTGAAAAATCTAGAGTGAAATTTTTATTAGAAAAGTATTCCCAATATATAAATTTCCCTTTAAGTCTTATCGAAGATGGCGGGGAGGGCGAAAGAGTAAATAAATCAGAGGCTCTATGGCTTAAATCAAAATCTGAGATTTCAGATACTGAGTATTCTGATTTCTATAAATTTATTTCTTATGATCAAAATGACCCACTACTTTGGATTCATAATAAAGTTGAAGGCAATAATGAATATACCAATCTTTTGTATATTCCAAAAAATCCTCCATTTGATCTTTGGAATAGAGAGGCTCCTAGAGGAGTAAAGCTTTATATTCAACGTGTCTTTATAATGGATGATGCAACCAATTTTCTGCCTCTATATTTAAGATTCGTCAGGGGTATTATTGATACTAGCGATTTACCTTTAAATGTATCAAGAGAAATCCTTCAAGAGCATCAGTTAGTTGATACGATTAAAAAATCAGTAACTAAAAAGGTTTTAGATTCTTTAATCAAGATGAAAAAGAAATCTTTAGATTCATATAAAGAATTCTGGAAAGAATATGGCTTGGTAATTAAAGAAGGCCCTGCTGAAGATTTTGAAAATCGTGAACTTCTCGCAAGTTTGATGCTTTTTGCATCATCAATTAATGAAGAGAATGATGTTAGTCAAACATTAGATGACTATTTATCAAGAATGCCTGAATCTCAAGAAAAAATTTACTACTGCGTTGCAGATACTTTTGAGGCAGCCATCAACTCACCACATATAGAAGGGCATAAATCTAATAATACAGAAGTCTTAATGCTTACAGACAGAATTGACGAGTGGCTTATGTCTAGTTTGATGGAATATAAAGGCAAAGAGCTAGTTAATGTTGCAAAAGACGATATTCAAGATAGCGAAAAACCAAAAGTCTCCGAAACAGATCAGGATGTTGTTACTAAAATTAAAAAACATCTTTCAGATAGAGTATCTGATGTTGTGGTAAGTAGTCGCTTGGTAAATTCAGCAACATGTTTACTCTTGCCTAAAAATGAACCAGGAGCTCAATTACGAAAAATACTTGAAGCAGCTGGTCAGGATTTGGGCGAATCTAACCCAATATTTGAAATAAACCTAAAGCACAAACTTTTAAAAAGATTAACCACTCTTAAAGGAAAGCAGTTCTCATCTTTTGTAGATTTCCTATATGATTATGCCGTAATAGCAGAAGGTGGCTCGCCTAAAGACCCGGCAAAATACCTCCGACAATTAGATAAATATCTTTCATAGGATTCACCATGCAAAATAAAGTAGCAGTTCTAGGTGGCGGAAGCTTTGGAACTGTTCTTGCAAATATTGCTGCCTCTAATGGCAATGAAGTGACTTTGTGGGTAAGAGATGCAGAGCAAGCTCTTAGAATTAATTCAGAAGGAGCCAACGCTACCTATCATCCTGAATTACAGCTATCAAAAAATATAACTGCTTCTGATGATCTTGGTGAGGTTATCTTAGGAGCTAAGCTAATATTAATTGCAACACCAAGTCTTATTTTTGAAACTATTGTTAAAAGAATAGCTCCATTAATTGATTCTAATATTGATGTAATATCCTGCACTAAAGGCATAAGACATAATCCATTTAAAACTATGAGCGATATTATCGAAGATAATTTATCTTTTAAAGCGGTAAACGTAGGAGTTTTAAGTGGACCTAACTTAGCTCGAGAAATTGCTGAAAATAAAATAGCAGGAACAGTTATAGCTAGTAAAAATCAATCCCTTATTGATCATACCAAAGCAATCCTTTCTTCAAATACTTTTAAAATTTACTCTAGCACAGACGTTAATGGTATTGAGTTGGCGGGTGCTCTAAAAAATATTTACGCTATCATTTGTGGTCTAGCTAGCTCACTTGAGGTTGGCGAGAATGCTAATGGGTTAATTCTCACAAGAAGCATGGCCGAAATGAGTAGGTTTGCAGTTGCCAAGGGTGCAAATCCAATAACATTTTTAGGCCTAGCAGGAATGGGGGATTTATTAGCAACATGCACATCAACTCTTTCAAGAAATTTCCAATTAGGTGCTTTTTTAGGAAAAGGATTGAATTTAGAAGATGCTAAAGATGAAGTGGGCCAAGTTGCTGAAGGAATAAGAACATTAGAAGTTGCTCATGAAGAAGCAGCAATGTATAAAATCAATATGCCGCTTATGGAATCTTTATATAAAATTATTTATAAAGATGAAAAGCCGGAAAGCTTATTAGATGATTTGATTAATCATCCGCATGAAATTGATGTAGAATTTACACATAGAGGAAAATAGATTATGGAAAATTTTAATAGAGAAGAAGTAAAAGAAGAGGTTTTAAAGTTAGGAAAGTGGAAGCGCTTTTTCTTTATGGTAGTTTATGCATTTGTATTAGGTTTTGCGCTAAACATATCTATAGGTATCGCTTTTATACAATTCCTGTTTTACTTATTCACTTCAAAAATAAATGAAGCACTCTTTAACTTCAATAAGCAGATATTCTCTTTTTTTGATGACACGTTAAATTTTTTACTCTTTCAAACAGAAGAAATGCCATTTCCTTTTAATAAATCTTCTAATGCAGATGAAGCAGCAGAGACAGCAGAGATAGTAGAAGGTGAAGCAGATGTAATTCAAGAAGAAGAATCTGAAGCTAGCGAAGACTCTAAAGAGGATTCAATAGTTACTGAAGTTCCTGAAGAGGAATCTGTTAATACTTCAGAAGAAAAAGAAGAAGAGCCTAAGCCTTAGTTCTTTGGGCAGATTGAAGAGTCTGAAGTATTAA
>CAYFJC010000070.1:0-3989 GCA_964343355.1 uncultured Gammaproteobacteria bacterium | reverse complement strand
CTGGATTTGCACTACTAACTTATTTTTTACGGAAAGCATGAAAGCTTATTTAGATTTACTATCGCATATTCTAGAATTTGGAGAAGAGAGAGAGGATAGGACTAATACAGGAACTCTATCTTCTTTTGGGCATCAGTTAGAATTTGATCTTAAGAAAGGCTTTCCTGCTGTAACAACAAAATCTCTTGCTTGGAAGGGAGTTGTTTCAGAATTGTTATGGTTTTTAGAGGGATCAGATGATGAAAGAAGGCTTGCAGAAATAAGATTTGGTCAAGATAGAGCTGCTCTAACCGACTTGGATAAATATTCTACTATTTGGACAGATAATGCAGATAAGCAAGGTAAAGACCTTGGTTATATAAATAATGAACTTGAAAAAAAATTAGGTCCTGTTTACGGAGTTCAATGGAGAGACTGGGGAGATCTTGATCAAATTAAAATATTGCTTGATGGTATTAAAAATAACCCATTTGGAAGAAGGCATATTTTAAGTGCATGGAATGTAGCTGAGCTTGAGAATATGGCGCTGCCTCCCTGTCATGTTATGTCACAATATTATGTAACTAAAGATGGCTCTTTAAGTTGCCATATGTATCAAAGAAGTGCTGATATGTTTCTTGGGGTGCCTTTTAATATTGCAAGTTATGCTTTGCTAGTTTCAATCTTTGCTAAAATTTGTGGTTTAAAGCCTGGTAAATTTGTTCATTCTTTTGGTGATGCGCATATTTATAAAAATAGTATTGATCAGGTTAAGGAGCAATTATCAAGAGAGCCAAAAGATCTACCTTCATTAAAATTACCAGATATCTCTTCAATTGATCAAATAGCATCTTTAAGTGTTGATGATTTTATTTTAGAAAATTATGAACATCACCCTGCCATCAAGGCACAAATGGCTATTTAAAATGGATTTAATTATTTCTCATGTTGTGGCTATGTCTAATAATCAAGTTATTGGAGTTAATAATGATTTGCCTTGGAACTTAAAGGATGATCTGGCGCATTTTAAAAAGTACACAACTGGAAAAATCATAGTTATGGGCAGAAAAACATATGAATCTATTGGAAGACCTTTGCCTAATAGAGTTAATTATGTAATATCGTCAACGCTTAAGAATGTTGAGGGTATAACAATTTTTGCTAATCTGGATGATGCTATAGAGTCAGCAAAGAAGCATAACATTAAGCAAGATGTTGATAATGAGGTTGCTATTATAGGTGGCGGCTACTTATTTAGAGATTCAATAGATACATTTAACAAACTTGTTTTAACAAGAGTTGATTGTTCAATAGATGGGGATGTTTATTACCCAGAGATAGATTTTAATCGTTGGAAGCTGGACTCTTCAGAAAACTTCTTAAAAAATGCAGATAACCAATATGATTTTGCTGTAGAAACCTACAGAAAATTATGATTGCTTGATATAGTCTCTTCTCTGCTGCAAATACTTAATTCTACTTTCTTCACTTTCAGTATACTTAATCCAGTTATTTGCAGTTTTCTTGATCTTCTTATCTTTATCTCTAGCTGCCATTCTGAATTGTTTTTTAGCTTCTTCAAAATGTTGTAATTCAAAATGAGCTTGGCCTAAGGTTAAATGGGCTTGAGATATTTTCTTTAGCTTGCCTTTTTTAATACCTTTCTTAATGGATTCAACGGCTTGCTCTAGTTTATCTTCTGATAAATATAGATTTCCGAGCAGAACATAAGTTTCTCCATCTTCAGAAATTTTTGCGGCCTTCTCTAAGACAGGTATAGCTTTATCAATTTCTTGTGCCATTCTCCAGGAATCAGCAAGAAGTTTAAGATTCTTCTCAGTATCTTTAACTACTGGCTTTAATTCTTCTTCTTTTGTTTTTTCATTCGTTACAAGAACCTCTTTTTCTTGGCCGCTTACAATCACACTTGCAGCCCAGTATGGATTACCATTCATAAGAAGTAATTGAGCAAGTGTTAAATATTCACCCTCTTTATCTAAATAATCACTTTGATAAGCTGCATTTAAAGCAGTCATATAGTCTTTTTCTCTTTCCAGTGTTCCGTAAGTCTGGCCTAGTTGAAGAAAGTACCGTTTTTTTGGATATAGATTGACTAAGATTTCATAAATATCTAATTGCTTTAATAACGTTTCTTTCTCACCCATCTGACTCTTTAGCTCCTCATAACAAGCAGCCATGATTACATACCAATTCTCTTTAGGTGTATAACCTTCTAACTCTGCCATATCTATAGCAGTAATAGATGCATCAAGAGATTTCGTATAATCTTCAATTTGATAATATGCGCTAGCAAGGAATGACCAAGACTGAGCAGTAACTGTTTCTACTTCATCCATCCACATTAGAAGTAGTTCAATTCCTTTTGACCAGTTCTCTTCATACATATGCAATGATGCTAAAGTAAAAAGCGTTCCATTTCTTAATGGAAGAGTTACCTCTTCTTCGTTAATAACTTTTGTATAAGCTTTTAAAGCTTCTGAATAGTTTTCTTGCGTGTAATAAACATATCCCCAATAATTCCACATGATAGATCTATCATAACTTTTCATTTCAGATGCTTTAGATCTCATATCTGTAAGAATCTTGATGACTGTTGGCATATCAGGATCTGGTTCTTCTGTAGGAATCATTTGACCAAAAGTTTCTGATTCTTTTTTGATATCTTTTATTTCTACAATTTTTACTCTTTCTAAAGCTTCAGTAACTTTTGTAATTTTTTTAGCAGTAGAACTCTGCAGAACTCTAGCTTTTTTATACGTAGTTTGTTTTTTAGATTTGTTTGATGTGTCTGATTGCGCAAATGAGTCAACTGGCATAAATATACAAGCAACTAAAAATGCGGTGAAAAGCCTAGCAAAGTTTAATTTTTTCATACTAATCTTCTTTCTCCATTTCATATCTAAATCTATATAAAACATTGTCTACTGGGACTGGGTTACCATCAACAATTTTTGGTTTATATTTTAGTTTAGCTGCAGCTCTTACCGAGGAATTGTTGAAGATTGAGCAATCTCGCATAACAACTTCTGGATCATTTATATCTCCACATTTGCCTTCTATAACAATTGCTCCCTCTGCAGTTCCTTGTTCAGTAATAGTAAAACTAATAATTGCGTAGCCCTCTGTACCTCTTTCTTGAGCTCTTCTGGGATATTGAGGCTGAACAGCAAATAAAGGCATATAAGCACCATCTTTAAAAAATGACCCACCCACTTTTACTACTGCTTTAGGTTTTGCGATAGCAACATCAACGCCTGTAAGTGGCTGAAGATCTAGTTCTGGCTGAGCAATATCATCTGGTTGCTCTTCTGGCTCATCTGGTTTGTCTACTTCTGCTAAAAGAGTATCTATATCTCTTTCGGGCATAACGATGTCTACAAGTTTGACTGATTTGTCATCTTTTATACCGCTATCTCCAAGGGAGATTAATAAAACCATAACGAAGAATAAAACTAGTGAAACTAATGAGGCTAAAACGCCACCTGAAATGTACTTATTTTTGGCCAAGAAGGACAATACTGATTCTGAAGAATTTGCTGATTTATTAGCTGCTTCTGTCGCCATATTTAATAATTATTTAGGTTCTGATGCTAGTGAAATTGCTGAGACTCCAGCTTCTCTAGCTCCATCCATAACCTTTATTATTGTATCTGCAACTGCTTTTTCATCAGCCTGAATTACAACAGAACCCTGAGGATTATCAGCAAGCATTTTCACAACATTAGCTTTTACCTGCCTGACATCAATTCTTCTACCGTCCATCCATATTTCACCAGTCGGTCCAACAGCAATTAATATTGCAGCATTTTCTTGGGTTTCTGCTGTGTTTGAATCAGGTCTATTGATTTCTAAACCAGGCTCTTTAATGAAGTTTGCGGTAACAATAAAGAAAATAAGCATGATGAATACAACATCAAGCATAGGTGTCATATTTATTTCACTTTCTTCTTCTTTTACTGCACTTGTAATTGATCCTCTTCTCACAATTC
>CAYFJC010000069.1:0-4029 GCA_964343355.1 uncultured Gammaproteobacteria bacterium | reverse complement strand
CGGAAAAATTTCTGAAGAAAATCTGCCGGCGATATTTGTGCCTTATTTTCTTGAATCAGTGCACGCAGGCTTTCCTAGTCCGGCAAGTGACTACATGGAAAGTCCTATAGATCTTAATAAACATCTTATTAAAAATGGTGCTGCAACTTTTCTAGTTCGTGCTCAAGGACAATCCATGCTTGGATCAGGAATTACAGATCAAGCCGTGCTTGTAGTTGATCGCAGCATCAAGCCATCACATGACAGCATAGTGGTTGCCTCTCTTGATGGTGAGTTTGTATGTAAGCGTCTTAAGTTAAGACCAAAAATGTGCTTGATGCCAGATAATCCAAGTTACCCTCCTATCTTTATTAATCAGGGACAAGAGTTAGAAATACTAGGAACTGTTACAGCAGCAATTAATAAATTTTAATGCCGCTAGCTTTAGTAGATTGCGACAGCTTTTATGCCTCTTGCGAAAGAATCTTTCGCCCTGATTTAAAAAATAAACCTATAGTAGTCCTGTCTAATAATGATGGTTGTGTCATTGCTAGAAGTAAAGAAGCTAAAGCTTTAGGCGTTGGAATGGGAGTACCTTGGTTTAAGGTTAAAGATCATTACTTAAAAAATGGTGGCTATGCTTTCTCCTCTAATTTTGCTCTATATGGTGATATGTCTGCACGAGTTATGAATATACTAGAATCAGTCTCTCCAAGTGTTGAGGTTTATAGTATCGATGAAGCCTTTTTAGATTTAGATACATTAGATAAAAATTTTAATCTGTATAAGTTTGGTTGCCATGTCAAAGGCCTGATCAAGCAATGGACCGGAGTACCGGTTCGTGTCGGCATAGCGCCAACTAAAACCTTAACAAAAGTAGCAATCTATCAAGTTAAAAAAATGAATGTTGCTACAAGAGTAGTTCAGCTGATCACTCAGCAAGAAATTATAAAAGCTTTATCACTCACACCAGTGGGTGAAGTTTGGGGTGTAGGCAGAAGACTGAATCAGCATCTACAGCAAATGGGTATCGTTTCAGCTTTAGATTTAGCCCAATGTGATCCTGCTTATATTAGACAAAAATTTAGCATAGTTTTAGAGCGAACTGTCAGAGAGTTACGTGGTGAAAGATGTCTTGAGATAGAGCATGATGTGGCAGCAAAAAAACAAATTGTTGTAAGTCGTAGTTTTGGTCAAAGAGTAGATCATTTATCTGTACTGCAGCCTATTGTGAGTAATTTTGTAGTAAGAGCTACAGAAAAGTTAAGAGATGAAAAACAAAAATGTTTACAGGTCTCTGTCTTTGTAAGAACCAGTCCTTTTAATGATAAAAAACCTCAACATAGGGGCTTTAATAGCTTCCGATTTCCTAATCCTACAAACGATACTCGCGACATACTGCGTGGAGCAAAAATTGCTTTAAAACCTATTTTTAGACCTAACTATTCCTATGCAAAAGCAGGAGTTTTACTGAGTCTATTTTCAAATGAAGGTATAAAACAATACTCATTATTTCAAGATCCTGATGAGCCTAAAGATGATTCTCATTTAATGAAATATATTGATGTTATGAATGCTTATAAGACACAAATTTATTTTGCTTCACAAAATACATCACACTATTCTCCAGTAAGACAAAATATGATTTCACCAAAATATACTACTAGCTGGCATGAAATACCTTTGGTAGATTAGGTGCTAAAAATATACTTGATTTAATTACATATTCATCTACATTTAGTACCTAATTAATTTTTTTAAAGGATAAAAAATGAAAAAAACAATGTTTACTATTTTGAGCTGCTTAATGCTCATCCCATTTGCATCCGCCATGCATCATGAGGCTTCAGGACATAAAATATCAGAAGCAGAAGTTATTAAGATAGCCAAGTCTGCTGCTCCAGCTAATGTTAGTGAAAATGCAACTATTATGAGTTCAGATGGAACTATTTTAGTTGAAGGTACTAATGGTTGGACTTGTATGCCAGGCACACCGCCTAATGAGAATGTAAATCCAATGTGTGTTGATAAAGCATGGCAGAGATGGCTTGCAGCTTTCATGGCACAAGGGGAATATGATTCTGAGGAAGAAGGCTTTGGTATGTCTTACATGCTACAAGGTGATGTTGCAGTTGATAATAATAGTCCTTTTAATACTGATAAATCTTCAGGTGTATGGATTCAAGAAGGACCTCATTTAATGATGCTAATGCCAGCCAGTTTAATGAAAGATATGCCTAGAGACCCTTATGCGGGTGGGCCTTATGTAATGTGGGAAGGCAATGATTTTGTTCATGTCATGGTTCCATTAGAAGTTACTGTAAACCCTAACAAATAATGATTGATTTAATACTTTATACAGCTCTGCTGTATCTGATACAAATGATAACTGCCGCCGGATTAAGAGACCGCGTTAGCGCAGCAGTCAAAAGTAGAGCTGATAATGCAGTACATAACCTAAGAGAATCTTTACCAGTATTTTTTGCTCTAGCAATACTCTCCATTCATGTTGGTATGGATGCAAATTTCTATCTAGCTGCCTATTGGTTAATAGCAAGAATTATCTATGCAGTGATTTACATTACTGGAATTGGCTTACAGTCACCTAAAGAAGGTTCAACGTATGTGCCACAGCCAGTTAGAGGTCTTGTCTGGGCTGTCTCAATTTTCTTACTGATTAATATGGGTGTAAATCTTATTTAGATATATGAACGAGCGACACAAAGGGCTTTTAATTTGCTTTTGGGTATATTTAATAGCCTTTGTTGTTGCGATCTATGCTGCCAATCAAATTATTGGAGCTCATCAGTGGCTCGTTGTGTCTTTTGCCCATCTCGTTTCAACTTGCATTGTTTATATTGGAAGTTTTATTTATAAAAATTCTAGTTTGTATGATCCTTTTTGGTCATTTGCTCCTGCTCCTATTGCAGTCTATGTAGCACTTTGGCCAGAATCAGGTGTAATAGATTATGAGAAAATTCTCTTGGTATTAATCCCTGTAATCTTTTGGTCATTTAGATTAAATTTAAACTGGATTAGAAAATGGCCGGGATTAATAGAAGAAGATTTTCGCTATGTAAATCTTAAAAAGGGTTCAAGGTCATGGGTTAACTTTGTTGATTTCTTTGGTATTCATTTATTCCCTACCTTTCAGGTCAACCTATCCCTCTTGCCCATTTACTATATTCTTTCCAAAGATATAGGTGATGTAACTTGGCTCTTATATTGTGCAAGTATCTTTACTGTACTCGCAGTGACTTTAGAAACTCTTGCTGATAAACAAATGCGAGTATTTGCTAGCGACTCATCTAATCACGGAACCACGATGCGGTCTGGATTTTGGAAATTCTCTAGACACCCTAATTACCTTGGTGAAATTTCATTTTGGCTAGGCTTATTTTTAATGGCTGTAGCTGGAGGTAATTATCCTGTCTGGTTATTTATATGTCCTTTAAGTATGTACCTTATGTTTGCTTTGGTAACTTGCAAGATGATGGATGATCGAAGCCTGGAAAGAAGACCAGATTATGCTGAATATATGCAAAAAACTTCTCAATTATTTTTATGGCCACCGGCTAAATAATTAAAGCGCTTTAAAATATCTCTCGTGATGCGCTTCTGAAAGCTCTAAAAATTCTTTATTAATATCTTCTCTGGTAACTGATAGCGGTTCTTTAATAAGAGTGGTAATACCAAACTCTGCTAAATCTAATTCTTGGGTTCCTGAGGCTCTTAAAAGGTCAAAGATCCAGGTTAATGGATCTAAACTATTATTAAAGCGTATAGCGTTATCTTTAAGTTTTTGTGCTAAAACAGATTCATCATTTATAGAAAAGCGGCTTTTTAGCACAATTTTCTTGAATTTCTCCAAGCGAATATTCACCAGCTCTTTTTCTTTAGAATTAAATTTATTCCAATCAATAACCTCATGAACATAGCGTTTACAGCCCTTACAAACGTTATCGCCGTAGGTGGTTGAGCAGATTCCTAAGCAGGGTGTGGTTGATCGTGACATGGCCATAATATTTGTAAAATAATACCTTATTTTAA
>CAYFJC010000068.1:0-4046 GCA_964343355.1 uncultured Gammaproteobacteria bacterium | reverse complement strand
ATGATGGTGCTGCTGTTATGGACTGGATGGAGCAAGAGCAAGAAAGAGGTATAACCATTACTTCTGCTGCTACAACATGTTTTTGGAGTGGAATGGAGCAACAATTTCCTCAGCATAGAATCAATATCATTGATACTCCAGGTCACGTAGATTTTACTATTGAAGTAGAGAGATCATTAAGAGTTTTAGATGGTGCCGTCGTTGTTTTTTGTGCGACATCAGGAGTTGAGCCTCAATCAGAAACTGTCTGGAGACAGGCAAATAGATATGAAGTGCCAAGAATTGTTTTTGTTAACAAAATGGATAGAGCTGGAGCTGACTTTGAAAGGGTAATTGCTCAAATTAAAGATAGACTTCAGGCCAACATTGTTCCAATTCAATATAACATTGGAGCAGAAGAAGAATTTAAAGGCGTTGTAGATTTAATAAATATGAGAGCAATCTACTGGAATGAAGACGATCAGGGTTTAACTTTTGATTCTAAAGAAGTTCCAGAAGATCTTCTAGTCAAATGTAATCAGCTTAGAGAAGAAATGGTTGAAGCTGCTGCTGAGGCAAATGAAGAGTTAATGGATACATATCTTGAGTCAGGTGAGCTTTCAATAGATCAAGTTAAAGAAGGTTTGAGAATTAGATCCCTAGCAAACGAACTTATTTTAGGTTTATGTGGATCAGCATTTAAGAATAAAGGTGTTCAAGCAATGCTTGATGCTATTGTCGATTTTTTACCTGCACCAGATGAAGTGAAAGCTATTGAGGGTGTAATTCCCAATAACAGTGAAGAAGATGAAGAATCTGATTCTAGAAAATCATCAGATGATGAACCTTTCTCAGCACTTGCTTTTAAAATTGCAACAGACCCTTTTGTTGGAACCTTAACTTTTATAAGAGTTTATTCTGGCGTACTGTCTGTTGGCGATGGTGTCATGAATACAACTAAATCTAAAAAAGAGAGAGTTGGAAGAATGGTTCAAATGCATTCGAACAATAGAGAAGAAATTAAAGAAGTTAGAGCCGGTGATATTGCTGCCTGTATTGGTCTTAAAGATATCACAACTGGAGATACTCTTTCAGATGCATCTAAGCCAATTGTTTTAGAAAGAATGGATTTTCCAGAGCCAGTTATTTCTGTTGCTGTTGAGCCAAAGTCTAAGCCTGATCAGGAAAAAATGTCTATGGCTTTAGGTAAGTTAGCGCAAGAAGATCCATCATTTAGAGTCACTAGTGATGAAGAGACAGGTCAAACAATTATTTCAGGAATGGGAGAGCTTCATCTTGATGTTCTTGTTGATAGAATGAGAAGGGAATTCTCAGTAGAGGCAAATATAGGCAAACCTCAAGTTTCTTATAGAGAAACTATTAAGGAAACTGTAGAAGTAGAAGGCAAGTTTGTAAGACAGAGTGGTGGTAAAGGTCAATATGGTCATGTTTGGATAAAACTAGAGCCTCTAGGTTTAGATGATGAATATGAATTTGTTGACAAAATTGTTGGTGGAGCTATCCCAAAAGAATATATACCTGCTGTCAATAAAGGCATTCAAGAGCAAATGCAAAATGGAGTTATAGCCGGGTATCCATTACTTGCTTTAAGAGCAACTCTTTACGATGGGTCTTTTCATGATGTTGATTCAAATGAAATGGCATTTAAGATAGCCGGATCCTTGGCTTTAAAAGATGGAGCAAATAAAGCTAAACCTGCATTATTAGAACCAATTATGAAGGTAGTAGTTGTTACTCCTGAAGACCATATGGGTGATGTTGTAGGAGATTTAAATAGAAGAAGAGGAATAATCTTAGGCATGGATGACATAACTTCAGGTAAAGAGGTTTCTTCCGAAGTCCCTCTTGCAGAGATGTTTGGTTATGCAACAGATTTAAGATCTCAAACACAAGGAAGAGCTACATTTACAATGGAATTCACTAAGTATGGTGAAGTTCCTAACAATATTGCTGAAGGGTTAAAATCCTCTTAATAATAGAATTTATAAAACTGTTTAATTATGTTGACAGTGTTGCTCCTAGGAGCTTAGAATACGCCACATTTTGCAATAAGCAGACTGTGAAAATAAAAGAACAATAAGGTAAAAATTAGAAAAATGGATAATCAATCAATAAGAATTAGGCTCAAAGCATTTGATTACAGATTGATTGATGCATCTACAAAACTAATTGTTGAAACTGTCAAAAAGACAGGAGCATTAGTAAGAGGACCAATACCATTACCTGTAAAGAAAGAAAGAACAACCATATTGACTTCACCGCATAAAGACAAAGATGCAAGAGATCAGTACGAGATAGTTACATACAAGAGGCTTATGGATATCGTTGAGCCAACTGATAAAACAGTTGATGCATTAATGAAATTAGATTTATCCGCAGGGGTAGATGTCCAAATAAGTCTTGGATAGTAGAATTTTTAACGCTTAGGCGGCCATAGAGGGTGAATAGCCCCGTAAAAAGGAGAATAAATTGAGCACTGGCTTAATAGGAAAAAAATCTGGAATGTCACGTCTTTTCTTAGAAGACGGAACATCTATACCTGTTACTGTAATATCAGTATGTGGTAATTTTGTTGCAGACATTAAAACCTCAGATAGAGATGGATATGACGCACTAGTTGTATCTAAGATAAAAAAATCAAATAATCTAACAAAATCAACAAAAGAATTCTTTAAGAAAGTTAACCTTGAACCAGGTAAATTAGCTGAGTTTAGAACAAATGCTGATAATGCTGCTGGATACCAAGTAGGCAATCATCTAACAGCTGATGTTTTTGAAACTGGTCAATATGTAGATATAACAGGAACCTCAAAAGGTAAAGGGTATGCTGGTGTTATAAAACGTCATAATTTTGCAATGCAAGATGCAACTCACGGTAACTCTCTTTCTCATAGAGCGCATGGCTCTATTGGTCAGTGTCAAACTCCTGGTCGAGTATGGAAAGGTAAGAAAATGTCAGGCCATATGGGTAATGCAACAACTACAGTTCAAAGCTTAAAAATTGTTGAATTAGATGTAGAGAATAATGTTCTTTATGTAAAAGGTGCAGTTCCGGGATTCAACGGCTCAGATCTAAAAATTAAACCATCACTCAAGAAAAAATGAAGATAGATTTACTCACAACATCTACTAAAAAAACAGACATAACAATTTCTGAAGCTACTTTTGGCAAAGATTTTAACGAATCGCTAGTTCATCAAGCAGTTGTTAGTTACATGGCTGGATCAAGACAAGGTTCTTCAAAGCAAAAAACTCGCTCAGAAGTTAGAGGTGGTGGTAAAAAGCCATGGAATCAAAAAGGAACTGGTAGAGCTAGAGCTGGAACAATAAGAAGTCCACTATGGAGAGGTGGTGGAGTTACTTTTGCTTCAACTCCAAGAGATTACAGTAAAAAAATTAATAAAAAAATGTATAGAGCCGCTTTAAGATCTATATTTTCTGAATTACTAAGACAGGGTAAATTAGTTGCAATTGAAACACCTGTTTTAGAAAAACCAAAAACCAAAGAAATAACGAAGTTTTTAAGTGATTTTTCATTAAGCAAAGTTTTATTTATTACAGAAGCTTTTGATTCAAATTTCTATCTTTCAGCAAGAAACATACCGAATGTTGATGTTATTACTGTTAAAGAAGTTAACCCGGTAATTTTACTAAAAGCCGATAAAGTTGCGGTAACCGCAGAAGCATTTAAATTAATAGAGGAGTGGATCTAATGTTTAACGAAAAACTCTATACCTTAATAAAAGCGCCAATAGTAACTGAGAAATCAGCTAGGGTTAATGAAGCACATAAACAAGTTGTATTTAAAGTAGACCTTAATGCAAATAAAAGAGAAATTAAGCAAGCTGTAGAAGAACTTTTTAAAGTAGAAGTTCTAGCAGTTACAACCTCAGTAGTTAAAGGTAAGACAAAAAGAAATAGAACAGGTACCTACAAAAGATCAAATTATAAAAAAGCTTTTGTTACCTTAAGCCAAGATTCTGAAATTCAATTTGAGGGAATTAATTAAAAATGACTATTGTTAAGGCAAAGCCTACCAGTCCAGC
>CAYFJC010000067.1:0-4190 GCA_964343355.1 uncultured Gammaproteobacteria bacterium | reverse complement strand
AAAAAGAAATTAACAAAGCAAAGAAATAAGTAAAATGTTTAAATGCGATATTGGGATAGAGTTTAATATTCATGTAATGAATTATACTGGTATAAAAATATTTGTATGAAAAATAGTATAAGAATTTCTGGCGGCACCTTGAAAGGAAAGAAAGTGCCATTTGATTTTAAAAGCTCTCTAAGACCCACTTCCAATAAATTAAAAGAAATTCTTTTTAACTGGCTTCAATTTGAAATAAAAAGCTCGATCTGTCTTGATCTATTTGCTGGAACTGGTTCTATTGGGATTGAGGCCATCTCCAGAGGCTCAGCTAAGACAGTGTTTGTTGAACTTAATAAAAGAAATTACTCTCAATTATCAAAAACTCTTATATCTTTAGATTTAAAAGAAAAAACAAAGGTCTTTTTTAAAGATGCAAAAACTTGGATTAGAAATAATGATCTCTCAGATTTTGACCTTATATTTTTAGATCCTCCATTTGAAGAGAATTATGAACTGAAAATCTTAAACCTTTTAATCCAAAATAAAAATTTAAAATCCTCATGTAAAATCTATCTTGAATATAGTAAATTTACTGATTTAGAGATTCCTAAATCTATATCCATACTAAAAGAAAAATCAGTGGGTGATGTAAAAGCATTATTACTTTGTATAAATGAAAATTAAGATAGCAACAAGAAAATCAGAATTAGCTTTATTTCAAGCTAATTATGTAGCAGAAAAATTAAATCAACTTGAAGGAATCACTACTGAACTCGTTCCATTGCTATCTGAAGGAGACCAAACAGATAAACCACTTCACGAAATTGGTGGGAAAGGTTTATTTGTTAATAAATTAGAGTCAGCTCTAATTTTGGGAGATGCTGATATAGCAGTTCATAGTTTAAAAGATGTTCCTGCTATATTAGATAGCAAATTTAAAATAGCCTCAATTTTTCAAAGAGGATCTGCTTCTGATATTTTATTATCTAGAGAGGGTTGGTCTTTAGATACATTACCTATTAATTCAGTAATTGGAACTTCTAGTCCCCGAAGAAAATCGCAGATATTAAACTCTAGATCTGATTTAAAAACGATTCCAGTAAGAGGAAATATTGCAACAAGAATAGAAAAATTAAACCTTGGCACTTTTGATGGGTTGATTGTTGCAAAGGCAGCCCTTAATCGTCTTAATCTTCAGTTACCCAATGCATATGAATTCACACTAGACGAAATGCTGCCTGCTGCTTCACAAGGCTTTATCGCAGTTGAATGTATTAAATTAAATACAGAAATACTTAATATTCTTGAACAGATTAATGATGAAACTGCACTACTTTTAGCAGAAGCAGAGAGGAGTTTTGTAGCTAAACTTAACGGGTCATGCTTGTCTCCTATTGCTATATATTGTTTTGAAGACAAAGAAATTATCCATGTTATTGCAAAAGTGCTTTCACAAGATGGACAAAAGAAAATTTATAAAAAAATTGAGTCATGTAAATCTCACCTAAAAGAAGATATATCAGTTCTAGCTGATAATTTTATTGCTCAAGGCTCTCATTCAATGATTTTACAATAATGCTAATTAACACAAGACCAGAATTATTATCAAGTAATCTTACTTATCTATGTAAGAATCAAAACATTCAAGTAGTAAATGCACCTCTATCTTCTGTTAAAGCAATTCACACAAATATTAGTGAACAAGATTGGAAATTAAAATTAAAGGACGCTAATTATTATAAAAATATTATATTTACTAGTCAGGCTTCAGCTATATTTGGGCTTGTAAATCTTTTAAAATATGCTGATTTGGAAAACTTTAATATTTTTGCTGTGGGGCCTGCTACAAAGAATATTATTACAAGTAAAGGAATTGATTCTTTAACCCCTAGTGAATCCTCATCAAAGGGCCTTTTAAGCTTAATTAAGAGTAACTATCCGGGAAGGAATCTTTTATTTTGTGGTCAAAACTCAAATAAATACTTACAGGAAAATCTTGTTGGTAGTATTGATGAGGTTGTTTGTTATGAATTGGTATATTCAAAAGAAGAGTTAACCAAGTTTCTTAAGGGCCCTAAGATTACCTTAATTTATAATTTTCTAACTTTTTCATTTTTATTTAATTCTATTGAATTATCAATAATGGAAGAAAAAATATTTGTAGTAGCATCCGAGAGAATTAAAGAAAAGATATTAGATCTAACTAAAGACATAGACCTTGAGATTTATGTAGCAAAAGATCCTTCTGATAAATCAATGCTAGATATAGCTAAAAAGTTTATTTAGTTTTTTTCCCACTTCCATTCTTCATAGAAGAAAAGAATTCATCATTAGTTTTAAACGATTTCAATCTATCAATTAAGAATTGAATGCCTTGAGCATCTTCCATTTCATCCAGAATTTTTCTTAGAACCCACATTCTTTGAAGTTCTTCTTCTGAAGTAAGAAGATCTTCTCTTCTTGTTCCAGATCTTCTGATGTTAATTGCCGGATAAATTCTTTTTTCAGCAATTTTTCTTTCTAAATGGATTTCCATATTACCTGTGCCTTTAAATTCTTCATAGATAACTTCATCCATCTTTGATCCAGTATCAACAAGAGCGGTGGCAAGAATAGTTAGACTACCACCCTCTTCTAAGTTTCTTGCAGCTCCAAAGAATCTTTTAGGTTTTTCAAGAGCATTTGAATCAACTCCACCACTTAAAATTTTTCCTGATGCTGGCTGAACCGAGTTATAGGCTCTTCCAAGTCTAGTTATCGAATCAAGAAGGATGACAACATCCTTTTTATGCTCTACTAACCTTTTAGCTTTCTCTATAACCATATTAGCAACTTGAACATGTCTGGTTGGCGGTTCATCAAATGTGCTAGCAACAACTTCACCTTTAACAGTTCTAGACATTTCTGTGACTTCTTCAGGTCTCTCGTCAATAAGTAAAACTATTAATTCTACTTCTGGATTATTGTTTTTTATTGAATGAGCAATACTTTGAAGCATTAAAGTTTTACCAGCTTTTGGTGGTGAAACAATTAAACCCCTCTGACCTTTTCCAATCGGAGCTATTAAATCAATAATTCTAGAAGATAAATCTTCATTAGATCCACTGCCTTGCTCTAAGAGTAATCTCTGGTTAGGAAAAAGTGGAGTTAAATTTTCAAATAAAATTTTATTCTTTGTCTTGTCTGGAGCTTCACCATTTATGGTATCAAGGTGAACTAATGCGAAATATCTTTCCTGATCTTTAGGTGGTCTAATTTTACCCTGAACAGAATCACCCTTTCTTAAACTAAACTTTCGTATCTGACTTGGTGAAACATATATATCATCTGGGCCTGCACAATAAGAGCCCTCAGGAGATCTTAAAAAACCAAACCCATCATTAAGAATTTCTAAAACGCCGCCGCCATAGATATCAACACCCTCTCCTGACTGATGCTTAAATATTTTAAAAATAATATCTTGTTTTTTTAGTCTACCAACATCCTCAAGACCTAGCTCAGTGGCTATGTCGACTAGCTCGCTTATAGGTTTAAGTTTAATATCTGTTAAATTCATGTGTTATTTTCCTAATGTCAGTGGGATTAAAAACAGGGATAGCCGCATGGCTAGATATAAAAATGATAAGTCTTTTTTACGAAAGATGCAAAGCTTATGCGTTAAATTTAAATTTCAGAATTTACAAATTCAACAAGCTGCTGTTTTGATAATGCCCCTATTTCTGTTCCCGAAGGCTCTCCTTCTTTAAATATTATTAATGTTGGTATAGAACGAATGCCATATTTTGCAGCTATGTCTCTACTTGAATCTACATCCATTTTACAAACTTTTATTTGATCTGAGTATTCGCTAGCCACTTCTTCAACCGTAGGCCCAAGTTGTTTACATGGTCCACACCATTCTGCCCAAAAATCTACAAGAACAGGCTTATCGCTAGATAAAACCTCTAATTCAAAATTTTCAACATTTACTTCGACTACATTACTCATTTATTAAACTCCTTAATTATTTCTTTGGCTGCGTAAGTTAAGATCGCATCAGCGCCAGCACGCTTAAAGCAAAGAAGTGATTCTGTTATCGCTTCTGGTTCAAGCCATTTATTTTCGATTGCTGATTTAAGCATACTGTACTCTCCGCTTACCTGGTAGGCAAATGTAGGCACATTAAATGTTTCTTTAACTTTGCTTATTATATCAAGATATGGCATTCC
>CAYFJC010000066.1:0-4456 GCA_964343355.1 uncultured Gammaproteobacteria bacterium | reverse complement strand
GAAATTAAACTGATTACCAACAATTTCAGTTGTCCATCTGTCATTACCATCTTTATCCTGCCATTTTCTTGTTTGTAATTTTCCTTCCACGTAGATTTTAGAACCTTTATCTAAATATTTTTCAATTGTTTCTGCTGGCTTTCCAAAAAATACAACTTTATGCCACTCAGTTTTATCTCTCATTTCTCCAGACTCTCTATCTTTCCATGATTCTGTTGTTGCTATTGAAAGGTTGGCTACAGCAGAATTTGTCGCTGTGTATCTCATTTCAGGTTTTTGACCAAGATTACCTATCAATATAACTTTATTTACGCCGTTGCTCATAATTACCTCTTATAATAATCAGTAAAGTTTAACCTAAATTTATTTAATCATCACTGGTATTTTTATTACTTATGGAAAGCATTTATATTAAGGGCGCTAGAACTCATAATCTTAAGAATATAAGTCTTGAGATTCCTAGAAATAAAATAATTGTAATTACTGGGCTCTCGGGTTCTGGAAAGTCTTCTTTGGCTTTTGATACTATTTATGCAGAGGGACAAAGACGCTATGTAGAATCACTTTCAACTTATGCAAGGCAGTTTTTATCATTAATGGAAAAACCGGATGTTGATCAGATTGAAGGTCTATCTCCAGCTATTTCAATTGAACAAAAAGCAACATCTCACAATCCAAGATCTACTGTAGGAACAGTTACTGAGATATATGATTATTTAAGATTACTTTATGCAAGGATAGGGACTCCAAAATGCCCAGATCATAACGAAGAATTAAAAGCAAAAACAATTACAGAAATCTGTGATGAAGTTTATCGCTTAGAGGAAAATACTAAAATAATGATACTGGCTCCACTGGTCAGGGGTAAAAAAGGAGAGCATCTTGCAATTTATGAAGAGCTTCGAAAAGAAGGTTATGTAAGAGTAAAAGTGGATGGTGTCATCTACCCAATGGAGGAGTTTCCTGATCTAGAAAAAAATAAGAAACATGATATTTCAGCAGTGGTTGATAGAATTGCATTAAAACCAACAGACGAAAATAGAATTAGGCTTGCAGAATCAATTGAAAATGCATTAAGGCTAGCAAATGGATTGGTAAAAATTGAATCTATAGATTCAACTAAAGTCGATCAGCTTCATTCGTCAAATTTTTCATGCTCTCAGTGTGGTTATTCTATTGCAGAGTTAGAACCAAGAATGTTTTCATTCAATAATCCTTTTGGAGCTTGCGGAAGATGTGATGGTTTGGGAGTAATTCAATACTTCAATGAAAAAATGTTAATTCCAGATGAGGATGTTTCAATTAGCAATGGAGCGATTAAAAAATGGAATAGAAGAAATAGATTTTATTACCATCAACTAAAATGCCTAGCTAAGCATTATGAATTTAGCCTTGATACTCCATGGAAAGATTACTCTGAAGAATTAAAGAAGCTATTATTATGGGGCTCTAAAGAGCAAATTGATTTCTCTCATAGATTTAGAAGTGGAAGTAAGATTGTTCGAAGGCATAGGTTTGAAGGAATTATTCCTAATACTGAAAGAAGATTTAGAGAAACTGATTCAGATTTTATGAGAGATGATCTTTCTAAATTAATGTCGAAGAGTTCTTGTGATGAATGCAGTGGTTCTAGATTAAATAAAGAATCAAGAAATGTATTCATCAATAAAACTCCTATCCATGAAATAACAACTTTACGAATTTCTGACTCATTAGATTTCATGAAAAATATGAAGTTAACAGGTGCTAAGGCAAAAATTGCAGAAAGGGTTTTAAAAGAAATCGTGCAAAGGTTATCTTTCTTGACTGATGTTGGATTGAATTATCTTACTCTTGAAAGAAGTGCTGAAACTTTATCTGGTGGTGAAGCTCAAAGAATTAGACTTGCTAGTCAGATAGGCTCTGGATTAGTTGGTGTTACTTATGTTCTTGATGAGCCTTCCATTGGACTCCATCAAAGAGATAATTCTAAACTTATAAAAACACTAAATCATCTAAAAAACCTTGGTAATACAGTGATTGTTGTCGAGCATGATGAGGAGGCAATTAGAAGTGCTGATCATATAATTGATATTGGCCCAGGTGCTGGAAAACATGGTGGAGAAATATGCGCTTCTGGATCAATAGAAGATATATTAAATAATGAAAAATCCATAACTGGGCAGTATCTATCAGGGAAAAAAGGAATAGCAATTCCAAAAAAACGGACTAAGCCAGGATCAGATTTTGTCTCTATTGTAAATGCTTCAGAAAATAACTTAAAAAATGTAACAGTTGATATACCTATTGGTTTATTTACCTGCATAACAGGAGTTTCAGGATCTGGGAAATCATCTCTTATTAATCAAACACTACTTCCGATTAGTTCATTTATGTTAAATAAAGCTAAGCTCACAAAAGAAATTAATTGTGAAAAAATAGAAGGCTTAGATTACCTGGATAAAGTTATCAGTATTGATCAATCACCTATAGGAAGGACTCCTAGATCTAATCCAGCAACTTATACTGGACTCTTTTCATATATTAGAGATCTTTTTGCTGAGTCAGTTGAAGCTAAATCACGAGGCTATAAGCCTGGTCGTTTCAGTTTTAATGTTAAGGGTGGAAGATGTGAGGCCTGTCAGGGAGATGGGGTTACCAAGGTAGAGATGCATTTCCTTGCGGATGTGTATGTGCTCTGTGATGTTTGTGATGGTCAAAGATATAATGAGCAAACTCTAGATATTAAATTTAAAAATAAAAATATTAGTCAAGTCTTGAATATGACAGTTGAGGAAGGTTTGGACTTCTTTGAAGCAATTCCTACAATTAAAAAGAAATTATCTACATTATCAGATGTTGGTTTAGGTTATATAACACTAGGTCAATCCGCCATAACACTTTCAGGGGGTGAAGCTCAAAGAATTAAGCTTGCTAAAGAATTGTCAAAAAGAAGCACAGGTAAAACGCTTTTTGTATTAGACGAACCTACTACTGGACTTCATTTTGCTGACATAGAACTGCTATTAAAAGTTCTAGAAAGATTAAAGTCACAAGGTAATACAATCGCAGTTATTGAACATAACCTGGATGTTATTAAGACAGCAGATTGGGTAATTGATCTTGGTCCAGAAGGTGGAAGCGAGGGTGGTTCAATTGTTGCAAAAGGAACACCAGAAGATGTAGCTAAGATTAAAGAATCTTATACTGGTATGTACTTAAAAGAGGTTCTTAAATAATTAAGCTGCAGTATCTTCTTTTAATTCAGGGTCTGGCATTGCATTATTAGCACTATCTTCAACTCTATCAACTAGCTCTATATATGCCATATCAGCTTTATCTCCAGGTCTAAACCCAGCTTTAATAATTCTTGTGTAGCCACCATTTCTGTCTTTTGCGTTAACTGAAACAGAAGTAAAAAGCTTACCAACAGCAGCATCTGATCTCAGTCTACTGAAAGCCAATCTTCTGTTCGCAACTGTATCCTTTTTGCCTATAGTTATTAGTGGTTCAATTGTCATTCTCAACTCTTTAGCCTTAGCGAGTGTTGTGCGAATGATTTCTCTTTCAATCAAGGCAATAGAAAGATTTTTAAGCAAAGCCTTTCTATGAGATGAAGTTCTATTTAATTTTCTACCTGCTTTTCTATGTCGCATATTTTTTTAACCTAATGGAGGCCAATTTTCTACCACCATTCCTAGTGATAAGCCTTTAGATGCAAGAACATCTTTTATTTCATTTAATGATTTCTTTCCAAGATTTGGAGTTTTTAACAAATCAAATTCTGATCTATGTATTAAATCTCCAATCAAGAAAATACTTTCAGCTTTAAGACAATTTGTTGATCTAACTGTTAACTCAAGTTCTTCAATTGATCTAAGAAGTAAAGGATCAAAATCATTTTGATCTTTCTTGGCTTCTTGTTCAGCTATAGCATCAAGATCTACAAAAGAAGCTAACTGCTGTTGCAAAATAGTTGCGCAGTGCTCTATTGCCATTTTTGGATCTATAGTTCCATCTGTTTCAAGCTCAATAAGCAATTTATCTAAGTCTGTTCTCTTTTCAAACCTAGCATTGTCTACAGAATAAGATACTCTTCTAACAGGACTAAAAGAAGCATCTACTTTTAAAGCTCCTATTGATGAATCTTCTTCATCTCTTGAGTCAGCAGGTTCATAACCTCTTCCTGTTTTAACAGTTACAGACATCTTTAGAGATATTTTATCAACAATAGTTGCTACATGATGATCTCCATCAACAAGCTCAACATTACCGGGTACTTCAAAAGATGAAGCTGATACTTCACAAGGTCCAGCAATATCTAGAACTAGTGTTGCTGATGTTCCTTCAATTATTTTAACTGGAAGATCTTTTAGGTTAAGTAGGATATCAATAACATCCTCTCTCACTCCTTCTATAGTGCTGTATTCATGAGCAACGCCTTCGATAGTAGCATCTGTAACAGCTGCTCCTGGCA
>CAYFJC010000065.1:0-4700 GCA_964343355.1 uncultured Gammaproteobacteria bacterium | reverse complement strand
CCTTTAGAAGGTCCTTTTAAAGAAGAAACATACAAATATTAGAAGTTCTATATACAATCATAGAGTTTATTAATCATAATAAGCTCTATGACTAACTTTAAATTCCTATTCACTATTATTACCCTGCTGGTTTTGACTGGCTGCGGTGTTAAAGGCCCGATCAATCTCTTTGCAGCATTAAGCTTGCTCTAGTGCGTTTTATTTTTTAAAAAATCTCTCATGATTAACTTTTCAAAAATGCATGGAAATGGAAATGACTTTGTAATAATTAATTCAATTGATACTAATGTATTTTTGACTAAAGATTTTATTCAAAGTATTGCTTCCGGGGCTGATGGGGTTAGTTTTGATCAACTAATTTTAGTATCTCCTCCAGAAAGTCATGAGCATGATTTTTTAATAGAATTTTATAATGTTGACGGCGGGGAAGCGCTGATGTGTCTTAATGGGATTAGATGTGCGAGTAGATATATATGGATGAATAATTTTGCTCCTTTGAGCAAGATGACTCTGAAAACTAAAAATAGAGTTACTTTGGTTGAGCCTAAGGGTGAGCATGAGGTGATTGCTACTATTGATATTCCTTACTACCAAGAGAGCTCTGAGCTTGAATCATCCTTAAAAGATCTTATCAAGATGCCATTTTCGTTGGTAAATGCTGGCAACCTTCATCTGTGTATTGAAACAGATAATCTCTCTGATATTAATATAGATGAGCTTTATACAAAAATAGAGTCTATTGCTAAGCCTCATCAAGTGAATCTTTCAATATATAAAAAAAATGAGTCTGAGATTAATATTTCAACATATGAAAATGGAGTTGGAAGAACTTTATCTTGCGGCTCAGCTTCAGCATCTGTAGCATTCTTAAGCATTAAAGATGGGCAGGCATTAAATATTTGCTCAGATGGCGGAACCCTGAATTTCTTGAAAGCAAATGATAAACTAATCATGCAAGGCCCTACTAAGTTTAGTTTTAATGGAGTTATAAATGAGTAAATCTATAGACCCTAAAGATGTTGAAATCTTCTTATTAGATAATCCTGATTTTTTTGTTTCAAGAGAAGCCATATTAAGTGAGCTAGACTTTAAGCATAACTCTGGCAATGCGTCATCGCTTCTTGAAAGGCAAATCAAAAGACTTAGAGAAGAGCAAAATACACTGATAGACCTACTTACATCATTTGTTGATGAAGCTAAGGTGAATGAAGATTTATTTATTAAATCAAAAAATTTAACTTTATCTATTTTAGAAGCTACTAATGATGAAGAGATTACGCAAAAAATTGAAAAAGAGTTTACTAAGAATTTTGGAGTTGATGAATGCTCGTTAAGATTCTTTGATAACTCTGAAATATCTAAACTTGAAGAGCAGACTGAACTATCCTTACACAAAGGCTCAATTCATTGTGGTAGCTTCTCCTCAGAAAAATTATCTGTATTGTTCGAGAATACTTTAGTTAAATCAGCTGTACTAGCTGTCCTAGTTCATGGAAAGAAGATTGGCCTGCTTCAGCTTGGAAGTCATGATAGAGCTAAGTATCTTGGTGATGAAGATACTACATTTATTGAGTATGTCAGGGATGTTCTTGAGAAAAGATTATCTTCCTTAGCATCCAATGGGTAAATCTAGTTACTTTATAGAAAAAGATCTTGAAGCATACTTGCTTTATATAGGCTCAGTAAGGAATCTCTCTTTAAATACCGTTTCATCTTACGAAAGAGACCTTAAAAAATTATTAGCCTATTTAAAAAGCCTTGATATCAAGTCTTATTCTGATGCTACTGAATCGGTATGTACAAGCTGGATAGGTAATCTCTTTGCCTCAAACAATAATCCAAAAAGCATTCAAAGACATCTGTCTTCAGCTAAAGGTTTTTTTAAGTTCTTACTTAAAAACAAACTTATAGAGCTATCACCATTTGATTTAATTTCTGGACCAAAGGCTGCCAAGCATCTTCCAAATGTTCTATCTCCTGAAGAAGTGGAAATGCTAATGAATTTTAAGCCTTCAAATAATCTAGAAATTCGTGATCTGGCTATTGTTGAGCTTATGTATTCATCTGGTCTTAGAGTTTCTGAGACAGCTGGTGTTGATATAAAAGATTTTGAAGAAGATATGCAATTTCTAAGAGTCTTTGGGAAAGGTTCTAAAACTAGATTGGTTCCGGTTGGTAGGTTTGCTCAAGAAGCAATTGCTAGGTGGCTCCTTGAAAGGGAGAAAATTGAAGTTGAGTCAGATGCTGTTTTTATTAATTTAAAAGGCGGTAGGATCACTACAAGAAGTATTCAATTGCGATTAAAAAGATTAGCATTAAAGCAAGGCCTTCCCCCTGTTTACCCCCATATGCTGAGGCATAGCTTTGCTACTCATATACTTGAATCTGGTGGAGATCTTAGAACTATTCAGGAGCTTCTGGGCCATAGCTCTTTATCAACTACACAAATATATACAAAATTAGACTATCAACACTTAGTAAAAATCTATGATGAGGCGCATCCGAAGGCAAAAAAACAATGAATAAAATTAAACTAATAACATTTGATCTTGATGATACCTTTTGGGATATAGGTCCTGTAATCATTAATGCTGAATTAACAACAAGAAAATGGTTGGAAGAAAAAGTGGGTGCTATTGATTGGGGTGATATGGAATCCTTTCTAGCATTACGCAAAGACCTCGCTAAAGAAGATCCATCCTTATATTGGGATTTAGGAAAATTAAGAAGGGAAATATTTAGATTTAAGCTTGCTCCTATTGCCTCTAATGAGGCTGAACTAAGTGATCTAGTGGAAGATTCCTTTAATTATTTTTTAGATAAAAGGCATGAGGTTATTTTTTATGATGGATTAATTGATGCATTAAAAGATCTATCTACTCGATATGAATTAGGAGTTTTAACAAATGGGAATGCAGATATTCATAGATTAAATATTGGTGAGTATTTTAAATTTTCAGTCAGCTCTGTGGATGTTCAAAGCAATAAACCAGATAAAGAACATTTTCAGAAAGCTTTAGATTTAAGCGGTTTTAATTCTGAACAAGTTATTCATATAGGAGACCATCAAGTTAATGATGTCATGGGTGCATTAAACATTGGCATGAAAGCTATATGGTTTAATAAAGAAAAAGTTAATTGGGAACAAGAGGTAGCGAAGCCAGCAGAGATTGTAGATTGGTATAATTATAAAATAATAGATGAGATAGCTTAAATGAAAGAAGATAAAGTTTTAGATGCAATAATTTCAATAGTTGGTAAAGAGCTTAAGGGGTTAGAGTCAAAGCTGGTAGCTCCTGAAATCAATGCTTTAGAAAAACTAAAACCAGGAATTGAAAAAGTTCTTAGCTCTGCTGGGTTTGTATCTGAGTCAAAATATAACTCACTAAAAACTCGCGCTGATAAGCTTGAGGAAAGGTTAAATAAGCTAGAAGAGGATTAAAGCTGGGCTAGATAGCCATCTAATCTGTCAGAATTACTTACAAAAGTTGATTTCATGCTTTGGGCTGCTGCCTTAACATCATCTAAGTTCACTGCCTCGCCAACTTGAATAACTCCCACCATTGCTAACATTGCATGAGGATTGCATTGATAGACATAAACACCCTCACTATCAATCGTAACTGAGATATCTTGATTTAACGCTCCCATCCATCCTTCTGCTCCAGAAGGAATCATGCCAGGAAGAGTTTCTGAGTTGTGAGAAACATTAGTTGCTTTAAAGTGAATCGTATCGCCTTTAGATACTTTGATGACTGCAGGTTCAAATATCATAGCGCCGCCATCACCCATATTTAACATCTTTACAATATGCTCAGAACCTTCAGATAGTTCTATCTTCTTAACTTCTACATTACTTGCAGAGGCCATAGAGCTAGCTGGAGCTGGCTTCCCACAAGGCTGACCCTCTAAACAAATTTTTACGGGCACAGCAATTCTTGCTATGACGGAGTCATCGTATTTTTTTCCATTAAATAAAAATAGAAAACAGATAGGTAAAATTACTAAGTAAATATTTCTTTTAGCACCTAATATCATTGATGTCTCCGTTTACGAGTTGCTTTTTTGAAGTTCGATAACGTAATCCAAAACTTCTAACATTTCTTGTCTGCTGGGCTTGGATTCAATAATATACTTTCCATCTACAATGATCATTGGAACGCTTGTGATTCTTAATTGTTTTGAAACCTGAATGCCTCTACTAACTTTCTGCTTTACTGCAAAAGAGTTCAAATATTGTTTTGCCTTATCTTCGCTGACACCAAGTTTGGATAAAAATTTTACGACTGCCTTCTGGCTAGCAAGAAAGTTATTTTCTTTATGAACAGTTGTAAAGACTGCTGTATGTGCGCCCTTATCAAGCTTAAGCGCTTCTATCGTATAGTATAAAGATGCATGCAATTGATGGATTTGACTCCAGGTAATAGGCATTTTTGAAAACTTAACATAGTCCGGCTTGCCTGCTTCCCAGTTATTAATGGTAGATTCAAAGGAGTAACAATGATTGCATCCATACCAAAATGCCTCGGTTACCTCAACCATTCCATCTTGTCTTACAGGAAGTGGGTTATCGATTAATTTATAGTCTTTGCCTAATTTGTACTCTGCTTGAAGATTTACATTAAAAGCTATTAACGTAAAACCGAAGATACATAACAATAAGTTTTTATAATTTTTATTCATATAGTCCGTGCATATAG
>CAYFJC010000064.1:0-4711 GCA_964343355.1 uncultured Gammaproteobacteria bacterium | reverse complement strand
TTTAAATTATTACTTTAAATCTGGTGAGCGGCTCCAATCCTTAAAGGTGAAATATTTTCTTTTTAGTAACTTATTATAAATAATTGCAAATAAAACTATAAAAGATGCGCCAGTTGCAACAGGCATTAAAACAAAACCTATTCCTTTAGCTCCCATGATAGCAATAATTGGATTAGCTCCAGCAGGGGGATGAACTGTTTTAGTGACCATCATCACAAAAATTGCCAGCCCAACTCCTAAGCCAATGCTTATATAAGAAAGGCCTAGTAATGAATAAACAATGACTCCAGATAAAGCAGAGAATATATGACCAAAAAGAATATTCTTTGGATGCGCTAATGGACTCTCATGAACTGCCATAGCTAAAACCATGCTTGCACCAAATGGAGCAATTAACCATAAATTTTCTTCTTGATATGAATTAAAAAAACCTAAAATAGAAATACATATAAATGCACCAAAAGCAGATAAAAAATTATTTTTCATTTAACCAGCATACATAACAAAAATATTCTTTGCTAATACTTCATTAACTGTATTGTTAGATAATTATTAAGCTAAACTGAACATATTTAAAATACCAATTTTTTTTATGAAACTTAAATTACTTTTAATAATATTTTGTACATTAAATATAATTATAATTGCAGAGACTCAAATTGATGAAGTTGTTACTACTGGATCATTGCTTCATAGTCCTGAAGAAGAGTCCTCACCAATAGATATTATTTCTGAAGAGGATCTAAAAGATCTAAATATTTTAACTATAGGTGAAATATCTAAATATATTGCTTCTTCATCTGGCTCGCATTTTCAAACAAATGCATTAGATGGAACAGATCAAGGTATGTCTTCGATTACCTTAAGGGGATTAGATCATGCTTCCACATTAGTTTTAATAAATAATAAAAGGCAAACATCTGCTGGAACAACCTCTCATGAGGGTGAGGGCTATGTAGACATTAATATCATTCCCCAGATTGCATTAAAGCAAATTCAAATTTTAAAAGAGGGAGCCACAACAGCATATGGCTCTGATGCTATATCTGGAGTTGTTAATTTTTTAACTCATGATGATTTTGAAGGACGTAAATTAAATTTTGATCAACAGAAAACCACTAACTATGATCAAACAGATTCATCTTTAGGTTTTTTATTTGGGAAAAAATTTGATAAATCAAATCTTGTGATTGCGTTAGATTATTTAAACAGGAGTCCTCTTAACGCATCAGAGGTTTCTGGTATAGCTGAGTTAGGATTAAGCACTTTGGGTAATTCATTTAAAGTAAGTGCTGATGATGTTATTAATTCAGGTCTGTATCAAGGGTCTTATTCAGAAAACCAATGGGTTGCTGATCCAAAGTGCGAAGAGAATGGCGGAGTTATAGCTGGGCCTTTTTGTAAATTTCTTTACGGAGAGAGATTTAATATTATTAATACTGAAGAGCATACAAAAGGTTATTTAAGTTACAAATTTAATACTGCAGCCTATCAATCTAAAACTACTCTAATTTATACAGATGTATCAGTAAAAGATAATCCACAATCGCCTTCTTATCCTGCGTTATCTTTTTTATCAAGAAAAATTCAGCCTGGAGTTGGAGGGAGTCCATTTAATGTTCCTGTTACTTGGTATGGCCGACCTTTAGGCTCAGCCTACCCTTCTCCAAATTCACCTAAAGACATCTCTCAACACCATTTGAGTCATGTTATAAATTTCTATATTAATGAAGTATCAGATTTAGAGGTGTCCTTTTCAAATTCTAAACATGCAAATAAACACAAAAGACCAGATACGATTGATTCAAGATTTGAAGACGCGCTTAATGGTAATGGTGGACTTGAGGGAAATTTAACGTGGAATATTTTTGATATCTCTAATCGTAATCCAGAATTAATTAAATATATTTCTGGGTTTGAAAAATCAAAAAGGGTTGGAGAATTGTCTGTTGTAGATGCTGTTTTGCATACAAATATATGGAATATAGATTCAGCTTTTGGCTTGCAGCTTAGCAAGGATAAAATCTCAATAAAATATGATGCATCAAGCACTGCGACATTTGATGAAAATGGATTCTTGAAAGAGGCAGCCGATCTACTATTTTTAGGTGGTGGAAAAAGCATATCTGCATCAAGAGATAAAAGAGCAGTCTTTTCTGAGTTTAATAAAGAATTTAATAATAATTTAGATATAAGATTTGCATCAAGATATGAAAAAATTGGATCTTCCTCTTCTTTTGATCCAAAAATATCTCTTAGATATTCCCCTACTAAGTCATTGATATTAAGAGCTTCATCTGGGACTTCTTTTGTTGCCCCATCAATGGCGCAGCTTTATGCTTCAGAGATATTGCTGGGAACAATTAGAGGGGCAAGCTTTTCAGATAAAGCGAGGGTTATTCAGGTTGGGAATCCTGATTTAAAGCCTGCGACTGCGACTAATTCTAATATTGGGGTGATATGGATAGTAAATAATAATTCTAAGTTTTCATTAGATTACTGGTCTATCAACTACAAGAATAGAGTTGAGCTTGAGAACGGCTCTATAAAAGCTGCTAATAATCCAAATAGTGAAGATATAATTAGAAATGATGAGGGTAATATTATTGGTGTCCACACATCATTTTTTAATGAGGATCAAACTAAGGTTAATGGGCTTGATGTTTCTTTGGAAACCTCTTTAGATTTTGCTAAAATTGGGTCCTTGACCTATAAAATTCAGGGTACTGGTTTTATGGATTACTTAACTCCTGATGAGGCTACTGGCTTAATGCAGGATAGAGTTGGTTATTATAATTACGATGCCCATATGCATTCTATTCCAAAATATAAAATTAACTCATTCGTTTCCCTAAAGAAAAAGCATACAAAAATTAATTTAGTTACAAGGTATGTAAGTGGTTACGATAATAAAACTCCAATTTCTTCATCTCACGCTGCGATGGGTTATACAAATAAAGTTGCTAGTTCTTTTGTGGTTGATATCGGAGTTGAGAGACATCTTAAAGTAAGTTCTTATGAAGCATTATTTGGGGTTAATGTAATAAATGCTTTTGATGAGCAAGCTCCAAGGCTATACAATCCTCCTGACTTTAGTTTCGATCCAACTGTCCATGACGCAAGAGGAAGATTGGTTAATATAAGTATTCAACTAAATTTCTAGCTTTTAATTTGTATTAAACTACACTCCAATGATGAACATCCAAGATGAGGCTATTGAACAAATATTATTTGAAAATAATATTTCTAATGAATGGTCCAAATCTATTGAACAAGAATTAAAAGACGTAAATATCTCTACAGATTCAAATAGAAAAAATTTAACAAATAAACCATTTATAACTATTGATGGTGCAGACGCAAAAGACTTTGATGATGCTATTTATTGTGAATATAGAGGCAAGCAAACTATTTTAAATGTTGCAATAGCTGATGTTGCAGACATAGTTATACCTGGTTCAGCTTTAGACAATGAAGCTCGAGAAAGAGGAACATCGATTTACTTTCCATCTAAAGTTATTCCCATGTTGCCAGAAAAGATATCTAATAATCTCTGCTCACTGGTTCCTGATGAGATTAGGAATGTCTTGGTGTGTAGAATAGTTTTCTCTTTAACAGGAGATATTGAAGGTTATGAGTTTTTTGAGGCTTCAATTAAATCTAGCTTGAGAGCTACATATCAATCAATAGATGAGGTAATTAATCAGAAGGTTGTTGTAAAAGATGAAGTTCTAAAATCTGTTACTGCTTTAAAGAACTTAACAAAAATATTGCTAGATAAAAGAGCAAAGAGGCATGCTTTAGAAATTGATGCTGCTGAGCCAATACTTGAATTAGACGAATCAGGAAGAATCAATAATATTAAGATTTCCAAGAGACTCTTTTCACATTTAATGATTGAAGAATCTATGCTAGCTGCAAATATTTGTGCTGCCAGGTATATGAAAAAACATTATGGATTTGGAGTGTATAGAATCCATGAGGAACCTGAAGATATTAAAGTGGATGCTTTAAAGAATTTTTTTGCTGCAAAAGGCTTAACTACTAAATCTAAAAAAAATCCTCTAGAAATAATTACTCAGTGTTTAGAATTTTCTAAAGGTCATGAATTAACAAAGCCTCTTCAAACTTTAGTCCTGCAAAGCCTAAAGAGAGCTGAGTACTCAACTGAGGACATTGGTCATTTTGGTCTACAGCTTGAGCAATATGCTCATTTCACATCCCCAATTAGAAGATATCCTGATTTAATGGTTCACAGGTTAATTAAAGATAAACTGCATAAAAAAACAATAACTCCAAATCAAGAGCAAATTGAATTAGATTGTTGCGAACTTTCTGATCTTGAGCGTCAAGCTGAAAAAGCATCTAGGACTGTTGTTCAACAAATAATATGTCACCATTTAAAGCAATTTATAGGTGATGACTTTGATGCGATGATCACCGGTGTAACTGATTTCGGTATTTTTGCTGAAATTGATAATTTTTATACTTCTGGATTAGTGCATGTATCAGACTTGCCCGATGACAGATATATATTTGATAAGATTAGCGGCGTATTAAAAGGTAAAAAGACTGGGAAAAGTTTTAGACAGGGTCAAAAAATAAGAGTTAAAATTAATAATGTTCTTCCGTATGAAAGAAAAATAAATTTATCAATTATAAATAAATAAATGAATCAAGCTAACTTAGATCATAGAGTGGGCTTTCATAG
>CAYFJC010000063.1:0-4892 GCA_964343355.1 uncultured Gammaproteobacteria bacterium | reverse complement strand
ACGCTTTAATGAGGAATTTATCAATAGTTATGTATAATTTTGATGCAATTAGGAGTGCTAATGAAATTAATCGATGACTCATATAAAAAAGAACTAAAGCTGGTAAACAAACTTATAAAAAGTGAGATTATCAATGAAACAGTTATTCAAGAATTATATGACTATATATTCAAGCAGAATGGGAAGCAGTTAAGGCCCCTTTTAAGTCTTATTGCATCAGGAAGTGATAAAAGAAAAACTGTAAAAAGAGTTCAGGTTGCAGCAATTATTGAGCTTCTGCACACAGCAACACTAGTTCATGATGACGTAGTGGATGACTCTCCACTTAGAAGAGGTATGGAAACAATAAATAATTTTTGGACTAACTCTCATGGAGTTCTTATGGGAGACTTTATTTATTCAAAAGCTTTTATGTTAATGGTTGAGTTATCAAATATTAAAATACTTAACGAATTATCTAAGGCAACGAATGATATTTCTAAAGGAGAGCTTATCCAATTAGATCTTATTGGGAGAAAAGAAGTTACGCTTGATGAATTAATTCAAGTAAGTTATTACAAAACAGGGAGACTTTTTGAGGCGTCAGCAAAATGTGGAGCTATTCTCGTTGCGAAAGATGATAAAAAGTATATTAATACTATTAGTAATTTTGCTAAATACTTAGGAATAGCTTTTCAGATTAAAGATGATATGTTGGATTACTCTCATGATGCCAAGCATTTAGGAAAGCCAACATTGCAAGACTTGAGGGAGGAAAAGATAACTTACCCTCTTTATTTTGCAATGAAGGCTGCAAATTCTAAAGAGAAAAAATTGTTACAGAGCTTCCTAGGAGATAAAAAAGAAAATATCGGTCCTCAGGTTATAGAAAAGATTAATGCTCTAGGTGGAAATTATAAAACTGAAGAACTCTTAAAAAGTTATATTAAAAAATCGACGCGACTAGCTAATAAGATTGAAAATAAAAAAATTAGAGAAGAAATGCTAAACTTGACTAAGTTTTCATATGAAAGAACCAAATAATGTTTAAACCTCAAAGTAAATACTCAAAAGAAGAATTAATATTGTGTTCTGAAGGAAATCTATTTGGTCCTGATGATGGGAAATTGCCCTCAAATGAAATGTTAATGTTTGATAACATATCTCTAATTGATAACTCAAGCGGAGCCTTTGAGAAAGGTTCTATTATTGCTCACTTAAACATAAACCCAGATTTATGGTTTTTTGATGTTCATTTTAAAGGCGACCCAGTTATGCCAGGCTGCTTGGGTCTTGATGCAATGTGGCAACTGTTAGGGTTTTATCTTTTGTGGAGTGGACTGCCTGGAGTGGGAAGAGCTCTTGGTGCAGAGAAGGTTAAATTTTTTGGTCAAGTTTTACCAACATCTAAAACTGTTAGGTATGAATTAGATATAAAGAGAGTTATAAACAGAGGTGCTGTACTTGGTTTGGCAAATGGAAAAATGTTTGTTGATGATAGGCATGTATATTCTGCAGAAAATCTTAAAGTTGGACTTTTTAAGGACACTAGTAGTTTTTAGTATGAAGAAAGTAGTAGTGACTGGATATGGAATCATTTCTTGTATTGGTAATTCTAAAACTGAAGTAATTGAATCTCTTCAATTAGGGAAATCTGGGATATCTTTTAATCCAACCTATTCTGACATGGGTTTTAGAAGCCATGTATCTGGATCAATTAATTTAGAGCTTGAAAATCTAATTGATAGAAAGCTTCTTAGATTTATGAGTAATGCAGCAGCTTATGCCTATCTTGCAGCGCTTGAAGCAATTTCTATGGCTGGACTAAATGAAGAGAATTTAGATTCTCCAAAAACAGGTATAGTCGCAGGCTCTGGTGGAGCCTCATCACAAAGTCAAATTATCGCATCAGATATTGCACGAAATAAAAGCCCAAAAAGAATCGGACCATATGCAGTTACTAAAACCATGGGTAGTACTGTATCTGCAATTTTAGGGACAGCTTTAAAGGTTAAAGGAGTCAATTACTCTATATCCTCTGCTTGTTCAACAAGCGCTCATTGTATTGGTCATGCAGCGGAGCTTATCCAAAGCGGGAAACAGGATATAGTCATTGCAGGTGGTGCTGAGGATGAGCATTGGACATCCTCATCTATGTTTGATGCCATGGGAGCTCTTTCTTCATCTAAAAATGACTTACCAAAAAGCGCTTCAAGGCCATTTGATAAAAATAGGGATGGTTTTGTTATTTCTGGTGGTGCTGGAATTGTTATTCTTGAAAGTGAAGAGCATGCAAAAAAGAGAAATGCTGAGATTCTTGCAGAACTTAGTGGATATTTTGCAAATTCTGATGGATATGACATGGTGGCTCCTTCTGGGGAAGGCGCAAAGAGGTGTATGCAAGAAGCATTAAAAATACTTGGTAAAGATGTTGATTATATTAATACTCATGGAACAAGTACGCCGGTAGGAGATATTGCAGAATTAAACGCTATTAAGAGTGTCTTTGGAAGTAATACTCCAATCATAAGTTCTACAAAATCTATGACGGGACATTCACTGGGAGCAACTGGAGCTCAAGAAGCAATTTATTCAATAATGATGATGCAAGATAGTTTTATTGCTCCATCAATTAATATTGATAACATTGTGGATGAAGCTAATGGATTGCATATTAATCAAGAAACTTTAAATAAAGAGCTAGATTCTGTTATGAGTAACTCTTTTGGTTTTGGTGGGACTAATGCCAGCCTTATATTCAGTAAATTTTAATTAATAAAGTTTATACAAAGCTTCCTGAGTATAAGGAATCACATCTTTAACTCTGCCCTCTTTCATCTTAATAACCCACTCATGGTCGGCTAGAAGAGCTCTGCCTACTGCTACCATATCGTATTTACTATTTGAAATATCTCTAATGGCCTTGTCGATGTTAGCTGGTGATGCGGGAGCACTCATATCTATAAAATCTGAATCAAGACCAACACTGCCAACGCTGATTGTAGGGAGGCCAGTAAGTTTTTTTGTCCAATAAGCTAGATTTTCTTTTGAACCCTCAAATTCACTTTCCCAAAACCTCCTCATGCTTGAGTGAAGATAATCAAGACCAGCTTCTGCAGGAGGGCCGATAACTTTTTTAAGATTTTCTGGTGATGAAGCTAACCTAGCCTCATAATCTTGCTGCTTCCATTGTGAAAATCTTAAACCAATAATGAAATTTTCACTTACGTTTGATTTAATAGCTTTAACTATATTAGTTGCTAACTGAGAACGACTTTCTATTGATCCGCCATACAAATCTTCTCTCTCATTAGTACCGCCCCAAAAAAAATTATCAATCAAATAACCATGCGCACCATGAATTTCAACTCCATCAAAGCCTATTTCTTCACAACGTTTTGCATCTAATGCAAATGCTTCAATAGTCTCATTAATATCTTCTGCAGTCATTGCGTGTGCAACTCTTTTACCAGGCCTAACAAGTCCGGAGGCTGTGTGACCAGGAACTTCTGGATCTGGTCCCATTCCAGCTTTTCTAAAGCCGCCACAATGCCATAACTGAGCTATAACTGCTCCATCATGTTTTTTAATTCCTTTAATAACTTTTCTCCACCCATCTCTAGCAGCAGAACTGTCAAGCCTTGGAACATTGGGATATGCGCTTGAAGCTTTGTGACTAACTTCAACTCCTTCAGTGATTATGAGACCCACCTCTGCCTTGGCTCTCCTTTCATAGTAGGATGCAACCTCATCAGTAGGAATGCCTCCAGGAGACTGACTTCGAGTCATAGGCGCCATAACAATTCTATTTCTTAATAAAGTATTTTTTAATTTATAGGAATCAAATAGCATTTTTTAAAAAAGATTATTTTGGTTTATCAAACTTGCTTTTTCTCCAAGGGAAAAAAGCTGGCATATCGGTAGATATTTTATTTACATATTTTGCTTCTCGCTTTTCGAGAAAAGACATGACTCCTTCTTCTGCATCATTAGATGCTCCCCTTGAATCAATAGCTTTGCTATCTATGATGTGTGCGTCTTCTGGACTAGGCGCAGAAGACATATCCCATATCATATGTCTTGTAAGGGCCACAGAGACTGGTGCAGTATTTGAAATTAGCTTTTTAGCTAGCATCTTAGTTTCATGCATTAATTCAGATGGCTCAAACATGTAATTGACTAGTCCAAATTTTAGAGCATCTTTTGCACTAAATAATTCTCCAGAAAAACATAATTCCAGTGCTTTTGATATCCCTACAATTCTTGGTAAAAACCAACTCGAACATGCGTCTGGAACGATACCTCTTTTTGCAAATACAAAACCAAATCTACTAGAGGAAGAAGAAACTCTAATATCTGCAGCTAATTGTAATGAAGCTCCAATACCTACAGCGTCTCCATTGCAAGCAATCAAGATAGGTTTTAAACAGTTATACATTCTAAGAGTTAGTATGCCTCCAGAATCTCTTCTAAAGTCCGCTTCATACTCTGCTGATGTATCAAACTCTGAATTAAAAGTCTCTGCTCCCGCAGATAGGTCTGCTCCAGCACAAAAAGCCCTGCCCTCACCTGTAATAATTACAGCTTTAATTGAATCTTCTGCGTCTATATGATCAAAAACATCAAGCATTTCAGCCATCATTCTTGAATTAAAAGCATTTAATTTTTCAGGGCGATTTAGGGTTATAAGACCAATAGAGTCATCTTCTTTAAAATGAATGGTCTTATATTCTTCCACTATAACAATGTTTTAAAAAGGTATATCTTCTTCTGAGATTCCAGTGTTATCACTTTGTGATAATGAGCTAGAGCTAGATTGATCCATTGAGGAATCACCCTGGCTTGGTCGTGAATCTAGGAAATTAAACTGATTACCAACAATTTCAGTTGTCCATCTGTCATTACCATCTTTA
>CAYFJC010000062.1:0-4953 GCA_964343355.1 uncultured Gammaproteobacteria bacterium | reverse complement strand
GCTACTTCATAAGAAAGCAGCTGAAGAGGAATAGTATAAATAATAGGTGTTAAGAAAAAGTCACACTTAGGCATGCTGATCACAGCGCCATTATTTACATCCATGGTTACTGATGGATCTGCAAATACGTAAAGGGTTCCACCTCTGGCTTTGACTTCTTCTAAATTAGATACAAGCTTTTCTGCAATTTCACTCTCTGGAGCTAACGCAATAACTGGCATATTTTCATCTATGAGCGCCAGTGGTCCATGTTTGAGTTCGCCGGCTGGATAAGCTTCAGCATGAATATATGAAATCTCTTTTAATTTTAAGGCGCCCTCTTTTGCAATCGGGTAAAAGATGCCTCTTCCCAAGAAAAGCGCATTGTCTTTGCTGGCTATAGCAGGAGCTATTTCTAAAATTTGCTCTTTGAGCTCTAAAGTCTCATTAATAACTTCTGGTAAAGTTCTTAGCGCAGTAACCACTCGAGTTCTTAGCATTGGATTTAATTCTCTGCTTTTTGCTAAAGATAGTGCCAAGAGCATAAGGCCAGCAAGTTGAGTGGTAAATGCTTTGGTGGATGCAACCCCGATCTCAGGTCCTGCATTGGTAAATAAGACAAAATCTGATTCTCTAGCCAAAGAGCTTGTTGGAACATTACAAATTCCAACCGAGGCTAAATAGTCTTTTTCTTTTGCGTATCTTAATGCTGCAAGCGTATCTGCTGTTTCACCTGATTGGGAAATAGTAATTAATAAAGAGTCCTCATCAACATGGGGATTCCTATATCTATACTCACTTGCATAATCAATTTGGCAAGGAAGTTCAGAAATAGAGGAAAACCAATTGGCTGCTACACGGCCGGCATGCAGGCTGGTTCCACAGGCTACTATTTGGATTCGCTTCACCTTTGCAAATAATTCAGTTGAGCCCAGACCAAAAATATTATCTAAAACATCTTCGCCACCTATTCGGCCATCAATGGTATTTAGAATCGCTTGTGGCTGCTCGTAAATTTCTTTTTCCATATAATGCTTGTATTCACCTTTGGAAGTTGCCTGACTGGAAATATCTATCTTTGTAATCTCTCTGGTGACTTGTTTTTTATTTGCATCAAAAATTGTGAAAGTTTCTGCTGAAATTTCAGCCACATCGCCGTCTTCTAAAAAGATAAATTCATTGGTTAATTGACCAATTGCCAAGGGGTCAGATGCAGCTAGTATTTCATCTGTGCCTAGGCCCAATAATAAAGGCGACTTGTTTCTTGCAACTACAAGATGTTCGCTGTCATTGATATCAATAGCTGCAATGGCATACGCGCCTTCTAGTTTTGCTTTTGCAAGATACATAGCATCAATCATGTTGTTGCCTTGCTTAAGATAAAGATCAAGCAAATGAGCTATGAGTTCTGAGTCTGTTTGGGATAAGAACTCATAACCATCTTTGATTAAAGACTCTCTGAGTTCTATGTAATTTTCGATGATGCCGTTGTGAACTATATAAACGTTATTTTTTGATTGATGGGGATGAGCGTTTATTTCTGATGGCTCGCCATGGGTTGCCCATCTTGTATGTGCTATACCCAGCTTGCTTTTTGGTTTTTCAATAACCATCTTGTCTTCAAGTAGCTGAACTTTTCCAAGCGCTCTGAGGTGAGCTATTGAGTCGTTTTGATGCAGGGCTATGCCGGCAGAGTCATAACCTCTGTACTCCATTTTATGGAGACCTTGTACTAAAAGTTTACCAACGTTTCTAGTAGACGCAGCAGCTATAATTCCACACATTATTTTTTATCCTTAGACCAATCTTCTTTGATTACCTGTTTGCCTCGACCCACGGCCAAAGCATTATCTGGAACATCTTTAGTAATAACAGAGCCAGCTCCTACATATGCATTGTTACCAATCTCAACTGGCGCAACGAGTGATGAATTAGTACCAATAAAGCTATCACTGCCTATAGTGGTTTGATGTTTATTGGTCCCGTCATAATTACAAGTAATCGTTCCCGCGCCAATATTAGTGTTTTCGCCAACCTCTGCATCACCAAGGTAGGTAAAGTGATTAGCTTTAGCGCCTTTGCCTAAAGTTGTCTTTTTAGTTTCTACAAAGTTACCAACTTTAGCTCCATCTTCAATTACGCTGCCCTCTCTTAGTCGAGCATAAGGGCCGATACTACATTGTGAACCAACCTTTGCATTGCAAAGATGAGAAAAGGGCTCGATAGTGGTGTTATCGCCAATGACGACATCTTTTAAATAGTTGTTTGCGCCAATAGAAACTCCATTTCCAAGCTTAATATTGCCTTCTAATATCACATTGATATCAATAGAGCAGTCATTACCAGCATCTACGCTGCCTCTAACGTCTGTTCTTGATTTGTCGGCTAGTGTGATGCCTTTGTCTAATAAGTCTTGTGCGTTCATATTTCTTAGTATTGATTCTAGCGCCTCGAGCTCTGATTTACTGTTTGCTCCCCTTACCTCATCATTATTTGCGGTAACAGGTATTATATTAATCCCTTTTGCAGAAATAATCTTAACTAGGTCAGTTAAATAAAACTCTTGGGCTGCGTTATCATTGGTAACTTCTTGGAGTCCGGCCTCTAAAAGCTCTTGGTTTATACATAAAATACCTGTGAAAATTTCTTTAATAAGCTTTTCGTCAGCAGTTGCATCTTTTTCTTCAACTATAGCTTGGGCTATGTTGTCAGCATTGGTGACCACTCTGCCATATCCAAACGGATTATCTAGAGAGGTAGTAAGAATTGAGAAACCGCCCTCTGCTTTTTTAATTAATTCTCTTAAGGAGTTTTCTGATACCAGGGGAACATCGCCATATAGCACTAAGACTGTTTCATCCTTGCTGGTATGAGGCATAGCACTTTTTACTGCATCAGCCGTTCCAAGTTGATGGGTTTGAATGACTGTAGAAATATCGCCTGCAATATTTTGGAGATGCTTTAATACACCCTCTTTATCATGTCCTAAAACAACTGTGGATTTTGAGTGAAGGCGTGTTGTTGTTTGAAGAACTCTTTGGAGCATAGACATACCGCCAATGGTTTGGAGAACTTTGGCTTTATTAGATTTCATTCTAGAGCCAGCTCCGGCTGCAAGAATAATAGTATGTATATTCACAATATTTTAAAGTTAAAGACTAACCTTAAATGTTTTTGCGCAGTTTTTGAATAGTTTTTAATCTTGCGACGGCTTCGACGAGTTGCGCTGCTGCTTTTGCGTAGTCAATTGTTGACTGCTGATCGGCTAAACTTTGCTCTGCTGCCTCTTTGGCTTTTAAGGCTTCTGATTCATCTAGGCTATCAGCTCTTTCGGCTGTATCAGACAAAATAGTAACCATATCTGGTTGAACTTCCACAAAGCCGCCTGAGCAAAAGAAGGTTTCTTCTTCTGAGCCGTTTTGAACTCTAACAGGCCCAGGCGCTAGACCTGTTAACAAAGGAGTATGTCCGGGTGCTATACCAAGCTCGCCTAGTGATCCAGTAGCAAAAACCATAGTGGCTTCGCCTGAATAAATTTCCTCACTGGAGGACACTATGCTGATCTTAATATTGCTCATACTTATAATGTTTTAGCTTTTTCTACTGCTTCTTCTATAGTACCCACCATATAAAAAGCCTGTTCTGGCAGACTGTCATAGTCACCAGCCAGGATTCCTTTAAAAGCTTTAATAGTATCTTCTAGTGATACATATTTGCCCGGGGTGCCTGTAAATATTTCAGCAACAGTAAAGGGTTGAGATAAAAATCTTTGTGCTTTTCTTGCTCGTGCAACTAGCTCTTTGTCTTCTTCAGATAATTCATCCATACCTAAAATAGCAATAATATCTTTTAGCTCGTTATATCTTTGTAAGATCTGCTGAACCCCTTGGGCAACATCGTAATGCTCTTGTCCAACAGTAAAAGGTTCGAGCTGTCTGCTCGTTGAATCCAATGGATCTACCGCAGGATAAATTCCAAGCTCAGAAATAGATCTAGATAAAACAACCGTTGCATCCAAATGAGCAAACGTTGTTGCTGGCGAAGGATCTGTTAAATCATCAGCTGGAACATAGACCGCTTGGATTGAAGTAATAGAACCAGCTTTAGTAGAAGTAATTCTTTCTTGCAGCGCTCCCATTTCTTCAGCTAATGTTGGCTGGTACCCAACAGCTGATGGCATTCTTCCAAGCAAAGCTGAAACTTCAACTCCAGCAAGAGTATAACGATAAATATTATCAATAAATAAAAGCACATCTCTGCCCTCGTCTCTAAATTTTTCAGCCATAGTTAGTCCTGTTAAGGCCACTCTAAGTCTATTTCCTGGAGGCTCGTTCATCTGACCATATACCATGGCAACTTTTGACTCTAAAGGTTTTTCAACATTAACAACTCCTGATTCTTGCATTTCGAAATAGAAATCATTACCTTCTCTGGTTCGCTCTCCTACTCCTGCAAAAACTGATAATCCTGAATGCTCAGTAGCAATGTTATTAATCAGCTCCATCATGTTAACTGTCTTACCAACACCAGCTCCACCAAATAGCCCAACCTTTCCACCTTTTGCAAAAGGACACATAAGGTCGATAACTTTAATGCCTGTTTCAAGCAAATCATTGGATGCAGCTAATTCTGTATAAGTAGGAGGTTTTCTGTGAATAGGCATTTTTTCCTTTTCACCTATTGGTCCTCTTTCATCAATAGGATTTCCTAGAACATCCATAATTCTTCCTAGAGTCTCTTCGCCCACAGGAACTGAAATAGGGGCATTCGTTCTTGAAACATCAAGGCCTCTTTTTAAGCCTTCTGTAACACCCATAGCAATAGTTCTAACAACTCCATCACCAAGCTGCTGCTGAACTTCTAAAACTGTTCCAGTTTCATCAATAGTTAGTGCTTCATATATTCTTGGAACATTAGTTTTTTCGAATTCAACATCGATAACCGCTCCAATAATTTGTGTAATTAACCCGTTAC
>CAYFJC010000061.1:0-5122 GCA_964343355.1 uncultured Gammaproteobacteria bacterium | reverse complement strand
AGCCTGAAGCAACTATAAAAAAAGAACCGCAACCTTCATTTCAAGATCTCAAAATACTTGTAGAAAGTTTTAAGACTAAGAGCCCTCTCATATTAATACTAGATAATATTATTGACCCAAGAAATCTAGGAGCCTGTGTTAGATCGGCTGCTGTATCGGGTGTAGATGCTGTAATAATTAATAAACATCAATGTGCGCCAACTAATGCTATTGCTCATAAAGTATCAGCAGGAGGGTTTGAGGTATTAAATATATTTCATGTCACAAATTTAGTTAACTGTATTAAATATTTAAAGGAAGGTGGGATGCAGATTTTAGGCTTAAGTGAGCATGCTAAAGCTCTTTATTATGATGAAGATTTAAGCCAGCCCACTGCATTAGTTATGGGTTCAGAGGAGACAGGGGTAAGACAAAAAACTCTTGAGATATGTGACAATGTGATTTGCCTGAGTGGTAATGCAAACTTTAAAAGTTTAAATGTCTCAGTCGCTACTGGAGTGATTCTAAACGAAGCTGTAAGGCAAAGGGATCAGGCTAAGAATTAGCTTGATATGAATTTATATTATATTAGACTTGTAAGATGCTAAAACAAAGAACCTTAAGAAACGCCATCAAAGCTACCGGCATAGGCTTGCATACAGGTATAAAAGTTAATATGGAATTAGTTCCTGCAGAGGTGAATTCTGGGATTAGGTTTATAAGAACTGACATTGATTCCTCTATAGAGATACCAGCGCTTGCGGAATATGTCGGCGAAACAAGCATGTCTACCACATTAGTTAAAGATGGTATTAAAGTTCATACAATTGAGCATCTTTTATCAGCTATTGCTGGTCTAGGAATAGATAATTGCATTATTAAGCTTGATGGTTGCGAAGTTCCAATAATGGATGGAAGTGCTGGGCCATTTGTTTTTCTTCTTCAGTCTGCTGGTCTTGAAGAGCAAGAAGGAATGAAAAAATTTATTAAAGTTAAAAAAGAAGTTACGTCAAAAAGAGATGATGCTTTTGCAACGATAAAACCCTTTGATGGATTTAAAGTCTCTTTTAAAGTTGATTTTGATCACCCTGTACACAAAACTCTTCCATCAGAATCTGTTATAGATTTTTCATCAACCTCTTTTGTTAAAGAGGTATGTCGTGCAAGAACATTTGGCAATTTAGCTGATCTCAATGATTTAAAAACAAAAGGTCTTTCGTTAGGAGCAAGTGTAGCTAATGCAATTGCTTTTGGAGAAAATGAAATTATTAACGAAGAAGGATTGAGATTTAATGATGAGATAGTAAAACATAAGATGCTAGATGCTATCGGTGATCTATATTTGCTGGGTGGCAACCTAATTGGAGAATTCTCTGGTTATAAATCTGGTCATGCATTAAATAATCAACTTTTAAGAAAAATTATAGAGTCAGAAGAGGCTTATGAAATTGTAGAGTTTGAAAATCTAGATAATGCCCCCATTTCTTATGTAAGGCCGCCATTTGGTGATATTACGTAAGATAACTGCGTCATAATAAATAAATTAGAAATTTTTAAAACTAAAGTAATTAATGCTTAATATATTTTCAAAAATCTTTGGATCTAGTAATGATAGAACTATCAGGAAGATGCAGCACCTTGTTGATAAGATAAATAGGCTTTCAGATGAGATGCATGGGAAAGATGATAAATTTTTTCTTACCCTTAAAGAAACTCTTAATGATCAATTTATAGAAAATAATGATATCTATTCGATACTGCCTATTGCATATGCTGCTGTAAGAGAAGCAAGTGTTCGAACTTTAGGGCTAAGGCATTTTGATTCACAGCTTTTTGGTGGCATTTCTTTAGCTGAAGGAAATATTTCTGAAATGAAAACTGGTGAAGGTAAAACTCTTGTAGCTACCTTGCCAGCATTCTTAAATGCAAGCATAAACAATAAAGTGGTTCTTGTTACTGTAAATGATTATTTAGCCCAGCGAGATGCTGAATGGATGAGACCAATATATGAATTTTTAGGTCTTTCTGTAGGCACAATATACTCAGGTCAATCTACTGAAGATAAAATAGAAGCATATAAATCAGATATTATTTATGCAACAAATAATGAATTAGGCTTTGATTATCTAAGGGATAATATGGCGTTAAGTGTTGAAGATAGAGCTCAATGCTCTTTGGACTTTGCAATTATTGACGAAGTTGATTCGATCTTAATTGATGAGGCGCGAACTCCTTTAATAATATCAGGGCCTTCAAATGAAAGTTCTGAGTTATATAAACAAATTAAAAAAATTATACCGAAACTTCAAAAGCAATTACGCGAAGAAACCGAAGAAGAGCCATTACAGGACCATGAAAGAGGTCATTATATTATTGATGAAAAAAATAGATCAATTGAGCTTACAGATGACGGATATATTTTAGTTGAATCAGAGCTTGAATCGCTTGGAGTTCTTACTCAATCAGATGGTCTTTATTCTGTATCAAATTTAAAGATTATGCGATTTGTTCAGGCAACACTTAGAGCAACATTCCTTTTTAATAAGAATGTTCATTATCTTGTAAGAAATAATGAAGTCCTTTTAATAGATGAACATACAGGCAGAACAATGCAAGGAAGACGAATGTCTGAAGGAGTTCATCAGGCGCTTGAATGCAAAGAAAATGTTCCGATTCAAAGAGAGTCTCAAACTTTAGCTTCAACTACTTTCCAAAACTTTTTTAGATTGTTTAAAACGCTTTCAGGTATGACGGGAACTGCTGACACTGAGGCAGCAGAATTTAAAGAAATTTATGGATTAGATGTAGTGATAATACCTACCCATAAACCAATGATTAGAGATGATAAAAATGATTTAGTATTTCTTACAAAGGCCTCAAAATATAAAGCATTAATTAATGAAATAGAGTCTTTAAGATCTAAAATGGCGCCTATTCTTGTTGGAACTGCATCAGTAGAGTCATCAGAAGAAGTCTCTGAATTATTGCAAGCAAGAAAAATACCGCATCAAATTCTTAATGCTAAGCACCACGAAAAAGAGGCTGAAATTATAGCTAATGCAGGTAAAGCTGGAATGGTTACTATTGCAACTAATATGGCAGGTAGAGGAACAGATATAGTTTTAGGTGGAAAAAAAGAAGTAGGTGATTCTGATTGGGAAACTAAGAATAAAAATGTTCTTGAAGCAGGTGGGCTTCATATTCTTGGAACAGAAAGACATGAATCAAGAAGAATAGATAATCAATTAAGAGGAAGATCTGGTAGACAAGGAGATCCTGGTTATTCTCAGTTCTTTTTATCTCTTGATGATGATTTACTTAGATTATTTATTTCAGACAGTAGAAGAGCTTTATTTGAAAGGGTTGGCTTAGGAGAGGATCATATTGAGCATAGAATGTTATCAAGAGGTATAGAAAATGCTCAACGAAGAATAGAAAGTCGAAATTTTGATATAAGAAAAAATCTTCTTGAGTACGATGATGTTGCTAATGATCAAAGGCAAGCTATTTATTCATTACGAAATCAGCTCCTGGAAGAATCTGATATCAGTGAAACCATCAATGAACTAATTAATGATCAATTTACCTCATCTGTTAATGATTTTATTCCAATAGAATCAGTTGAATCACAGTGGGAGCTTAAAGAGTTAGAGGAGCATCTTTCTACTACCTTTGGTATTGATTCAAATATTCAAAATATTGTTCAAGAAGATAAGTCATTACTTCCAGAAACAATCGCAGAAATAATTACTAGAAATGCACACAATTATTTCAAAGAAAAATATTCTAATTTAGCGGATACAAGGTTAATACTAGAAAAACAGGTAATGCTTCAAGTTTTAGACGTTCATTGGAAAGAGCATCTTGCTGAAATTGATCACCTAAGACAAAGTATTGGGTTAAGAGCGTATGCGCAAAAAAATCCTAAAAATGAATATAAGCGAGAAGCTTATTCAATGTTTGAGGATATGTTGGATGAAATAAATAAAGAGACAATTAGAATTCTATTCACACTTCAACTAACTTCTCCTGCAGAAGTAAGTAATCTAAAAAATAGTAGCTCAAATATAGAAGATAATGAATTGGAATTAAAAAAAGAAGAATTTAACACATCTAATCTGCCAAATAATAGCCCACAAAAACCGACTGAAATTCAACCAATTAAAAGAGAAGAGCCTAAGATTGGCAGAAATGAACCTTGTTGGTGTAAATCAGGAAAGAAATATAAGCAATGTCATGGGAAATAGTTAATTACTATTCCTCATAAAAATCTTCAGACTCAATAGGTCTTGAGACAACGTTCTCCTCGCCAGCCCATGAACCAAAATCAATCAACTTACAACGCTCAGAGCAGAATGGTCTAGAATTATTTTTAGATGAAAGATCAATATTTCGTTTATTGCAATTTGGACATTCATTCATTGGTTAGCTCCATATAAGTTTGATGTATCTGAATAACTTGCTCTCGAAGCGTCTCAAAAGAAGAGTTATTAATAATAACTTCATTAGCTATACTTAATCGCTCTTGTCTTGTTGCTTGAGATTGTAATATTTTTTGAATATCTTCTAGGCTTGAATTATCTCTATTAGAAGCTCTTAATAATTGAATCTCTTCTTTACAGTCTATAACTAATATTCTGTCATATTGATTCATGGATTTGGTTTCATATATCAAAGGAACCATGATGATTGTATATTTAGATCTTGATGCTAAAACAGCACTGGATATATTTTCTCTAATTACTGGATGAAGAAAACTTTCTAGAATTTTTTTTTGTGAATTATCAGTAAAGATGATATCTCTTAACTTTTTTCTATCAATATTCATTGAATCATCAAGAATACTGTTACCAAAATGGTCCACTATTTTAGTATAAGCAATTGAGTTTTGAGAAGAAGCCTCTTTAGCAATAGAATCTGCATCTATTACAGTAATACCAAGATTCTCGAATTCATTTCCAGCGGCAGATTTACCTGATCCAATTCCGCCAGTTAAGCCAATAATCATATTAATTCCTAAAAATAAGAGCTTACACTATTGTAAGCATTCTTTATTTAATTCTAAACAAAAAAAAGCCCGCATAAAGCGGGCTCTAAAATAAAAGCCTGACGATTTCCTACTCTCACACAGGGAGACCCTGCA
>CAYFJC010000060.1:0-5465 GCA_964343355.1 uncultured Gammaproteobacteria bacterium | reverse complement strand
GTCATGTAAGAATTTTTAAGAAAAAACAAGCAATCGATACAATTTCAAGCCATGGTTTTAATTATATTTCTTCTGAAAAATTTCATTCACTTCATGCGCCATATTGGTGGTTAAGATGTATGTTTTGGAAAACGCAAGAAACAAATATATTAGTCAGAGCTTATAAAAAGGTTCTGGAAAAACAGATACTAGAAAAACCTTTATATCTTGAAGTTCTTGATAAGATTCTTAATCCAATACTTGGAAAAAGTATTGCCATGTATTACCAAAAAAAATAATGTACATGCCTGCAAAAAAGACATTTAAAAGTCTTGAGTATACTCATCTAGATTTTTATAAACCAATAGAAGATTACATAAAATCCTGTCAGTCACCTTCAGGGGCAATTCCTTCTCTTAGGGGTGGAAAGCTTGATCCATGGGATCATATTGAATCCATAATGGGTCTAACTACTTTAGGAAATTTAGAGGGTGCAAAACTTGGATTTAATTGGTTGATCGCTAATCAAAATAAAGATGGAAGTTGGTATAGTGAATTTATCGATGACAAGGCAATTCAAACGAATAAACAGACTCATTTTTCATGCTATATGAGCACTGGATTGCTTCATTATTACTTGGTATCTAAAGACTTAGATTACGTTAAATCAATTTGGCCTCATGCTAGCAAGGGTATTAATTTTTGCTTAAACCTACAAAATAATAAAGGAACAATCCCCTGGTGTCTTAATGAGGAAGGCTTACCTGGAGATGATTATTTAATAACTGGCTCATCCTCTATTTTAAAAAGTTTAGAATGCGCAATTGCCTTATCTAAGATTATTAAAGATACAGACAAATTGATGTTAGATAGTTGGGAAACTGCATATCTTAAATTAAGAAAAGCTATAAGAAATCCAGATGGGTTATTTGATATCCAAATAGATAGAAAAAGGTTTTCTATGGATTGGTATTACCCAATAATTTCAGGAGCTTTCAACACAGAGGAAAGTAAAAAAATCATAAATAAAACTCTTTCAGAATTTTATGTTGAAGGAGTCGGAATTAAATGCGTTAAAGAAGAGCCATGGGTAACTGTTGCTGAAACTAATGAGTTTGTAATTGCTGCAGTAAAAGCAGAAGAGCTAAATTTAGCACAAGACATATTTTTAGAATCCTTGAGTATCTCTGATGATAATAATATTCCTTACATGGGATGGCAGTATGTTGAAAATATATTTTGGCCAGATGAAAAACCATCATGGACTTCGGGTGCTATGATATTGGCCGCTGATTCTCTCTATAAATTTACCGATGGATGTAATTTATTTATTGATTCTCAGATCAAAAATCCTTAGTTAAGCACACTATCGTGTCTACTCTTTCATGCAATTTATAGCCTTCACTTAGGGCTCTTTTATATATCTCATATGGCGCTTGACCACCTAGCTCAGGATCTTCAAAAATATCATGGATCACTAAAGCTCCTCCTTTTTTAATATAAGATTGCCAGCCCTCATAATCTAAAGTTGCAGACTCTAATGAATGACTTCCATCTATAAAAACCATACCAAGATTTTTATTCCAGCCTTTTGCTGCTGCTGTTGATGAGCTAACTATAGGTATTACTGTATCTTCCAGATTAAATATTCTTATATTTTTTATAAAGAGTGGAAAGGTATTTACTGCATTTAAGTTATAGTCGTAAATCTCAGAATCAAAATATTCCTCATTAAGCTGATGCTCTTCAGAGCCTTTATGATGATCAATAGTAAAAACTACCTGATTTTCTTTTTTACAAGCCAAGCCTAAGTAAATTGAAGACTTCCCACAAAAACTTCCTATTTCAAGCAAGGGACCAATTCGAGAGAATGATGAAGCCCATGACATGAGAGCTTTACCTTCATGATCAGGCATAAAACCTTTTATATTTTCGATTCCTTTAAGATCAATCATTTATAAAAATTATCCTTACCAAGTGTTGATTTGAATCTGCGATGTTGCCATAAATACTCATCAGGATGAAGCTTAACTTTATTTTCTATAAAATTATTTATTGATTGTGAGAAATTTATTGGCGAGCTCATATCTCCAATAAAACTTTCTATCGAAAGAATTAAAGTATTATTCTCTATATAACTATTTAAAAAATATGTCTTACATTTCGAGCTTTCCACTATCTTGTAGGGTGCAGTTATGGTTGCTGCATCATTATTAAAGAATTTCATAACTTCTGATGAATTAATTCCATAGTCTTGATCAATTGCATAGAGCACAGTTTTGCCTGTTTTTAACCATCTAATAAATTTAATAGGTTGATTTTTATCAGCAGAGTCTTTTAAACCTTTTAATCTTCCAGAGGACTGAACTGAATCAAAATAATCAGAATTATGAACTCTCTCTACACCGTATACAGGTATATTCATTCCCAAGATCCTTGAATCCAATTCAAGATGAAGAGAATGCTTAAATATAAGCAAAACCCCATTACCGTCTTCTTGTTCTTTAACCAAGCTGTCCAAACCCTTAATATTATATTTAATTGATTTATTTATTCTTTTATTACTCCAAAACCAGGCTATGCCAGTGCTTATAATGGTTATTCCAGAATTGAATATATTTTTTTTATAAATCTTACCTCTTTGATCAGAATCTAGTTCTGCAAAACAAAGATCAATATTTTTTTTACTATATAAATTGCGGTTTAGAGGGAGTGTATAAAAAATTAGACCAATCAAATAACCAAGAGGTTTGTGCATAAATCTAGGCAGACTAACTAGCATCTTCCAGAGATTAATTATTATTATTAATATTTTTTTCTTCATAGCTAATTTCTTCCATGTATTATTACATGTATTAATTTATGAAACTTTTTTTATACAATCTAATATTAATCTTACTGACACCAATATTTGGTTTTAGGATATTTTATAAAAGCTTATATGATAAAGATTATAGATCTAACTTTCTTCAAAGATTTGGTATTTCAAAGCAAACGCATAACTTTGCACCAGATAAAAAAATTATATGGTTTCATGCTGTAAGTCTTGGAGAGGTTATAGGCTCCCAAAATATAATTAAAAATTTAACAAATGAAGCTAATATCATCCTAACAGTAACTACTCCAACTGGATTAAGAAAAGCTAAAGAATTATATAAAGACCATGATATTCAAATTAGTTATGCTGCATGGGATTTTTACTTATTTGTATTACATTTCATTAATAAAAATCAACCTAATTTGATTATCACTTTTGAAACTGAAGTTTGGCCTTCCATGATAAATATAGCTTTTGATAAAGATATACCTGTGGTTATATCAAATGGAAGAATGTCAGAAAAATCATATAATGCGTATAAGAGATTTAGTTTTTTTTCTGAAGAAGCTTTCAGAAAATTGACACTTGTTTTAGCTCAATCATCTTCTCATGAATCAAGATTTAAAGATCTTGGAGTCAAAAGTGAGTCATTAAAAGTATCCGGATCAGTTAAGTATGATTTAGAGCCATTAAAATCATTAGAAAGCCCACATATCCAAACATTTATTAATAACCAATTTATATTGGCCTCAAGCACGCATAACGGGGAGGATGAAATTATCTTAAAAGCTTTTATAGAAGTTTCTAAAGATCTACCAAAACTAAAATTAGTTATTGTTCCAAGACACCCAGATAGAGCTGAAGAGATAAGCAATATTGCAGCTAAAAAAAATATATCAGCTTGTATAGAATCTAAAGGTATAAATATCAATTCATCAGTGATGATTATAGATTCCATTGGAAAAACATCTTTGCTTTATAAAAATGCAGCAGCGGCTTTTGTTGGGGGCAGTTTAGTTAAAAGAGGTGGCCATAATATTATTGAACCAGCATTTTTTGAATGCCCAATTATTATTGGCCCTCATATGTTTAACTTTGAATCTATTGCAGAAGAATTTCTAAAGACTGGATCATGCAGGTCAGTATATGACTATAAAAGTTTAGCAAAAGAATTTATAAGTATATTAGATGATGACAAAAGCACTTTATCTATGACGCAGTCTGCGACTATGTTGATTTTAAAAAATAGTGGCGCATCTGCTTATCAGCTCTCTGCTATAATTCATGAACTTAATGGAGTGAATAAGTGAAGCTAGTATCAGCAATTATTAAGCCATTTAAATTAGAAGAAGTAAGATCAGCACTGGATGCCATTGGAGTATCTGGAATGACTATTTCGGAAGTTAAAGGGTTTGGAAGACAAAAAGGCCATACAGAGCTTTATAGAGGAGCTGAGTATGTCATTGATTTTTTACCTAAAATTAAAATAGAGATAGCTGTCACTGACGAAATCTTAGAGAAGGTTATTGAAGCAATTACAGTTGCAGCATCTAGTGGGAAAATAGGTGATGGAAAGATTTTTATTAGCCCATTAGAGCAAGCCATAAGAATAAGAACAGGCGAGAAAGACGAAGACGCTATTTGAATTTTATAAAAAGAGCTACAAGATAAAAAATCTTAAAAAACCAGTACTATTTCTTTTAGGGCCAACAGCTTGTGGCAAGACTGATTTGGCAATAGATCTTTACTCAGAACTTCCTATCGAAATTATTAGTGTTGATTCGGTTATGGTTTATAAGGATTTTAATCTAGGTTCAGCCAAGCCAAACCAAACAACATTAGAGAATTATCCTCATCAGCTTATAGATATTATGTCAGCTGAACATATTTATACAGCCTCAGATTTCACAAAAGATGCTATCAAACTTATACAAAAAGCCCATCAAGAGGGTAAAGTGCCTCTGCTTGTTGGCGGGTCTATGATGTACTTTCAAAGACTTATAAAAGGTCTTGATGTTTTGCCTGAAAGAGATGATCTATTTAGGGATGAAATGAAAACAATAAAAGAATCTGAAGGTATTAATGCTCTATATAAAGAATTAAAATTAAAAGATTCAGATTATGCTGACACAATAGAAGAAAATGATTCACAGCGCATTATAAGAGCCCTAGAGATTATCCATCTTTCAAAAAAAAGCCTTACATCTCAATTGGGAAGAATTTCTAAAAATCATTTCTTAAATGATAATTTTGTTATGCAGTTAGGTATTTTTCCAAATAATAGAAAATTATTGCATGAAAGAATTGAGCAGAGGTTGGAGGATATTATTGGAGATGGCTTAGTAGAAGAAACAAAAAATATTATGAATACTTATGCAATAAAAGACGATCATCCTGCTTTAAGGGCGATAAATTATAAACAAGCCTTAAGTTTTATAAGTGGCGAGTATGATCATGAAACTTTTCATTTAAAAGCTCTTTATGCAACTAGACAGTTTGCTAAGAGACAGATCACATGGATGCGATCATGGGAGAATTTAGAACTATTTGACATAAATGAAGAGCAAAAAATATTAAAAAAGATAAAAAATACAAAAGAAATCAAAAGTTTTGTTTAATTATTAAATTTAATACCCAAATAGACTTTATAATATTAAAAAACAAATAG
>CAYFJC010000059.1:0-5602 GCA_964343355.1 uncultured Gammaproteobacteria bacterium | reverse complement strand
CATCTTTTTGTTTTTGTAATTCTAACTCGTAAAGCTTAGATTTTAGTTGTTTAAAGGCATTTTCTTTATTTTTATGCTGAGACCTGTCGCTCTGACATTGAGCAACAATTCCAGTTGGCTCGTGAGTTAGCCTAACCGCAGAATCAGTTTTGTTAACATGCTGTCCGCCTGCTCCAGATGCCCTATAAGTATCAATACGAACATCGGAATTATTTAATTCTATCTCAATAGATTCATCTATTTCAGGAGATATAAATACTGATGCAAATGAAGTATGCCTTCTATTTCCAGAATCAAATGGAGATTTTCTTACTAATCTATGAACACCTGTCTCAGTTCTAAGCCATCCATATGCATAGTCCCCTTCAACTAGAATAGATGCTGACTTAATACCTGCAACATCGCCAGCAGATAGATCAGTAACTTGGACATTAAAATCTCTACTTTCAGCCCATTTTGTATACATTCTAAGAAGCATTTCAGCCCAATCTTGAGCCTCAGTTCCTCCAGATCCAGATTGAATGTCTATATATGCATTATTAGGATCCATTTTATTTGTAAACATTCTGCTAAATTCAAGATCTTCAACACTTTTTTGAAGGATCATCACATCAACTTCTATCTCCTTCATGGTTTCTAGATCAGATTCCTCTAGAGCCATCTCAAGAAGAGTTAAATTATCATTTACTTGCATTTCAGTTGTTTGAAAAAAAGTTAATGATTTTTCTATTGAGGCTTTTTCTTTACTTAATTTTTGAGATAGATCCAGATTGCTCCAAACATCTTCCTGAGATAGTTGACTAGAAATCTCGTCCAGCCTTGCTTCTTTTGAAGTAACGTCAAAAATACCGTTTCTAATTTCAATAATTCTTGATTGTAGATCAAGTAAAATGCTTTTAAGTTCAGAGGAGTCCATATTTAAAAATTATTATTAGCTATAAAATTAAAAATAGCAGTCTTATCTGAAGAGAAATCAAATGTTCGTTCTTCTTTTTCAAAAACATCACTTAGTCTCTTAGGGATTTCTTTAATGGCTATTCCTGCTTCTGCAATTGAGTCTGGAAATTTAGCAGGATGCGCTGTCGATAGTATCAGTGTAGAATTTTTTAATTGCTTGCTTAGATTATCAACCGCCACTGAAGCTACAGCAGTATGGGGATCAATAAGATAATTATGAGATTCGTAAACTTCCTGAATTGCTTTAATTGTTTGTAAATCATTAACAGCGTAGCTTAAAAATAATTCTGTTGATTTTTCCCACATACTATTCGGAAGATTAATCGAATCCGAAGGAAAGTTTGCATAAAAATCATTACAGATTTTTGCATCTCTATCGCAATAGAAATCATAAATTAATCTTTCAAAATTACTGGCAATACTTATATCCATGCTTGGTGATACAGTTTCACTCACTTTCTGCTTTGAATAGTCATTGCTGGTAAAGAATCTATTTAAAATATCATTTTCATTTACAGATACTATAATTTTATTAAGAGGTAATCCCATTTTATGGGCTGCATAGCATGCAAATACATTGCCAAAATTTCCAGTTGGTACTGAAAAATTAATATCTTCATTAAGATTATTAAATTTAAGGGATGCATAAAAGTAATAGCAAATTTGACCAATAATTCTTACCCAGTTTATTGAGTTAACTGCTAATAAATACTGATCATCTTGTAAAAAAGATCTTTCTTTAAAAGCATCTTTTACGATATCCTGACAATCATCAAATGTTCCACTTATACGCAGCGTAAAGACATTGTCCTCATCTATTGTTGTCATTTGTCTTCTTTGAATTTCAGACATATTTCCATCTGGGATTAGTATGAAGGTTTTGATTGATTTAAAATTCTTGCATGCATCTATTGCTGCTGAACCTGTATCACCTGATGTTGCACCTAAAATAATTGCTGTTTTATTATTTTTATTTAAAACTTTATTAAAAAAGGCTGCTGCCAATTGAAGTCCAAAGTCTTTAAAGGCTGCAGTGGGTCCATGAAAAAGTTCAAGCACAGCCTTGTTATCATCTAAATGCTTCAAAGGTGCAATATCCTCATCTGAAAAATCATGCCAGGTATTATCTAAAATATTAATAACCTCCTCTTTATCAAAAGAAGATGATGTAAATAAAGGCACTATTTCCTTTGCTACCTCTATAAATGACGACTTGGATCTTAATAAATTAAGATTAACTTGAGGCCATGCATCTGGCATAAATAAGCCACCATCAGAGGCTAATCCTTGCATTAAGATATCTTCAAAAGTCCTATCTTTATCTCCGCCTCTTGTGCTGTGAAATAACATTAATCTGCTTCGATCCTAATTCTTTTAACTTTCTTTATAACATCTGTATTTTTAAATTCATTGAAGAGCTCTTTGGCTTTTAATTCTTCACATAAATCTGTAATGAAGAAAACTGGGACTTGATTATCAGCCAATTCATCCTTTTGAATTATTGTCTCAATTCCAATGTTATGACTTGCAACTAATGACGTAATTAATGCCATAACGCCAGGATTATCATCAACTTCTAAGTAAAAATAATGCTGAAACGATATTTCATTAAATTCAACTATCTTTATCTCATTAGAGCTTTTAAAAACCTCTTCTGAATAGTCTTTATTGCATCCTGCTAAATGGATGATATCTGAAATTAAACCCGAAGCTGTTGATTCTTGACCAGCTCCTGATCCAGTAATATGAATTTTACCAATGAGATCAGTATCTATTTCTATGCCATTTCTAACTCCCTCCAGAGAAGATAATATTGAAGTGTTTTTAATAAATGCTGGATGCGCCCTAAGTTCAACTGCATTAATTTTTTGTTTTGCTACTGCTAGATGTTTTATTACATAACCCAATTCTTTAGCATGCTGAAAATCATCACCTGCTATCTCTGTAATTCCTTCAATATAAAAATCTTTGGGAGGAAGAGGATTTCCGAAGGCAATATGTGACAATATACCTATCTTATGAGCTGCATCTATTCCATCAATATCAAAAGATGGGTCTGGCTCAGCATATCCTTTTTCTTGAGCAATCTTGAGAATAGGTTCAAAATCCGCTCCTTTTTCCATTTCTGCTAAAATGAAATTTGTTGTTCCATTAAGCATTCCTGATATTTTAGAAATATTATTTCCTGCAAGCTCTTCTTGAAGAACTTTAATTATTGGAGTTCCAGCACAAACTGCTGCTTCAAATAAAATTTTTACATTATTTTCTCTTGCTGCTTTAAAGAGTTCATCACCGTGATTAAAAATTACAGCCTTATTTGCTGTAATTACATGTTTCTTATTTTTTATTGCTGAGAGTATTAATTCTCTTGCAGTTTCAACTCCCCCAATAAGCTCTATGACAACATCAATATCTTGTTTAACAACATCAAAAATGTCTCTTAGGACCTCTACTCCTTGGGGATCACATTTTGGGTTATCTCTTCTTGCCCCAATAAAATTTATTTTTATATCTAAATTTGTATTTCTTTCTATAATTTTTTTATTAGCATTAACTGCTTGGTAGAGACCTGTTGCAACGTTACCCCAACCGCATATACCTACTTTTATTTCTTTCATATTTAACCTTGAAGCCTGCTTAATAAATCTTTCGCTGGGACATATCCAGGTATTAATTGGCCAGAACTAGAAATTATTGCTGGAGTTCCTGTAACACCAATTTTTCTTCCAAGCCTGTAATGTTTTTCTACTGGATGATTTTCGCAGTAAGTTAAACTCATATCTTTTCCTTGCTTTAAACCAGTCAAAGTTTTAGCTGGGTTTTTTGAGCACCAGGCACCAACAATCTTTGAGTAAGATTCAGATTGAAGCCCTGATCTTGGAAATGCAGCGTAATTAATAGATATTCCTAATTTATTATATTCACTAATTTCACCATGAAGCTTTCTACAATAACCACAATCAATATCCGTAAAAATAACAACTGAAAATAATTCATTCTTAGCTGGAAATGAGATTAATTCCGAATCATCAATTTCAGAAATAATATTCCTTCTTTCTACATCTCTCTCCATCTCAGTAACGTTAAGTAAGCCATCACCAGTTATCTGAAATATTTCACCTATGATTACAAAATTACCATCTGAAGATAGATAAACTGATTGCATATCTTCAAGCTCAAGTTTATATATTCCTTTAACCGGAGTTTTAGTGATATCAATTATTTCTGCTCCCTCAGGAAGAACATCTGCTAGTTTTGCAATAATCTCTTCTTTGCCGTCAAATGCATAAATATTTATACTCAGTAAAGCAATAATTAGTAAATTAAATAAATTTTTCATAGTTAGCCTCTTGGATGATGTTTCTTTAATGCATCGCTTAGTCGTTGTTTGGCAATGTGAGTATATATTTGAGTAGTTGATAAGTCACTATGGCCTAATAATAATTGAACTGATCTAAGGTCAGCTCCCCTATTTAAAAGATGAGTTGCAAAGGCGTGTCTTAAGGTATGAGGTGATATATTTTTTGTGGCATTAATATTTCGAGAATAAAGTTTAATTCTATGCCAGAAAGCCTCTCGAGTTATTTTTGAGCCTTTTGTGCTTATAAAGATATGCTGTATTGATCTATTGATGCCTCTTTGAGATCTATTATCTAAATAAATTTTTGTATATTCATTTGCAGATTCGCCAAAAGGTATAAGTCTCTCTTTAGAGCCTTTACCTAATACTTTTACAATTGATCTAGTTAAGTCAATGTCAGAAAATTTAAGATTGGTTAATTCACTAACTCTCATACCAGTTGCGTATAAAAGCTCAAGCATAGCTTTATCTCTGCAGCCTACAAAAGAATCTTGAATAGGAGCATTTAAAAGTATTTCTACATCATCTTCAGAAATTGATACTGGTAATCTTTTTTCTTGTTTTGGAGAAGGTATATCTCCAATAGGATTCTCTGAAATATACCCTTTTTTTAATAAGAATAAAAAAAAAGCCTTTAGAGAAGAAATTTTTCTATTTACAGTGCTGCTTTTGTAATTTTTATCAAATAAAAACTTGATATAAGTCTCTATTTCATGATTTTTAATATTTCTTAAAGAGACTTTATAAGTAGTCATTGACCAGTCTAGAGCATCAAGAATATCGCTTTTATATGATGAAACAGTATTTTTAGATAGACCTTTTTCGATGAACAATGAATCAAGAAAGGAGACTAGATCAGCATCCTTTTCATGATATTTTTTCATTTGGTTATTCTAATCTTTCTTTAATTCTTGCAGATTTGCCAGATCTTTCTCTTAGATAGAAAAGTTTTGCTTGTCTAACATCACCTTTTCTCTTGACAGAGATTGAATCAATAATTGGACTGTGAGTTTGAAATGTTCTTTCAACACCAATTCCACTTGAAATTTTTCTGACAACAAAAGATGCATTAATTCCACCTTTTTTGACACCCATAACAACACCTTCAAAGGCTTGAAGTCTTGTTCTGGTTCCCTCTTTAACTTTAACTGATACCACGACTGTATCACCTGGTCTAAATGCAGGTAGATCAGTTCTTAGTTGTCTGGATTCAAAAGCTTGTAAAATATGAGCAGAAGATTTTTCCACAGTAGATATTTCAGCAGGAGCTTCTTCAGCTTCGGC
>CAYFJC010000058.1:0-5747 GCA_964343355.1 uncultured Gammaproteobacteria bacterium | reverse complement strand
TTGATAAGTATGACTTTGTTGAAGGTGATGGTAATATTACCTCACTGATTTAAGAGTTACTCTATTTATAACTTATGATTTAAATTATGAATTATTTATCTTATAAAAGAACTGGTAAAGGCTCCCCCTTGGTTTTAGTTCATGGCTATCTAGGTGGTCAGGATATGTGGCAATTTCAAGAAGATTTAAAAAATGATTATGATCTAATTATGCCTTCTCTAGCTGGTTATGGTGAAAGCTCAGAAATGACTGCTCCTTCAACTATAAGGGGAAATGTAATACAAATATTTGAGCTCTTAGATTCTTTAAAAATTGACACCTTTAATCTACTTGGTCACTCTATGGGTGGAATGATTGTTCAGGAAATGGCGGCTTTATATCCAAATCGAATCAATAAGTTGATTTGTTTTGGAACGGGTTCGATTGGGGTTCTACCTAATAGATTTGAAACAATTGAAGAGTCAAGAAATAAAATTAAACAACTCGGATTAAATGAAACACGCAAAAATATAGCAAAAACATGGTTTGTTGATTATTCTATTGGTCAAGGCTATAAGTTATGCCTAGATCAAGGAGCTAAAGCCACTACTCAGGCTGCTCTAGCTAGTCTTGATGCATGGGACAATTGGGATGGAAGAGGGCAGCTAAGCCTAATTGAAGCTCAAACACTAATCTTATGGGCTAAAAATGATCGCTCGTATGACTTTAATCAACAAGAAATTCTTAATAATGGAATACGTAACTCAAAATTAAAGATTATTAATGGATGTGCGCATAACGCACATATGGAGAAACCAGACTTAATTAATAAAATTATTAAAGATTTTTTAATCTAGATTCATATTATTTCTTTTTTAGAAAATAGATTCAATCTATTTATGTTTCACTTTGAGATATAAAAATATCTTTCTATTGAATAAGTCTTGAAACATATATATTAGTTAATGTATACTCAAATTTTTCATATATTCAAAAGTACTTTTTTGTAATATGAAAAAAATCAAAATATTTAAAGGAGAATATAATGAAAATAATTAATAAAACAGCTATAGCAGCTGTCATAGCGTTATCTGCCTCAATGGCAAGTTATGCAGAAAAGGTGAATATCGGTGATCCAGGTTGGACTGGAGCTACAGCTATTGCTAACTTACTTTCTGCTGTTGTAACAGACAAAATGGGTGGTGAAGTTGAGCTTGTACCTGGAAACAATACAGCGATATATGGAGCTATTGATAGAAGTAAAGGTGAAATTGAAGTTCATCCTGATATTTGGTTACCAAACCAACAGGCTTATACTAATGAATTAGTTCCAAAGGGAACTCTTAAGTTAAGTTCTTTGAGCTATGAAGGAAACCAAGGTTACTGTGTATCTCAAGCGTTTGCTAAAGAAATGAACATTACATCCATCTTTGATCTTGGAAGACCTGAGGTTGTTGCTGCCATGGATAGCGATGGTAATGGTAAGGGTGAGTTTTGGATTGGTGCTGATGGCTGGGCCTCTGCAAATGTTAACGAGGTTAAAGTCAGAGATTATGGTCTACTTGACCTAGGTATCGAGCCAATTAGAGCTGCAGAAGCAGTGAAAAATGCTCGCGTACTAGACTCTATTAAGAAGGGTGAGGGTTATGCATTTTATTGCTATAAGCCACATGCTATATGGGGGATGGCACCAGTTGTAATGTTAACTGAGCCTACACATGATCCTGCAATGTATAAAATGATTCAACCAAAAACTGATGCAGATTGGTATACAAAGTCTTATGTAGCCTCTAAGGATGCAATGAAGAATATTCAAATTGGATGGGGCACTTCTTTAGAAGGTAAATCTCCAGCAATTGTAGAGTTCTTTAATAACTTCCAATTAACATCTGATGATGTCTCATGGCTTGCATATGAAATTTCTGTAAACAAAAGAGATCCTGCAGAAGTTGCAAGAGATTGGATGTCACAAAACGAAGGTACTGTTGATGGTTGGTTAGGTTTATAATCTAATCATTTCGTCATAAAACCGGCGCTTAAATAGCGCCGGTTTTTTTTCATTTAACACAAATATTATGTCTCAAGAAAACTCTGGAAGCTTTATTGAAATTCAAAATATTTCAAAGATATTTGGAAATACTTCGGAAGAAGCATTAGAGGCGATTACTAAACAAAATATTTCAAAACAAGAGGCTCTTGAGAACTTTAATTCAGTAATTGGTGTTTCCGATGTCTCATTTAACATCAATCCTGGTGAAATATTCTGCGTAATGGGCTTATCTGGAAGTGGCAAATCTACCCTTGTAAGGCACATAAACAGACTATTAGAGCCAACAATTGGAAAGATTTTAATAGATGGACAAGATGTCATGGCTCTTGAAAAACATGATTTACAAGAGTTTAGAAACAAAAAAATAGGCATGGTTTTTCAAAATTTTGCTCTTATGCCACATAGATCGGTAATAGATAACATTGCAATGCCCCTTGAAATAAGAGGAGTTAACAAAAATAAGCGGTATGGAAAAGCAAATGAAATCCTAAATACAGTTGAATTAACTGGCTGGGGAAATAAGTATGCCCATGAGCTCTCTGGTGGTATGCAGCAAAGAGTTGGTCTTGCAAGGGCTCTTGCAGCTGACCCTGAAATACTTTTAATGGATGAGCCTTTTAGTGCACTAGATCCTTTAATAAGGAGGCAGCTTCAAAAAGAATTTATTAAGTTATCAAAAAAATTAAAGAAAACAACAGTTTTTATCACTCATGATTTAGATGAGGCTGTTAAAGTTGGTCATCGCATTGCAATTATGAGAGATGGTAAGGTTATTCAAATTGGCACTCCAGAGGAGATTGTTATGAATCCGGAGGATGATTATGTTGCTGACTTTGTTAAAGGGATCTCAAGACTTGAGATTGTTAAAGCTAAATCAATAATGAAGCCAATTGATGAGTATAGTAAAAGTTATGGTGCAATTCCAAGTGATGCGATAAGAATGGCAGAGAATGATGATTTAAGCAGCTTAATTGAGAACTCTGTGGCTTCTGATATGCCAATTATTATAAGTGACAAAAAAGGTAAGGATGTTGGTGTAGTCTCTCAAAAAGACTTACTTGTATCTATTGTTGAGGGTCAGGATGAGTAGAGATAATCAAATAGCTAAAGATGATTATGCAAATACTGATCAAATACCAGCCTTCGTAAAAACTAATTCTGAATACTATACCCACGAATTTGGGCGCATTAATAGTAACTCAAAATTCGTTTTTTCATTTAATTTATTTGCCTTTTTATTTGGCTCAGTATGGTTTGGAGTAAGAAACATATGGAACTGGTCTCTAGCATTCTTACTAATTGAAACGTTTGCAATTGTTCAAATAGTTAGGGGATTTTTTGGCAATATTAGTGCCGAAGCCTATAGCAAGATTGATAAAGTTCAATCAACAATAGATTTTCGAGAAAAACAATTACAGGCGGCTATAGAGAAAAATTCAGATAAAGTTGAGATGTTTAAAAGAACTATTAAGTCTCTTGAGGACTCAATCCAGGGCTATCTTCAGGAAGCACAAAACATAGAAGCTTCAGGGGTCACAATTGCTATCAGTGGTATCTTCCTTTTTATTGTAATACGAATTCTACAAGGTGTATTGGCAAACTCCATTTTAGAAAGAAAGTTTTCTGAATGGCTCTCTAATAAACAAATAAGCCCAGGAATGTCTTTTAAAAACTACCTTTTAAGTATTTCATTCGCCTTAATCATTATTATTTTTTCAACAATACACTACAGTTTTCCTAATCTAGTAGCTTTGTTTGCTGATTTTCCAACGCATCCTGATATTAGGCTTGCCTCAATTGATGGCGTAGAGCGAGCTTTTGATTATGCTGTAATTAAAGGTGATGTACTTTTCACTGCTATTACCTTTGGAATAAGATCAGTTCTAGACTCTTTGGAAATGTTATTTGTCACAACACCGTGGATTGTAGTTATAAGTGCAATAGTATTGATGACTGGTTTATCTGCAGGGCCAAGAGCGGCTATTTATTCTCTAGCATTTCTAGCCTATATGGGCTTTCTGGGCTTCTGGATCAAGGCTATGACAACATTAGCGTTGCTTGGTACTGCAGCGATTTTAAGTATTTCTATTGGTATTCCACTAGGAATCTATTGCGCTACCAGGCCTAGGTTTTATGCTTTTATTAGGCCAATTATGGACTTTATGCAGACAATGCCAGCGTTCGTTTTTATGATCCCTGTAATTGCATTTTTTGGTACTGGAAAAGTCTCAGCAGTTATTATTACTATGATTTTTGGTGGAACCCCTGTAGTAAGGCTCACTGTTTTGGGATTAAAGGGTGTCCCAGAAACAATCAGAGAGGCTGCTATAGCTTATGGTGCTTCTAAATGGTATCTCTTAACTAAAGTTGACTTACCTCTTGCCATGCCAACTATTCTTGCTGGTGTTAATCAGACTGTAATGTTAAGTTTAGCAATGGTTGTTGTTGCGTCACTAATTGGTGCAAAAGGCTTAGGACAAGATGTTTTAGAGGCTCTCCAATACGCTAATGTTGGGCAAGGAATATTGGCTGGAATTGCAATCCTATTTTGCGCTTTAATACTTGATAGAGTTATTCAAGGAAAGAAAAGGGACTAAGTATTTTTTTTACTAAAATGCCCATTCATATGCTGGTAGAGCTGCCGATCCACCAGTATGAATAAATAAGATTTTATCTGAGTCTTTAAAGTGACCTTTTTTAACTAAATCAATAAGTCCATCAAAGGCTTTCCCAGAATAAACAGGATCAAGGAGTATGGCTTCTTTTCTTGCCATTAGACTTAAAGCATCTTTCATTCCATCTGTTGGTATAGCATAGCCTTTTCCAACGTAACCATCTTCAACTATGACGTCATTTCGATCTGGAGCGTTGCAATTTATATAATCACATGAGCTTTCAGTTAATTTAAAAACTTTGGCTTCTTGATCTAGCTTTTTATCTTTAATACTGATACCAATAATTTCTATATTACTTTTATAGTAAGTCTTACCAGCAATAAAGCCAGCATGAGTTCCCCCACTCCCAGTAGCTAGCACAATATGAGTAAATAATTTCTCACTATCTTGCTCAATAATTTCTCTCATACACTCAATATATCCAAGTTCTCCAAGATGGTTACTTCCACCGACTGGAATAAAGTAAGGGATGTCTCCTTGTTTTTTTCGCTGCTCCATTATCTCTTCAGCGTAAACTTCTACATTTTTATTGGTAGGGCACAAAATCATTTCAGCGCCAAAAATTTTATTTAAGAAGATGTTCCCTGAATTGTTATAAGATTCTGGTGCATCGGCAAGTCTTTGCTCTAATACAATAAGACACTTAATACCAAGAAGTGCACAAGCCGCTGCTGTCTGTCTAGCATGATTAGATTGGATTGCACCAACAGTAACAATAAGATTCGCCTTATTTTTTATAGCATCAGGCATTATAAATTCTAGCTTTCTTGTTTTATTTCCTCCAGTAGCAAGCCCAGTACAGTCATCTCTTTTAATAAATATTTCAGGACCACCTAGGTGATTTGTAATATTTTTTAAAAACTCTATAGGGGTGGGAAAATGTCCAAGCTTAATTCTTTGAAAATCACTAATCATAATGAACAATTATCTTATTAAATAAAGTTGAAGTCATAAGTAAATAATAACCATCAAAATGATTTTATAGCTAAACTTTAAAATTAAATGAAGATTATTAGAAAAAGTGCTATTTTTTCAGATTGTAG
>CAYFJC010000057.1:2754-5963 GCA_964343355.1 uncultured Gammaproteobacteria bacterium | reverse complement strand
ACTGGCATTAAATGAGTTTCTCTTCCCATATTACTGGTTGCATCCATTTCATTTCTTATACCTAAAGAAACCATATACCAACGGCCATCCTTTAACTGTACTAAATCAGCGTGACCGGTACTGTGTACCCAATTACTATTAGATAAATGTCTTGATGTTAATATTGGGTTTTTAGGATTTGAATCATAAGGACCTTCAATATTATCACTAGATGCTATCATTACTGCATGATTGTATGAAGTCCCTCCTTCTGCTACCATTAAATAATACCTGTCATATTGCTTATAAATGTGAGGACCCTCAACACAACATCCACCACAGGCACCAGTCCATATCGAGTGTCTCGGTCCAAATAATTCCCAATTTTCTAAATTTAACTCCTGAATCCATATTTCACCAATTCCATTTTGATTTGGATTTCCAGGATGGTGTGTACCTATAAACCAAACTTTACCATTGTCATCAAAAAATATATCTGGGTCAATTCCTGGAGCCCCTTCAATTACATGGGGCTCTGACCAAGGACCAGCAGGATTTTTTGCAGTCAATATGAAATTAACCATTTCAGTAGGTTTAGTTTTATCTTCAGGAGAATACACGTTTGTTACAACTATGTAAAAAAGTCCGTCATGATAGCGTATTGAAGGAGCATGTATGCCGCCTTGCTGTTGAACATCGTATAAATTTACTTTATCAAGAGCTTGACTTGGCCTATCAATTCCATAACCAATTAATTCCCAATTAACTAAATCCTTACTGTGATGAATAGGGAGTGCCGGAAAATATTCGAAAGATGAGTTAACTATATAAAAGTCATCATCAACTCTTATGATCGAAGGATCTGGATAGCCACCATTAATTATGGGATTAACAAAAGTGTCTTGAGAATAATTATTATTTAAGAAAAATAAAAAAATAAAAAAAGTATATATAAAAGGTTTCATACTCTAAAATGAATAAAAAAAAATGGATTATCAAGTTGATAACCCATTTTTTTAATTAATCAAAAAAAACTTATTTAACAGTTAAAGTATATGTGCTATTAACAGTATCCAGGGTCATATCGTAAGTTCCAGCTGTAACAGCTATATTAGCTCCATTAGCTTCATAAGTACCATCAGCTCCATTATCTCCAACATTTACGCCCCATGCATCATCTTGTCTAAACTTCAATTCTCCATCAATTAAAACTACGTCTTTAACTATATAGACACCATCATTACAAGGATCTGGCATTAATTTTACATCTTCAGCTGCTCCCCAACCGTTCAAAGTTGCACTACCAACTACACCCCATACAGTTCCAGCAGGTGTTATAGTTATAGTAAAATTAACAGCATCAAAGTCAATGACATAATGACCAGCAGAAATAGCAATATTAGCTCCATTTTGTTCTAATGTACCGTCAGCACCATTATCACCATAATTAACACCCCAAGCGTTGTCTTCACGGATTTTAAATTCACCATCATATAAAGTGGTAACAGCTCTGAACATTCCATCTTGTCCATTACTTAAAAATGGAACATCATTTCCAGCAGAAAAACCTCTGTTTGTTCCTCCCCATCCATTAACAGCACTTCCAACAAGTCCCCAATTACTCAAAGCTGAAGCTGTACAAGCTCCTACATTCTCTAATACTTCAATAGTCATTGATGCAGTTTTTGAAACTGTAGAAGATTGATTAGCACCAGAGGATGAAGTACCTGCATAAGCAGTTACTCTTGCATAAACCATTCCTGTATTGTTTGGAGAACCATCACTAAAAGTTGTATTAGGATCATCGTCTAAACCTAAAGTTTCAGCAAATTCAAGCATTGAGCTTACTTTTAATCCTAAATGGTTATTCGAAGTATCTCCAGAACTCATATCGACAGTTGAAAAATCACTCTTAGTTGAAATATCAACAACATAAGTTACAGTAGTTGGCGCATCAAAGTCAGGAGCATTCCAAACTAAACGTTCTGAAATATTATTAGATGTTTGTTGTGATATTTTATAAACATCTTGAAATTCATTTTGAAATTTAACCTCTTTCTGATTTATAGCAGTAAAGATTAAATAATCTTCTTTTTCACAAGAAGAGATATTTACAATTAAAAATGTAAATATTAATAGTTTACTAAATTTTAATATAGTTTTCATAATTAATAATTTGGATTTTGAGTTAAGTTAGTATTCACTAGAAGCACAGCTTCTGGAATAGGAAAAATTCTTCTGTAATCGTCAGAGGCTTTACCTTGGGCGGCTCCTGCTTTAAAAGGCCACATGTAGTTTGATGTGACAAATTTATTATGTCTAATTAAATCTGATCTTCTTTGTCCTTCCCAATACAATTCTCTTGATCTTTCGTCTAAAACAAAGTCAGATGTTAAATCAGAGCTAGTAATAGTTGGAGCACCTGCTCTAGATCTTAATTGATTAATAAGGTCTGTAGCGGTAGCTGAACTACCTCCTCCTCCTTTTACTGAAGCTTCAACATAATTTAGATAAACTTCCGCTAATCTAATTATTGATAAATCTGTATCTACATGATTTCCTGATGAATCAGAACCAGCAGCTCCAGTTACATCTACATTTCTAAATTTAGTAACTCCGTAACCTTCCTTAAAGGGAGCAACCTTTTCCATCTCATAATTTTGACCATCGGTGTGAAACATTGCTCTGGAATCTGACCATGCAATTGGGTTACCATCACCATCTGAAGATGTAATAGAATATTCGAATTTATCAACCAAAGCTTTAGTTGTTCTTAATCCACCCCATCCTCCATTGACACCAAAAATTGAAGGATCCATTGAGCCACCAATTGGAGCATGAACCATAAAAGTTCCTCCACCCCATGATTGACTATTCAATCCATCAAATTGAACAACAAATATGAACTCATTTTGAGCTCCATTTGTATTGTTGTCAGCAAGAAATAGTTCATCATATGCAGAACCATTACCATTACCGTCACTTGTATTTAAAGAATATGAACTTGAAATAACCTTTTCAGCGTTAGTTATAACCTGTGAACTCATGTCAGAACCAATATATACCGGAGCATTTAAATATAGTCTAGAAAGTAATGCCCAAGCAGCTACTTTATCAACTCTTCCATATTCATTAGACCTAGTATCTGCTAACAATGTACTAAGCTCATTAAGCTCTGTTTCAATAAAAGTGAAAATCTCTTGTCTATTACTTTGCTCTGGCAGTTCAGA
>CAYFJC010000057.1:0-2654 GCA_964343355.1 uncultured Gammaproteobacteria bacterium | reverse complement strand
CCTTCATCAATCAAACTAGGATCAATATCAGGATTTCCGTCAGGACCTGATTGACCAGTGATGGCTAAACTCGCATATATTTTAGCAAGAGCTCCTTTTGCAGAATCAACATCTTTAAAAACATCAATTTCAGTGAATAAATCAGGATCAGTTGGGTTTTGATCCAAATCAGCATGACATGATGCTAGTATTAAAGATGTTAAAGTGAATAAATAAAATATTTTTTTCATAATATTAGTTTAAAAATTAATATCAAGTCCAAGAGCAACAGCTCTAGATCTTGGATAGAAGTTACTATCTATACCACCTGTTATTTCAGGATCAATTCCGTCATATTCAGTAATGGTAAGCAGATTATCTGCACTTATATATAATCTCATAGGATTATTATCAATTACATTATCGACTGTCCAGCCTAACGTAACATTGTCTAATTTAAAAAAGGAAGCATTTTGAATGTGATGATCACTAACACCATTTTTATCTGAAAAATATAAGAATCCAGTATCTAGATAAGATGTGTGAACATTAGATAATCTTCCTAAATTCCATATTTGATTTTCAACAGAAGCTGCCATCATTCTATTTGAACTATAATTTCCTAAGCTAGCTCTTGATGCCATGCTAAAATCAAAATTCTTATATGTAATAGATGCTGTAAGTCCCATAAGAACATCCGCATAAGGATCTTTATAAAAATATCTATCGTCATTATTAATTCTTCCATCACCATTTAAATCAGCATATGAACCCTCAATAGGTCTTCCTTTATGATCATAAATTTGTTTATAAACATAATATGAATATGGAGATTTACCAGTTTCGTGTCTTTGTAAAAAAGCACCAAAACCAATCCCTCCGACATTTTGCTCATTATCAAGGCGTGTAATTTGATTATCATTAACAGAAATATTATAACTTAAATCGAATTTTAAATCATCCGATTCATACAAAGTAGAATTTAATTGTAATTCAATTCCTTTATTTTCCATATCACCAATATTAGCATCTATAGTAGTACCAAAATTCGTGAAAGGATCGACAACAGCAGTAGCTATTAAATCGTTAGTTTTTTTAACATATGCATTAAATGATCCATTTATTTTTAAATCAGAAAATGTAAAATCGATCCCAAAATTAGCAGTTTGTCCAACTTCCCACCTTAAATTTTTATTAATTGGAGCAGGTCTATAAGTTGAATAAAACGAATTGCCAAAACCGTATTTAGCTTGAGAATCACTGCTGACGTATCTAGTTAAAAAATTATAATCTCCTAAACCGTTTACATTTCCAACTTCACCAAATCCAACTCTCAACTTTAATTTATCAACTCCATCATCGTAGAAGTTCCAAGCTAAAGCAGCAGAAAAGAATTGTCCCCATCTATCATTAGAAGGTAGTTTTGAAGAAGCATCTGCCCTTAAAGTAGCGGTAAGTAAATATTTTTCATCAAATGAATAATTAACTCTACCAAAATAAGAAAGTAGTACATTTTTAGAGGTATCTATAAATGAATTATTTGTTGAAGAACCAGAGTTAACCGAACCATCTGGATTTAAATATTCAACCGAAGCTGTATTTGAGTTGTCATATTCAAAACTTTGATAAGAATGACCTGCAGTTACAGAAAGATTTGATTTTCCAGATTCTAAAGCGTAATTTAAATAAGCATCAAACAATAGATTTGTTGTTTCATTTGAATACATATTATTACTTCCATTAAATCCTGCAGCATCAGTTGGCATGTTTTTATCTTGAGAACTAAAACCTTCTCCCTTAGAATTATCATAACCTGTATTTATAGTTGCTATTAATCCATCCACAGGAAGATCATAGTCTAATTTTAGACTGGTAATAATTCTATCTACTGTAGACTCATCATCACTTAAGTTCAACAATGCAAGTGGGTTAGTTGGTGATAATGCCAGTTTTTTTCCAGAAGAATCAAGCCAAGTGTAATATCCTCCATAAATTGAAGAAGATCCTAAAACTGGTTTGGTTGGATCAAAAAACACCGCTGATCCAATAGCCCCTCTATTTGCAAAATCATTTTCACTTCTTACAAATCTAACATTAACATTGGCTCTTAAATCACCATCAAAAAAAGATGGAGCAATATTCAATGAACCTGTCATTCTATTAAAATTATCACCCATTAGTATACCATCTTGATCAGTGTATCCGACAGATGCTCTAAAAGGCATATTTAAAAGTCCACCTGAAACAGAAAAACTATTATTTTGAGCTCTAGCTGTTTCATATATTTCTTTTTGCCAATCTGTATCGTTTGAACCCAGTCTAGATATATAGTCTGAGACTCCTGTTGCTTGAACAGCATATTTAAATTGTGTAGCATTTAATACATCCACAAAATCAATTGGAGTGAAAGAAGATGACCTTGAACTAAAATTAAACTTAAGATCTCCAGTCTTACCTTTTTTTGTTGTAATCAACACCACACCATTTGCTGCTCTGGACCCATAAATTGCTGTAGCAGAAGCATCTTTTAAAATACTTATAGCTTCAATGTCAGCAGGGTTTATTGCGTTTAGTGGACTTCTTGATCCACCAACACCACCAGCATCTAAAGGAATTCCATCCACAACGTATAATGGATTAGAATTTAAGTTCAAAGAACCAATTCCTCTAATAAG
>CAYFJC010000056.1:0-5997 GCA_964343355.1 uncultured Gammaproteobacteria bacterium | reverse complement strand
CTGCATCTAATACTTTAAGCACATCTCTAATTGCATATACATTAGGCTGACTATCCCCAGCTAAAATTATGCTTACTGGGTCAGAAGGGCCGCTTTGAGGCTGATCAACAATAACCCCTGAAAGTTCAAGATATAAGATTTTATCTTTGGTATCTATCTCATCGTCACTTCCAAAAGAACCAGCTATGCCGCCTAAAACACTAAAAGTTATGATTAATAAAAAGGACAGTGTTACCACTGCAATAAATATCCTTCTTGCTTTATTTAAATAATTCTCTATCCATAAAAATATACTTTTCATCTTTTCTCCTAAAAACTAAATTAAAAAACTTATTTGAGTTGTTATTTCTAAACAATCAAAAATACATATGTCTAAATAAGGGATAACCTTAAATAAAATTAAAGCAATACCACAGATGAGTATTACTGAACCAACAAAAAAACTAACCAACATAACAATTACCTCTACGTAAAAAAAATATCTTCAATTTTAGAATTAAAAAACTTTGCTATCTTCATAGCTAAGGGGAGAGAAGGATCAAATTTACCATTCTCAATAGAATTAATAGTCTGACGACTAACATCAACTTTGGAACCAAAAGCATCTTGGCTCAAATTAAGCTCATCTCGAAGCTTTTTAAGATTATTATTCATCTAGTTTATTTTTCATTATTAATATCTATTACATACATTGCTTTGTAAGCTTTTCTTCCGCCTATGGTTACCCCGGCAGCGTATAGCAAAAAGTATTCCATAAAAACAAAATCCCATCCCATAAAAATTTCTAGTGGCCAAGCAATTAAAAAACCTACAATCCAAAAAAAGTTTATTCCGTAAATGTTTGACTTGATATTAAAGTCGACAAAGCCTTCATCCTGGCGCTGCATAAAATTAGTCATAAGTTTTGCGCCTCCAATAAATCCCAACATTGCAAAAGGGTACATGTATGGATACAGCCAAGTCATTGTATCAACTTGACCAGTTAGTCTCTCTCCCCATATCCCTCCAAGAATTACACCTGATACTACTGATGCTATGAGCATAAGAGTCAAGCCACCACCATATTCTTTTTTATCTAAATTATTCAGAGAAGACCACTTAATATTTAGGCCGCCCCAATTTACTTCTGCCATCTAAAATCCTTTGCTTAATTATTGACTTATTATATGTAAAGTAAACTTTACATGTCAAGTCCGCTTTACATTTATTTATTATTTCTTATAGTTCTTGGTCCATACATTGAATGTATAAATAAAATAATAATTAATATAATTTCAAATGTATCAAGCAATAGCCCACCAATCCCGAAAACTCTTATAGAGGCAAGCAAGAAATATATTAATAAAATAAAGCAAAAGCTTTGATAGGCTTTAATTGATTTTTTAATTAAGAATGGCACAAAGGCCAAAAGAGGAAGGGACCAGATAACAAAGATTGGATAATTAATTCTGCCTGTAAAAACTATAAAAAGTTTTATAAGAATTAGTCCGAGTAAAAGCGCAAGGCTTATCTGTGTAAAGGTTTTAACTTTCAGCATTTAGTTTTTGAATAATTTTAGCCATTCTCATACCAGTTTTATGAGCAATTTTATATTCATCTGGAGTCAGGGTTGGGCTTGAATTAAAGCTCTCAACATGAGAAGGGCCATAAGGAGTACCTCCAGATTTAGTTTTGTTGAGCTCTTCAATCGAATAGGGCGATCCCACTATTACCATGCCGTGATGTAACTGATAAGTTAATAAATTCATTAAGGTTAGTTCTTGACCGCCATGCATGGAACCAGTTGATGTAAATGCACACCCTGGAATGTCCTCAAGAGCATGGGTTGCCCATAAATCACCAGTTGAATCTAAAAAGTGTTTCATTGGTGCTGCCATAGAGCCAAATCTAGTTGGCGATCCCAAGGCAAGACCAGAGCAATTTAGCAGATCTTCTTTTGAGCAATAAATCTCTCCTTCCTTTGGAACACTAGGTTCAGTTAACTCGGTATTTGGAGATACTTTGGGAACAGTTCTTATTTTCACATCAAGACCTAGTTCTTCAGCACCATCAGCAAGAGCATGTGCTAAATTTTTTACTGCACCGCTAGCAGAATAAAAGAGTATTAATAGATATTTTTCGGTCATTTTTTGCTTCTTTGTAATATTATAGGAACATGAAAAATAAAATTATATCGTTATTCTGCCTGTTTTTATTAATTAGCTGTCAAAAGGCTGATATAGATTTACATAATTCTAAAGATATTGTTTCAGAGAATCTAAAGGGTCAGTGGGTAATGATAAATTATTGGGCTGATTGGTGTCCTCCTTGCCTAAAAGAAATGCCAGAATTGGTTGCCTTTGCTTCTGCTAACAAAGATGTTCAAGTTTTCGCTTTTAATTTTGATCAATTAGATGGCGAAGACTTAGATTATGAGATTAATAAATTTGGTGTTGATATTACATCGATTCTTACTCATCCAAGAGATATATGGGGAATTGAATCACCTGCAACTTTACCGGCTACTTACTTTATAAACCCAGAAGGAGAGATCGTACAAAGTTTATTTAGACCTCAAACTCAAGAAACCTTAGAGGATATCCTGAGAAGTCTTAAAGAGGTCTAGTAAAAAATTATCTTTTAGTAAACTTTCAGGATTAATTTTTTCTTTATTAAGATACACAGTCCAATGAAGATGAGGACCAGTGACTCTTCCCGTTTCTCCGACAGTTCCCATGACCTCACCTTGTTGAATGATTTGACCCTCTTTGACTATAGATGAGTCAAGATGACTGTAAGAGGATATTAGGCCAAAGCCGTGATCTATAAGAATTGTATTTCCTGTATAAAAAAAATCACCAGTAAGGATTACCCTTCCTTTTAACGGAGCAGAAACCTCAACACCTAGATTTGCTGCAATATCTAGAGCAAGATGGGGAGACCTTGGTTTTTCATTTATAAATCTTTTTTTACCATATCTACTAGAAATAATACCTTCGACTGGATTTGTAAAATTGAAAGAGGGGCTTATTGATGTGTCATAACTTTGGACAGCAGCACGAATTAATAAAGCTTCAGCGTTAGCTCTTTCTCTATCCTTTTTATTAAGATCTACTTTGGAGAGATCCTTTATAGTGATTCGAGATTCCCCAAATTCTTTAAATTGAACCTTGATATTTACATCCCCAATAGTTTTTATTGAAGTTTTATATACATAAGGCAAGCCTAGTATTAAATAATCAGATTGATCATATGTAAAGATTAAATTTTCTGTTGATGCTACGTTAGCTTTCACGGCTATAACATCACCAGATGCTCCTGACATTTCGTTGGCTGATACTTTATAAGAAGCAATAAGCATTAAGCTTAATAGGCATAGAGCATAATTATTTCTCATGCTTAATAACTCCTATTTTTGATTCAAAGCTTCCAGAACTAAGCCTGGTTGTAATAAGTTCTCCATTTTTAATTTCTTGAGAGTTTTTGATTGCTTGCCCAGCTGAATTTTGAACTATTGCGTAACCTCTATCTAGAACAGCTAGAGGGCTATATGCATTTAAATTAGAATTTATTTTTTCAAGTAACTTTGATTTGTTTGTAATTAGGTATGAAAAACTCTTTATCATTTCTTTAGATAAAACGTCTACATCTTTTAATAGATCTCTGATAATTTTATATGGATTTTTTTCTGTAAGTGATTGATTTAATAAAGCTAATCTCTGTTTGGAGCTTAAAAAACTTTTCTCCAAAGATTGTTTTAATCTTAGTTCAATATTATGCAATTTTTGTTTTTGCTCATTTAAAATAACTTGAGGGCTTTTTAGGTTTGATTCAAGGAGATCCAACCTTTGCTTGTTAATTTGAATGACATCGTCAAATCCATTTATTAAGCCTATGTTAATTTCTTGAAGTCTATCATTTAATTGAAATTGAAATTCAGTAACTAATTCAGCTGCAGCTGTTGGGGTAGGAGCTCTCATATCAGCAACAAAATCAGCAATAGTAAAGTCAATTTCATGGCCAACACCTGAAATAATAGGAACAGGAAAATCATATATCTCTCTAGCAAGATCCTCGTTATTAAATGCCCACAAGTCCTCAATGGAGCCTCCACCTCTAGTCATCACAACTGTATCGATTGGATTAGATGCAGTTTCATTAAATAGTAGAATTAAATCTAAAGCTTTTATAATAGATCTAGGTGCAGTGTCACCTTGAACCATTGCAGGAGATAAAGTAACTTCACTTGCAGGCGCTCTTCTTTTTATAGTTGAAATAATATCCTGCAAGGCTGCAGTTGATGCAGATGTAATTACGCCAATATGTTTAGGGGGGAAGGGGATGTCTTGTTTTCTTAAAGGATCGAATAAACCTTCTTTGTCTAATTTTTGTTTTAATTCTTCAAATTGTTGCATTAAATTACCAACACCAGCTGGCTGCATATGACGAACTATTAATTGATAGTCACCTCTTGCTGCATATAAACTTACTTGCCCCTTAAGAACACATTGATCTCCATTCTTAGGATTAAAGTTCATTCGCATTTTTTGATTTTTAAACATGGCACAGCGAATAGAGCCCTCAGCATCCTTTAGAGTGAAGTAAATATGACCTGAGCTAGGCTGCGCAAGATTAGAAATTTCTCCAAGGACAGACACGGAGCTAAAGTTGCTTTCTAAAATTGCCTTAGCTGATCTATTTAACTCTCCTACAGAGATTATTTCTTTATTCTGATCTAGAATATCATTCATAACAGAAGTATAGCTTTATGACCAAAAATTTACATCGAGCAAATAATTTTATTTTACTAGCAGGCGGGGCAGCTCTTATAGGCTTTGCTCCAATTTTTGTTAGATGGAGTGAAATGTCACCTTCCTGGATTCTTTTCTACAGGATGCTACTAACACTCCCAATGCTTTTATTAATAAACTTATATTTTAATAAATCTTTTGTATTTAAAGTTCGATCTAAAAAGACTATTTACATAGCTTTTGTTGCTGCTTTTGCATTTACTATAGATTTAACTTTATGGCATTGGAGCATGACTATGACTTCAATTTCCAATTCAACTATTATTGTTAATTCAGCCCCAATTTTTGTTGCATTAATATATTTTCTTTTTTTTAAAGAAAGCTTGAATAGGCATTTTTTTATTTCGCTTGGAGTTACTTACCTAGGAGTAATAGGTTTAATTCTTTCTGCTGATACTTATACATCAGGTAATTTTATTGGCGATATTTTAAGCTTAATTGCAGCATTTTTTTATGCCACCTATTTAGTTTTTATCTCAAGACTTGGCAAAGAAGAGGCTCTTAGTATTATTTTTTATACCAGTTTATTTTGTTGTATATTTTCCCTTCCTGCTGCGTTCATAGAATCCTCTCAAATACTTCCACCATCTTTAGATGAATGGATAAATCTATTTCTACTCGCCTTGCTATGCCAGGTTGGTGGTCAGTACATGATTACTTACAGCATTGCTAGAATTTCACCATCTGGTGGCTCTATTGGATTATTGCTACAGCCAGTAACTGCAACAATCTGCGCTGCTTATATTTTTGGTGAATTAATTAACGTTACTCAGATGTTATTTATTTGCATAGCTTTACTTGGAATATATCTAGCAAGAATTAATGTGACAAAGTTATAGTAAATAGATGATTTAATTTATTTAAATTATCTCAATAAAATAGTATATTATGCGGCTCATAAGTAATAAGTACTTATGAATAGGTAATTTTAGATTACAGCTTTGGGTGATTAGCTCAGTTTGGTAGAGCATCTCGTTTACACCGAGAGGGTCGGCAGTTCGAACCTGTCATCACCCACCATTTAATAAGCTTGTAACTTATTGGTTGCACTTTTGTCTTAACAGGATATTATTCAATCAAATACCGAAGTGGTCTGGTAGTTAAACGGTTATAATCTCGCCCTGTCACGGCGATGTTCGGGGTTCGATTCCCCGTCAGACCGCCACTTAATTATGAATGAAGCAGTAATAGTACTTTTAACACTTTC
>CAYFJC010000055.1:0-6086 GCA_964343355.1 uncultured Gammaproteobacteria bacterium | reverse complement strand
TCTCTACAATTGATGAACCAACGATAACACCATCAGCACACTTTGCAAGAATCTTAGCATCCTCAGGCGTCTTGATACCAAAGCCAGCAAGCGTTGGAATATTTGTATATTGACGAATCTTGCTAATATTTTTTTCTATCTCATTCATGTCTAGATTTGATGAGCCTGTTACACCCCTTAAGTTTACGTAATAAATAAATCCTGAACTATTTTCAGTTATTTGTTTAATTCTTTGATCGCTAGTTGTCGGAGAAATTAATGAAATGGTGTCAATATTTGGATTAGCAATGCCGTAACTATCTAATTTAAGCTCGCCAGGTATATCTACTACTAAGAGTGCGTCAATGCCTAGCTTATCTGAATCTTCAATAAGGTCAGAGTGGGAAATAAAGGTATTTAAATAGCCCATAAGAACAATGGGAGTTTGAGAATTAATTTCTCTAAACTTAATAACCATATCAACTATATTTTTAAGTGATATATCTTTTTTTAAGGCCCTATCATGAGCTTTTTGGATAATTGGTCCCTCAGCAATAGGATCAGTAAAAGGCACACCTATTTCAATAACATCTACACCTGATTTAACAAATAAGTGCATCAATTCAAGCGTAGTATCAAGGTCAGGATCGCCTGCTACCAGGTAAGCAACTAAAGCCTTTTTGTTATCTGCTTTGAGTTCCTCAAGTCTGGTTTGAAGTTTATTCAAAATTTAATACCATCAATTTCTGCAACTGTATTAATATCTTTATCGCCTCTGCCTGATACATTGACTACAACATTGGCTTCAGGGCCAAATTCTTGCATAAGAGTTGGCAGGTATGCAAAGGCATGCGCTGTTTCTAGCGCAGGCATGATACCTTCAAGCTCAGTAACCTCATGAAAGGCTTTTAAAGCTTCATCGTCACTTACGGCAACATACTCTGCTCTGCCTATATCTTTTAAATAAGAATGCTCTGGCCCTACTCCAGGATAATCCAAGCCAGCTGAAACAGATTTTGTATCTTTTACCTGGCCGGCCTCATCCTGCATAAGATAACTTCTAGCACCATGTAAAACTCCAGGGGTTCCATCATTAAGTGGTGCTGCATGTTCACCAGTTTCAACACCCTTTCCACCAGCTTCAACCCCAATAAGTCTAACGCCTTCTTCTTTTATAAAAGGATAAAAAGCTCCCATGGCATTTGAACCACCACCCACACATGCAACAACTGCATCGGGTAATTTATTAAATAGTTCATGTGATTGAGTAATAAGTTCTTGGCCAACTACAGAATTAAAATCTCTTACAATCATAGGATAAGGATGTGGCCCAGTAACACTTCCAATAATATAATAAGTATCATCTACATTGGTTACCCAATCTCTTAGCGCTTCATTAAGCGCATCTTTTAACGTTGCTGAACCTGAATCCACAGGATGCACATGGGCACCAAGCAATTTTATTCTATAAACATTGAGGGATTGCCTTTTGACATCCTCTGCACCCATATAAATATGACATTCAAGGCCTAGTCTTGCAGCAACAGTTGCTGTAGCAACTCCATGCTGACCGGCTCCAGTTTCTGCAATGATTCTTTTCTTACCCATGTGTTTGGCAAGCAGAATTTGGCCAACTGTATTATTTATTTTATGCGCACCTGTGTGATTAAGATCTTCTCTTTTAAGCCATACTTTTCCAGAACCATAGAGCTCAGTAAGTCTTTTAGCAAAATATAGGGGTGAGGGTCTTCCAACAAAATCAGATAAGTCTTTATAGAATTCTTTTATAAAAGCAGGATCGTCTTTTAAATTATTGTAAGTGGTTTCGAGCTCATCAAGTGCAAACATAAGAGTTTCTGGAACAAACTTGCCACCATACTCACCAAAGAATCCGTTAACGTCTGGAAGATTATCTTTATTACTCATGATTTAATTTTTTTAACCATATTATGGATCAATACTACGTCTTTAATACCAGGCTTTGACTCTACACCTGAATTTATATCAAGACACCAAGGCTTAACAACTATTGCATTATCGATGTTTTCAAGATTAATACCACCTGAAAGCACAATATTGGCATTTTCAATTACTTCATTACTAATATAACTCCAATCAAAGGTCTCACCTGTTCCTCCAATCACTCCTTCTTTAAAAGTTTCTAATAAAAATGCATCGGCTGAAGAGTAATTATTAATATGAGTTAATGAATCTTTGGATTGCATATGAATAGTCTTCCAATAATCTAAACCAAAGGATTCACAAAACTCACAAGTTTCATCTCCATGGAATTGCAAAATAGGGTTATCAAAAAAAGATATAGCTCTATAAACCTCTTCTTCACTTGGATTTACAAATACACAAACAGGTCTTGTGGCACCAAAATCAATACCTTCAAGCTGCTCTAGAAAATTCGAGCTAACATTGCGAATGCTTTTATCATAAAAAATAAAGCCGCTATAATTTATCTCGAGTTTAAGCAGTGTATGAAGCGTTTCAAGTTCAGAAATACCACAAATTTTTATATTTACATCACTCATATATCAAATCTTGAAATAATATCTTTAAATGGGCTATTAATTGGTACTTCTGCATCATAACGTGGTCCAAGAAAAAATAAACCTTTTGCAGTCAGAGTCTTTCCAGCTAAAGTTCTGTCTCTTGCTTCCAAGAGTTCTGGAATTGTTATATCAAGATCACCTTTAGAAATCCCCAGTAGCGTACCTGCGATAATTCTAACCATGTTATGTAAAAAAGCAGTTGCTGAAATATTTAGAATAAGAAAAGGACCTTCTTGAATTAAAGCTATGCTTTTAATTTCTTTAACTGGATTATTAGATCCGCAGCTTGAACTTCTAAATGATGAAAAGTCATGTTTGCCTAATAAGGCCTGGGCTGAACTAGTCATTTTTTCAAGATCTAAAGAATTATTATCCCAATAGACGAAATCATCAAAAAAAATTGGCTTGCTCTTACTGTTATAAATAACATAAGAATAAAATCGCTCTTTAGCAGAATATCTAGAATGAAAATCATCAGCTACTTCGGTAATTGTTTTTATCGATATTGTTCTGGGTAGATTAGCATTTAAACCTTTTAGCCAATCCTCTGCGCTTCTTTGAACTGATGTTTGAAAATCAAATACTTGGGATAATGCATGGACTCCTGCATCTGTTCTTCCGGCATAATTAAATGAATCAGCCTGAGCTGAAACTGCTTCTAAAGCCTTCTCTATGCTGCCTTGAACTGTTGGCAAATCAATTTGATTTTGAAAACCATGATACGAAGTTCCCTTGTACTCTATCGTGCAAGCTAACCTCACTTTTATAAAGTTTTTAAAAGCAAAGCTTCTGCTTCTGCTTTAACAGAATCACTATCAGTCGACTTTACTAGCGCTTGAAGTATCTGCTTTGCATCACTCAGATTACCCATTTCAACATAGGTTGAAGCTAGATCTAGTTGTTGGGTATCAGTATCATTTTTAACACTTAAGCCTTTTGGTAAGCCTTCAATACCACCCTCATCAGCAGGATTATCAAAACCATAGATATCATCTTCAGTAATTGTCTTAGAGTTTTTTCTTATATAAAGCACAGCTAAAACAAATCCAGCTAAAAGCGCAGCAAGACTAACTAAAAGCATATCAATAATACCTATTGAGCTTGAATTGGAAACTTCTTTAGATGTTTCTTGAAGGGCTTCAAGCGGTTCATTCTGAACACCTAACTCTATGGTTTTTGTATTACTTTGAATAAAATCATCTGGACTTAAATCCCCTTGATTTTTATTTACAGGAAGGGGTAAATCCTTTTGAACTATAGCCTCTTGGGGAGCTACTGGGGTTGGTGTAATTTGCGTATTATCTGTTGGAGCAGTTAAGGTTAAAAGAGACTTAATATTTTTACTCACTCTGAGCGTTTGCCTGGAAGAGTTCATTTCTTGAATACTATCTTTAGCAAGCTGAGTCGAAATATTAGATAAGACATCATTACTTGGAACAACTAAATTAATATCAGCTCTTACAAGATTAATATTGTTATCTATAAATGCTGTTTCATTAGCTAAGAATATTGCCCACATAATTTGATAGATATCAGCATCAGTTTCTTTTGCTATTTGCGAAGCTAGGCTCCATATCGTTGTAATTTCAGAACTCTCAATAATAACTTCCTCAACCTCAACCTCTGCAGCTATTTCACTTGGAGTATCTGTTAAAACTTCTTCAATAAGAGCTTCTGGTGCTGCTAAAGGCTTATTTTTGGCAATTGGCTTTTGAGGAGCTGAATAATTTGGTTGGCTAGTAAAAGCTTTATATCTACTCGGTAGAAAAATAAAAACATTCTTTGTTAACTTATTTTTGATTAATAACTGAAAACTAAAATAATCTTCCGGATAATTATTACCAAGTGCTATGGTAAATTTATCAAAGGCACCCTCTTCTTCAAACAAGGTAAAAGCTAAAAGGTCTTCAGCCAAAGGAATATCTGATTGATATTCATTTAATACAATATCCTTACTTCTAATTTTAGAATCTGAATTAACTGTAAATTGAATTAAAAATTGGCCTTGTTCGTTTACGCTTACTTTAGGCGATGATAAGGCTATATCCGCTTGAATGGTGATACTAAAAATTAAGAATAGAGCAAGAATTTTTTTCATTAGAATTTATTGGTTTTAAGTAAAGTTTGAGCGATTTGTACAGCATTAAGGGCTGCACCTTTTCCGTAAACATTGTCAGCAACTACCCAAAGCGAAACCCAGGTATCCCCAGCTAATTCTTGCACTCTGACTCTGCCGACATAAACTTCTTCAGTATCGTTAGCATGCTCAACAGGAGTTGGATATTCAAGTAAGTCAGGGTTATCCAAGACTTTAATTCCAGGTGCATTTAAGAGCAATTCTAAAACTGCTTCTCTTGATGATGGATTTGATACTTTAAAAAATACAGCTTCTGAATGCCCATTAAATACTGGCACTCTTACACAGGTAGCCTGGACCGCTATATTGGGATCTAAAATTTTATGTGTTTCCCATACCAATTTCATTTCTTCTTTAGTGAAGGCGTTATCCATAAAAACATCACATTGAGGAATAGCATTAAAGGCAATTGGTTTTGGATAAACCGAAGGCTCATGATTGGACTCTGAAAAATATGTTTGATTATTTAATTCTTCAACTGCTGCCTTACCTGTACCTGAAACTGCTTGATAAGTAGCTATGTTAATAAATTCTATTGTAAGTTCGTCATGAATTGGCTTTAAAGCCATAAGCAGTTGAGAGGTAGAGCAATTTGGATTTGCAATTAGAGCTGGAGCCTCAAGAGCTTCAACTAAACTACCATTTATTTCTGGAATAATTAAAGGCACATCATCTTCATATCTAAAATGTGAAGATAGATCAATCACATAAGAACCAGCCTCTACAAAAGCTTTTGCATAGGTTTCAGCAACACTAGAGCCTGCTGAAAAAATAGTTAAATCAGCCAAGCTGGCATCAAAACTACCAGTATCGGCAATGGAGTATTCGGCTCCATTTAATGTAACTGCCTGGCCAACTGATGCGCTGCCAAGTGGATAAAAGTTATTGATAGGAAAAGCTTTCGTTTCAAGCAGCTGCATAATCTTAGTGCCAACAACACCTGAAGCTCCAACGAGTGCGATATTAATTGGTTGAGTCATTTTTTAATATCTCAATAATTAAAGGTGCGACTTCATTGGTATTCAAAGAATTATCATCGGTACTGATATCTTTAGTTCTATGACCATTAGCAATAAATGTTTTAATTGCATTGTCTATGCGCTCAGCAAGTATCACTTCATTTAGTGAATATTTAAGAGCCATAGCTAATGATGCAATCATTGCAATGGGGTTCGCTATATTTTGTCCAGCAATATCTGGAGCGCTGCCATGACAAGGCTCATACATACCTTGAGAAGTGCTATTTAAGGATGCAGAAGGCAGCATTCCTATAGAACCTGATAAGGTTGCAGCAATATCAGAAAGAATGTCACCAAAAAGGTTACTAGCTACTATGACATCGAATTGATTAGGGTTAAGTACAAGCTGCATAGCGGTATTATCAGCAAGTTGATGGGATAACTCCACAT
>CAYFJC010000054.1:0-6106 GCA_964343355.1 uncultured Gammaproteobacteria bacterium | reverse complement strand
CCATTAAATGAACTTTTTTCATCCCAGCCTAACTCAGCAAGTATAGGCGTTGTTTCAAATGCTTTTTCTAAAGGTTCGGCAATTTGTTCAAGATCTAGGTATCTCATTGAGTCAGAAGTCATAGTCTTGGTAGGATTCCCAATATCTTCAGGGTCAACTAATCGAGGCTCTTTATCCTCATAGAAACCCCATTCAAGCATGCCTCCATGAAGTCTTCCCGTATCTCTAACATAAGCTGAATTACCTTGATCACGCAGCAGTGGATACACGAGTAATTCTTTTGTTTCTTGTATTTCTGGAAGTGGGCCAAAAAATAATAAAGGATGTTCCACTGGCATGAGCGGAATTGGAACGCCAGCCATTTTCCCTATTAAAGGTCCCCAGATTCCCGATGCAATTACAACTTTGTCAGTTTTAATTATTCCCTTATCCGTTTTGACTCCAGTAATGCGACCATTCTCAATTTCAAAACCTGTAGCTGGCGTATCAGTGAAAGTTGAAAGAGCACCTTTCTCTTTCGCACTTTCTACGGCAAAGTTCACCACATCTTGTGAGCGGGGTGTTACTAGACCAGCATCCGGATCCCACATTGCTCCGCGGATTGATTCTTCTTCTAATAAAGGAAATTTTTCTTTAGCTTCGGCTGCAGAAATCAATCTGACATTAGTTCCAAAGGCTTTACCTGATGCAACCTTTCGCTTAAGCTCCTCCCAGCGCGCATCATCATCTTTCCGACAGATTTCAAGACCTCCTTTTTTTAGAAAGAAGCCATTGTCTTCATAAAACTTTCTACTAAAGTCGGTTGCCCAACAACCTAATTTGTCATGCGTTGTGTTATAGACAAAGTCGGAAGCGTGAGCGGTTGATGCTATATCTGAAGGAATGATAGTAGATTTCTCCAAGCCTACGATATTTTTTTGGCCAAGTTCTGTTAGCCAATATGCAAGCATCGATCCAACAATACCACCTACACCGACAATAACTACTTCGGCTTCAGTAGGGAATTTAGAGTTCTTTTTATCGGTCATAATATCTATCTCATGGATATTTTTAGTCTGTTTATCGATTAAACTCTTTTTTTTATATTTTGTAAATCAAAACATTTACCCCCTTTAAGGTTGGTAAATAATTATAAATTTGAGGATGAAATCCTACATTTATAGGTATATAAATGTTTATTGCAAAATTGCTAAAATAATCTCAAGAGAGCCTATAAAAGATGCGGTAAGTTCTTAGTCTAGAGCTTTAAAACCAGATGCTTTCTCATAATCTTCATTATTAATAAATTTATACATTTGAACTAGCAACCATTCTCGGCTGTCAGGGTTAGACATATCTAAACGTTTTTCATTAATTAATGTAGTTTGATGAGACTTCCATTCATCCCATGCTTTTTGAGAAATAGAACCCATCAACTCTTGCCCTCTAGCTCCAGGCATTGGCGGCACTTGAAGAGCTGGTAGATCCTCTTTAAATTTTTTACAGAATATTGTTTCACTCATAAGCTTAAAATAATTTTTTTAATTGGAGCAGGCATCCCAAAACTATCGATATCAGATTTTTTAATCCAGCAATGCTCTGTATTTGTTTTCACTTTAAAAATTTTATCATATCTTAATAAGCTAATACTTAGATTTAAATCTAAGTGAGTTAGTTTGTGTTGTTGTTGAATATTTTTTTTATCAGATGACTTAGATTTAACTATTTTATGAATTCTCGGATACTCAGAAGGTAGCCACAAACCATCCCAAAAAGTTTTTTCATTTCTTTTAAATAAGAGAATATTATTTTTAGTATAAGCAAGAGTGAAATTGATATCTTTTACGGGTTTTATTTTAAGAACCTTAGCTGCTTTTAATGGCTCTATAGTTTTAAATGCAGAGCTACATATTTGATTTAATGGGCAAAAATTACAACTAGGGTCCTTAGGCTTACAAATTGTTGCTCCTAAATCCATAATTCCTTGAGTGTATTCGAAGATATTACTTGTTGGAGTCACATCCCTTGAAACCTTCCAAAGTTGTTTATCTCTCTTTGAATTAGATTGCTCATTTATACTCGAGTACCTTGATAAAACCCTTTTCACATTAGCGTCAAGAATTGGATAAGATTTTTTATAAGCAATCGACATGATTGCTCCTGCTGTTGATTCCCCAATGCCAGGCAATAATTTAAGGTCTTCAAATGTTTGAGGAAATTTATTTTTAAATTCCGTCTTGATTATTTCTTTTGCCTTAAAGATATTTCTAGCTCTTCTATAAAATCCTAATCCTGACCATAAAGCTATAATCTCATCTTCAGTTGCATCTATAAAAGAAGGTAATGTAGGAAATTCTTTAAGAAACCTTTTGTAATAAGGAATAACTGTTTTGACTTGAGTTTGTTGCAACATAATCTCAGAAATCCAAACTCTATATGGAGAGATATTGGATCTCCATGGTAAATTTTTTCTTCCCTGAGATTTATACCAATCAATAACAAGACTACTGAGATTCATATTATCTTTTTGAAGGTTAATCATTCATAGAGGTTTTCTTTTAAAGAAATAGAGCCATCATCATTAAATAGATAATGGATAGGGGCACCAGTAGGTATTTCCAATCTTACAATCTCTTCCTCTGATATTTTATCTAACTGCATTATTAATGCTCTAAGAGAATTACCATGAGCTGCAATAAGTATATTTTGACCATCAATTACTCTTGGCATTATTTTTTCATTAAAATAAGGTAGAACTCTTTCAGCAGTATTTTTTAAACTTTCTCCATCAGGAGGAGGTATGTCATAAGACCTTCTCCAGATATGAACTTGCTCTTCTCCCCACTTCTCTCTCGCATCATCCTTATTCAATCCAGACAAGCTTCCATAATCTCTTTCATTCAATGCCTGATTCTGAATTATAGGTATACCTTCTTGGTTTATTTCACTAAGAATGATGTCCCCAGTTAATTGAGCTCTTATTAAATCTGAAGTAAACATAGAATCAAAATTTATATTGGTATCTTTAATAAGTTGCCCAGCTTTTCTGGCCTCATCATAACCAAGCGAAGTAAGACCAGGATTCTTCCATCCTGTAAATAGATTTTTTTCGTTCCATTCGCTTTGGCCATGCCTGACTATGACTAAATTTCTTTTTAAGCTCATTTATCAACTCCTTTAAACACAAGTGACTTATTTTAAGAGATAATACGCAGATGATCGAATTCAATTTATTTTTAATAGATTATTGGTACTTATCACTTCCACTATTCTTAACTATTATCTTATGGTCTCGCCATGAAATGAATAGGGGAGGCAATAAAATATCATGCTCAGATTTAACACAGTTAGTTAATAAAAATGCTGCCTCTGTTATTGATTTAAGAACTTCTGATGAATTTGATATCGGCCACATTCCCAATTCAATAAATATGCCTCATGATAATTTTGATAACTATAGTCATCGAATTTCATCTGATTTAGAAAAGCCAATCATCTTGATTTGCTCAATGGGCAGACAGTCTGCATCCATTGGCGAGACTTTAATGAAAATGGAATATACAAATGTAAATATTTTGACTGGCGGCATCATGACATGGCAACAAGAAGGCCTGCCACTAGTTACTAAATAAAATATTTATAAGCCTAATTCTTTCATCTTCTTACTTAAGGTATTCCTTCCCCATCCAAGCAATATTGCAGCTTCATTTTTACGACCATTAGTTTTTTCAAGAGCAGTTTGTATTAATATTTTATCAAGCTTAGGTCCAACAATACCTAATAAATCAGAATCCTTGGTATCAGATAAGTCTTTTAACCATAATGCTAAACCTCTTTCCCAATCTAATGATGCTTCTGATTCTCCAATTTCATGATCTTTTATTTCACTTGGTAAATCTTCCACTTTTATATTTTGAGTTGGAGACATTAATGTTAACCAATAACAAATATTTTCTAACTGCCGGACATTGCCTGGCCAATCATATTTTTCTAAATACTCTAATGCTTCCTTGCTAAGAACTCTTAACTCCTCTCCAAGTGAATCAGAGTGCATTTTTAAAAATGCTGTCGCAAGCAATTTAATATCATCGATCCTCTCTTTTAGTTTTGGAACCTCAATTCTTATAACATTCAATCTATAAAATAAGTCTTCTCTAAACTTTGAAAGACTTACAAGGCTATGGAGATCTTGATGTGTAGCTGCCAAAATTCTGACATCTACTTTTATAGGCTTATCTCCACCAACCCTATAAAATTCTTTATTAGATAAAACCCTGAGTAATCTTGTTTGGCACTCTAAAGGCATATCTCCAATCTCATCTAAGAATAATGTTCCACCATTAGCTTGCTCAAATCTTCCGATTCTTCTATCAACTGCTCCTGTGAAGGCTCCTTTTTCATGCCCAAATAATTCAGACTCAACAAGTTCCTTTGGTATATCGGCCATATTTAAGGCAACAAAGGGCATGTCATATCTAGGGCTATTTTTATGCAATGATTTAGCGATAAGTTCTTTGCCAGTTCCTGACTGACCTTGAATAAGAACTGTGGCATTAGTATTAGCTAACTTACCTATAGCTCTAAATACCAACTGCATGGATGAGGCTTTACCAATAATCTCAGAAGAAGGCTTAACTTTCAGTCCTTTGGTTATAGGTTTTCCTTCTAAGGCACGATGAATAATCTCTATTGCCTCATCTAAATCAAAAGGTTTTGGCATATATTCAAATGCTCCACCTCCGTATGAATCAATTGCAGCCTGCATGTCTGTGAAAGCGGTCATTATAATTACAGGTATGTGATCAAAATTATCAGTAATATGCTTCAACAAGTCATATCCATGAGTTCCTGGCATTTTTATATCAGTAATAACTAAGTCAGGTTGATCAGTTTTAAGCTGCTCAATCAAGCTATCAGCATTTGAAAAAATACTAGTTATAAAACCAGCGCTCTTTAAACTTTCTTCTAACACCATTCTGATTGCTTCATCATCATCAGCTACCCAAATTTTATGCATTGACTACTCCTTTAAATTGAACAGCAGACATAGGCAATAAAATTGAGAAAACAGTTTCCTCAGGCTTGCTAGAAAAAGAAATAGAACCCCCATGAATTCTAATAATATCTTGAGCTATTGATAAACCAAGTCCAGAACCATCTTCCTTTGTTGACATCATCGGAAAGAAAACTTGCTCCTGGATTTCATTGGGTATTCCTGGCCCGTTATCAGTGATATCAATCTGACATACTGTAGAAAAAACTTTGCCATTGATAGGCATGCTATAAGAAATACGCGAAGATAGAGTTATAGAAGATCCTTCTTTTTTAACATCAATGGCCTGCATGGCATTTTTTACAATATTCAGAATGGCATGAATAAATAGATTTTCATCTCCTTCAATATCGGGAATGCTTGGATCATAATCTCTTATTAAATTAAAGTTTTTATCTTGTTCAGCCAAAGCCAGAGAATGAACTCTTTCCAATGCAGAATGAATATTGAAAGGCTCTAGATTCGGTTTCTTGGGCGGGGTTAATATCTTACTTACAAGAGAATTTAAGCGATCTGTTTCATCAATAATTATTTTTAAAAATTTAGTTGAAAATGCGTCTTTCCATTTTGAACTAAGCAATTGAGCACTACCTTTTATTCCAGACAAAGGATTTTTAACTTCATGAGCTAGAGTTCTAGCTAAGTTAGCAGCAATTTTTTGAGAAGAGACCATTTTTGATGAATCAATAATTTTATTTAGATTATCAACACTCATAACTTCAAGAATTATGCATTCATATATTGGTGAAAAAGATACAGTAAGATCTACTTCTCGTGAAGATTTATTATGTGATATAAGTTCAAAGTCTCTTTTAGTAATAGATTTGCGATCTTTTAACGCCATGCTAATAATTCTTTTAACTTCTTGCTCTGTATCGAGAGAAAGAAAGTTTTTGTAAGAAGAAGGATCCTTCAGATCTTTAGTCCAGCCATTAGCAAGAGCAGAATCATTAATCCATAACAAATTAAGAGATACATCTAAAATAATAATCTCAGTAGTTAAGTGATTTAGTAATGATGTATCTAATTTTTCTATATTAGCCATTAGATAAGATCAGCTCCTCTTTCAAGGAG
>CAYFJC010000053.1:0-6146 GCA_964343355.1 uncultured Gammaproteobacteria bacterium | reverse complement strand
TTTTAACTAGTCTCCAATTCTTTAAAATGTACTCGTGAATCTCTGCTTTAATCCAGTGGACTGCAAAAGAAACTACTTTAACGCCTCTATGAGGGTCGAATTTATCGACAGCCTTCATTAGACCGACGTTACCTTCTTGAATAATATCTGCTAAGGGCAATCCGTAGCCTTGGTATGAACGAGCAATGTGAACAACAAAACGAAGGTGATGAATAACGAGCTGTCTAGCAGCATCTAAATCATCAGCTTCATATAATTTTAAGGCGAGCTCTTGCTCCTGTTCTTTTGTTAGAATAGGTATCGAATGCACACATGCTAGGTAAGACTCAATGTCCTTGCCTGGCGTGGTTAGCTGAATTGGTTGTAACTCTGTTGCCATTTATATTAAATATTTATAATTAAATATATTAATTACTAATATATTTAGAGTAATTATACCAATTTTTTATAAAATTCGCTTATAAGTCCTAAATATCTCTCTTTTAGGTAGGTATTTCTAAAGCCTACGAAGGCAGGATTTAGGATAGATTCGTCTTTTGTATAAGTCAGGGGTTCGCCAGAAGACATCTGACATACCCTGCCACCTTGCTGGAGTAAACATGCGTGTCCTGCTGCAATATCCCACTCTGATGTGGGTCCAAATCTAGGATATATATCAGCCTCATCGTCAACCAGGGCGCATAATTTGAGCGAACTGCCCTTTGCGACCAGGCTATATTCAATATCTTTGCTAGCAAGAAGATCTAAGAATTTTTTATCAATATCTGTTTGATGATTTTTACTCATAACTATTCTTAGAGGGCCATTTAAACCTCCAGATGAGTCTAGGTTTTTAAAATAAGATCCTACCCAAACTTTGGAGGTTACGGGAGCTTCAATAATGCCAAAAATAGGCTTTGAATTCTCTATCAAGGCAATATTTACCGTAAAGTTACCATCTTTATTAATAAATCCTCTTGTACCATCAAGTGGATCAACTAACCAATATGGTCCATTCGGATTCTTATCATCCGGATTATATGTTTCTTCTGATACGACTGGTATGCTCGGAGTAATTTCTTTTAAGGCAATTGTAATAATATCATTAGCCTTATTATCTGCCTCGGTTACTGGTGATCCATCAGACTTAATTTCTGTATTAAAAGATTCAGCTTTATAGACTTCCATTATTGCTTTTGAGGCTGATGCAGAAGTTTGCTTTAAAGGCTCTAGTATACTTTCAAGAAATTTCTGATTTATTTCCATGATGTTATATTATTAGAAATAATTTTAGGAATTATTCGCAATTAGATTTCTGAATATTTTTATAGTCTAGAGCCTCTGCTATCTTTTGAAAAATCTCAGTATTATCCATTAGACCTGAAAAGGAATCTGCTCCTGGGCCATAAGCATAGACATTCACCGGAAGAGCTGAATGTTGATTTGTTGTAAATTTAATTCTAAGGCTATCATCTTGCTGACCTAATAATTGAAGGCCACCTGTTTCATGGTCAGCAGTCACTATAAGAAGTGTGTTTTTATCCTCATTCACAAACTGCATCATGTCAGTGAGTGTAGATTCAAAATCCATGAATTCAGCCAACACATATGAAGAATTATTTAGATGCCCGCCCCAATCAATTTGACTTCCCTCTGACATTAAAAAGAAGCCATTACATGAAGCTGCTTTATTAGATAAATGCGTTAGTGCCATTGTTGTCATTTCTTTTTGAGTTGGCTTATTTTCTGCTCGCATAATTCCATCTTCATCAAAGAGACCTATAATTCTTGCGTTACTCTGATTATTAGAATTTCGAACTTCATCTGTAGAGTAAAAAATTTCTACTGCTTCTGTGGCTTCAATATTTTCAAAATATTCTTTACCGCCGCCTAAAGCAATACTTATAGAGCTGGCTTGAATAAGCTGTTGGGCAATCTCAATCTCTTTATCTCTATCGTCTACATGAGCATAAAAGGCTGCTGGCGTTGCATGAGTAATGGCTGATGTTGCAACGAGCCCATTAACGTAGCCATTTTCATATAATTCTTCAGTCAAAATAGAAAGTGGTTCTTTATTGCTATCAAGGGATAGATAACCATTTATAGTTTTTGTACCAGTTGAATAGGCTGTTGCTGAAGAAGCAGAATCTGTATATATATCTCCAAATGAATGGGTAAGTACTATGCCTGTATGCGGCATCATGTCTATTGCAAGCCTGTAATCTGGACCGCCTATTGCAATTCTTGCAAGAGAGATTTGATTTGGGCCCATCCCATCTCCGATCATTAATATCACATTTCTTGGTTTATTAGATTCAAAATTAATAATATTAATTTCTTCAGACTGTTTATTACCAATCTTTATTAGCTCTTCTTCATTCTTGTCTTGGTCACTATTAGAGCAAGAAGCTATTATTAGCAACAAAACCGCCCAAATAGATAAAGTAAAAATAGAAAAATGATTGAGTTTTAATGATTTCATATGCTACTGAGATTATAATTGTTTAGTATATTTTAACTTAAATAAATCAATGAACATTGAATTAATAGAAAACTTAAAAAAAATCCAAAATGGCTTAGTTAAGCTCAGCATGGATCGAAAGGTTGTTTTACCTCATCATAAAACTTTCGAACTCGTAGATGAAATGCGTGAGGCTGTTAAGAAGTCTCTGGAGATTGCTGAAAATGGATAATGCTACATGCTTTGAACTAAATATTAAGGATGGTATTGCTCATCTTAAAATGAACAGACCGGATAAATTCAATTCAATGACACGGTTGTTTTGGAAAGAATTACCTGAAATCATTAAAGAAATAGATAAAGGTGCCCAAGCAAGAGTAATTTTACTAACTGGTGAAGGAAAACATTTTAATTGTGGAATGGATCTTGCTAACTTTTCAGCAGGCAGTTCAGATAAGAAAAAGGATCCTGCCAGAATGAGAGAAACTTTTTATCATGAAGTTTTGGAGCTTCAAGATGCTTTTACAGCACTTGAGGAATGTAGAATGCCAACAATTGCTGCTATTCAAGGTGCTTGTGTTGGAGGTGGTATTGATATGGTTGCTGCTTGTGACATGAGATATTGCTCTGCTGATGCTTTCTTTAAAATAGCAGAAGTTGATATAGGAATTGCTGCTGATGTAGGCACACTTCAAAGATTACCAACCCTAATACCCCTTGCTGCAGTTCGAGAGCTAGCCTATACCGGTAGAAAATTTGATGCTGTTGAAGCTAAAATGCTCGGATTAGTAAATGATGTATTTGAGTCTTATGAAGAGCTTATGGTTGAGGCTGAGAAAATTGCTAAAATTATCGCAAGTAAGTCTCCATTAGTAACAAGCGTAATCAAAAAACAGATCAATTATGCAAGAGATCACAGTGTTCGAGATTCTTTAGATTATCATGCAGCATGGAATTCAAGCCTTATAAGTGGAAGAGATATGGAGGCAGCAATGACGTCTTATATGAATAAAGAAACAGGCGAATATGATGATTTAGAAGAGCTAAAAAGCTTTTGGGAAAAGGATGGTGAGGTTCTAATTTAGTCCCTTAAAAAAACAGGCTCAGTTAGAGTCGATAGCTCCTTAGAAAAATAATAACCCTCTTCAGCAAATTTATTAATATCTTTTGCATCTTTAATCTTATTTTTAATTAGCCAATTGGTCATAGTCCCTCTTACTTTTTTAGCGTAAAAACTAATAATCTTGTACTGGCCATTTTTATAATCTTTAAATACTGGCGAAACTACATTGATATCCTCTGGCATTTTTCCTAGAACAGAGAAATATTCTTTTGAGGCTAAATTAACTAATAAATTAGATTTTTGTAATTTAAGTTCAGCAGTAATATTTGCCTGAATCTTATTGCCCCAAAACTCGTAAAGGTTTGAAGCGGAATCAGTTTGTAATTTAGTTCCCATTTCCAGACGGTATGGCTTGATGACATCTAATGGTCTGAGAATTCCATAAAGTCCTGATAATATTCTTAAGTGCTTTTGTGCAAATTTAATATCCCTCTTTGAAAGCTCATCTGCTTTTAGTCCTTGATATACATCTCCTTTAAAAACAAATAAAGATGCTTTGGATTCAGCAGACTCAGTTTTACTAGCAGTCCATGATTGATATCTATCAAAGTTAAGAGTCGCCAACTTGTCACTCAAACCCATTAAGGATGCTATATCCTTTGGTTCTTTTACTTTCAGAGTCTTAATAAGTTTACTGGATTGGCTTAAAAACTGAGGCGCGGTATGATTCTCAGTAGTTGGAACTGAGTAATCTAATGTTTTCGCAGGGGAAAGAACTATAATCATAGTGATAATTCTAACGAAATCTTTAAGAGACTTCTAATGAAAGTTGTAGAAAAATGCATAAATTTAATAGGGAAGAATATTTCTTACCTAATTCCCGTCATGACTTTGCTAATGGTTGTAGTTATCGTAAGTCGTTATTTCTTTGGAATAGGAAGAACTGATCTTCAGGAATTGGTCATGTATTTTCACTCACTTATCTTTTTGGGTTGTGCTGGATATGTTTTCAATCAAGATGAACATGTTCGCGTAGACATCTTTTATCGAGAAGCTAACTCAAAATACAAAGATATGGTTAACTTGGTTTGTGGCATCATATTTTTATTACCTGTATGTGTGATAATTTTTGTCTACTCAATTGATCTTATCCATATGTCTTGGAGTATTAAAGAAACATCAACTGAGCCAGGTGGTTTGGCTTATGTGTATATTCAAAAATCTTTTATATTTTTATTCCCCTTAACGCTAATTGGAGCTTTTTTATATAAAGCTTCTAGGATCTTATGGAAATAATCCCACTATTATTATTAGTATTAGTTTGCGGTGCATTGTTGCTGGGTTATCCAGTTGCGTTGACGCTTGCAGGGGTATCAATTCTCTTTTCTTTGCTATGTATACCTGCTGGAATCTTTGATCCCAATATATTTAAGAGCATTCCCTTAAGAATATTTGGGATTATGAATAATGTTACCTTGCTTGCTGTACCTTTGTTTATATTTATGGGAACTATCCTTGAAAGATCAGGTATTGCCGGAAGAATGCTCGAAAATATGGCATTGGCTTTTAAGAATATTCGCGGTGGTCTAAGTATTTCAATTATTGTTGTGGGTGCCCTTTTGGCAGCTAGCACTGGAATAGTAGGTGCAACTGTTGTGACTATGGGTTTAATGTCCCTGCCAGTTTTAATTCAACAGGGTTATAAAAAAGATTTTTCTACAGGTCTTGTTGCAGCTACTGGGACCTTGGGACAAATCATTCCACCATCAATTGCTCTCGTGTTACTAGGTGATGTTATGTCTAATGCTTATCAAAGGGCTCAAAATAATATGGGCATCTTCTCTCAAAAAACAGTTACGGTTGGCGATCTTTTTATTGGAGCAATTGTTCCTGGAATTCTTATTTGTACTTCATATTTGATGTATACCATTTATCAAAATTCAAAAAATCCAAATATTTATTTCTCACCTGATGCAACATCACCACCAAGTGCTGAGATATTAAAAACTCTTGCTCTACCACTAATGCTTATTGTCTTAGTGTTGGGTTCTATTATTGGAGGCATTGCCACTCCTACAGAAGCGGCAGCGATTGGTGCCATGGGTGCCATGATCATTGCATTGGTTAATGGAAAACTAACATTGGGATTCTTGAAAGAGACCAGTGAGAAAACTGCAATTGTTACCACAATGATATTTACTATATTAATAGGCGCCTCTATATTCTCTTTAATCTTTAGAGGTGTAGGCGGCGATGATCTTATAGAGCTTATTTTTAGCGCTATTCCAGGTGGGCCCTATGCAGCTTTAATATTTGTATTGCTGATAGTCTTCTTGCTTGGGTTCATATTGGATTTTATTGAAATTTGTTATGTCATTGTTCCCTTAGTAGCCCCGCCGCTTTTAATGATGGGCTTTGATCCGGTGTGGCTTGCAGTGCTTTTAGCTATTAATCTTCAAACATCCTTTTTAACTCCTCCGTTTGGATTCTCGTTGTTTTATTTAAGAGGTGTTGCTGATGCTAGTATTAAAACTTCTGAAATATACAAAGGTGTAATACCATTTATCTTGATTCAATTATTAATACTCATACTGGTATTAATCTTTCCGAGTATTGTTTTATGAAGAATCTAAAGTTTTTAAT
>CAYFJC010000052.1:0-6438 GCA_964343355.1 uncultured Gammaproteobacteria bacterium | reverse complement strand
TTTGAGGGAATTAATTAAAAATGACTATTGTTAAGGCAAAGCCTACCAGTCCAGCAAGAAGGCATGTCATATCAGTTAAATCTGATTTACATAAAGGAAAGCCTTTTAAAGCTCTTCTTCAGCCTAAGTCCAAAAATGGTGGAAGGAATAATAATGGCCGAATTACAGTTCGTCATCAAGGTGGTGGTCACAAACAGCACTATAGAATTATTGATTTTAAAAGAGACAAACTAGATATTCCAGCTGTTGTAGAAACTATTGAGTATGATCCAAATAGAACTGCACATATAGCGCTCTTAAAATACAAAGACGGGGAAAGAAGATACATTATTGCTCCCGCTAAATTAAAAGTTGGTGATGAGGTTATTTCTGCAGAATTAGCTGATATTAAAACTGGTAATTCAATGAAGCTTAAGGATATTCCACTTGGAACTAATGTCCATTGCATAGAAATGAAACCTTTAAAGGGAGCACAACTTGCTAGAAGTGCTGGAACTTCAGCTAGATTAATTGCTAAAGAGGGCATATATGCAACTCTTAGACTCCAGTCCGGGGAAACTAGAAAAGTTTTATCAGATTGTAGAGCAACCTTAGGAACAGTTTGTAATAGTGAACACAATCTTCGATCTCTAGGTAAAGCTGGAGCTAAAAGATGGAGAGGTGTTAGACCTACTGTTAGAGGTGTTGCTATGAACCCAGTTGATCATCCGCATGGTGGTGGTGAGGGAAGAACTTCTGGAGGAAGACATCCTTCTACTCCTTGGGGTGTTCCAACTAAAGGTTATAAAACAAGAAAGAATAAGAGAACTAATGATTTAATTATTAGAAGAAAAGGAAGCAGGAAGTAGATTATGCCAAGATCACTAAAAAAAGGCCCATTCATAGATCTTTCATTAGAAAAGAAAATTGATGCAGCTATAGCATCAAATGATAAAAGACCTATTAAAACTTGGTCTAGAAGATCAATGGTTATGCCGTCAATGGTTGGATTAACTATTGCAGTTCATAACGGAAGACAGCATGTGCCTGTCTATATTAATGAAGATATGGTTGGTCATAAACTAGGTGAGTTCGCAATTACAAGAACGTTTAGACAGCATTCAGGTGACAGGAAGAGTAAATAATGGAAACAAGAGCATATCTAAAAGGAACTAGACTATCTCCACAGAAGGCTGGTTTGGTAGCTAATGAAGTAAGAGGAAAATCTGTTCAAGATGCTATGGACTTTTTAATCTTTAATAAACAAAAAGGTTCTGCGATTATTAAAAAATTATTGGAATCAGCTATTGCTAATGCTGAAAATAATGACAAGGCTGATATCGATTTACTAGTTATTAAATCAATAATCGTCAATCAAGGAATGAGATTAAAGCGTATGAAGCCAAGAGCAAGAGGTAGAGCTGATAGGATTATTAAACCTTCATGCCATATAGAAATCATACTTACCGATCAGGAGAAATAATGGGACAAAAAGTAAACCCAATTGGTTTTAGATTAGGAGTTGTTAAAAAGCACAATGCAACTTGGTATGCAAAAGGCAAACAATTTTCAGTGAATTTAGTTCAAGATCTTAAGGTTAGAGAATATTTTAAAAAGAAATTAAAATTTTCTTCAGTAAGTAAAATTGAACTTGAAAGATCTGCAGATAATTTCACTGTGTTTATTCATACATCTAGACCTGGAATTATTATAGGCAAAAGAGGCGAAGAAATAGAAAATCTTAAAAAAGCAGTTCAGAAAATTGTTCATCAACCAACTCAAATAAATATTAAAGAAGTTAAAAAACCTGATTTAGATGCAGTAATTTTAGCTGAAGGGGTTGCTCAGCAGCTTGAAAGAAGAGTTATGTTTAGAAGAGCTATGAAAAGAACAGTTCAGAGCGCTTTAAGACAAAGTGCAAAAGGTGTAAGAATAGAAGTATCAGGAAGATTAAATGGTGCTGAAATTGCTCGAACAGAGTGGTACAGAGAAGGCAGAGTTCCTCTTCACACGCTTAGAGCAGACATTGATTATGGTACAGCTGAAGCATTAACTACATACGGAATTATTGGAGTTAAAGTTTGGGTTTTTAAGGGCGAAGTAATGGGCGATCCATTCAAACAAGAAGATAAATAAAATTTAAATATTATGTTACAACCAAAACAAACAAAATTTAGAAAAATGCATAAAGGCCGAAATAGAGGCCTGGCACAAAATGGTAATACTGTTGCATTTGGAAGATTTGGTCTAGTTGCTGTTGATAGAGGAAGAATCACAGCAAGACAAATTGAAGCCGCTAGACGAGCTATGACTAGACATATTAAAAGAGGTGGAAATATCTGGATAAGATTATTCCCTGACAAGCCTATTACAAAAAAACCTCTTGAGGTAAGAATGGGTAAAGGTAAAGGAAATGTTGAGTATTGGGTTGCTTTAGTGCAACCAGGCAAAGTTATGTTTGAAATGGCTGGTGTAACTGAAGAGCTTGCAAGAGAAGCATTTAAATTAGCTTCATCTAAATTACCAGTAAAAACACGTTTCTTAAAGAAGGATTAAAAAGATGAGCAAAGAACTAATAGATTTAAGAAAAAAAGATTTAGACCAGTTAAATCAAGAACTAGCATCTGTACGAGCAGAACAGTTCACTATGCGCATTAAACATAAAACAGGACAACTTAATGAGACAAACATCCTTAAGAATACTAGAAGAAAAATAGCAAGAATAAAAACTCTAATTACAGAGACAAAGAATAAGGAAGTTAAATAATGGCATCTTCAAATCCAAGACTACTAACAGGAGTTGTTATATCTGATAAAGCAGATAAGACAATAACCGTTAAAGTTGAAAGAAAAGTTAGACATCCGCTTTATGGAAAAATAATGAAGCGAACAACTAAAGTGCATGCTCATGATGAATCTAATCAAGCGAGTATGGGTGACATGGTTACTGTAAAAGAATGTAGACCTATCTCTAAAAGTAAAACTTGGGTTTTAGTTTCTGAAGAAGAAGTAAAAGCAGCAGATGTTGCGCCAGTAAATGATGAAGAAATAGCAGAGGAGAAAGAATAATGATACAGATGCAGACTATTCTAAAGATTGCAGATAACAGTGGTGCTAGAAGCGTTATGTGTATTAAAGTTCTTGGTGGCTCAAAAAGACGATATGCAAATATTGGCGATATTATAAAAGTTGCAGTTCGTGAAGCTATCCCAACAGGAAAAGTTAAAAAAGGACAAGTAGTCGACGCTTTAATAGTTAGAACTAGAAAAGGTGTAAGACGTAGTGATGGATCATTAATTAAATTTGATGAAAATGCTGCGGTTTTATTAAATAATCAGAAAGCTCCAATAGGAACTAGAGTCTTTGGACCGGTAACTAGAGAGTTAAGAGATGGAAGTTTCATGAAGATTCTATCTTTAGCACCAGAAGTTTTATAATGAAAAAGTTAGCTAAAACAATTACAAAACTTAAAACTGGCGATGAAGTGGTAGTTATTGCTGGTAAAGATATTGGTAAAAAAGGCAATATTAGAAAAATTATGAAAAGTAATAATAGAGTAATTATTACTGGAATTAATATGGTTAAGAAACATACTAAGCCAAATCCTCAAATGGGAGTTACCGGCGGAATAGTTGAGCAAGAAGCAGCTATTGATTTATCAAATGTATCTATTTGGAATCCAAAAAAGAAAGGTGCAGATAAGATTAAATACTCAGAAGATAAAGATGGTAAAAAAATAAGATTATTTAAATCTAACGACACGGAAATTAAGTAGATGGCTAATTTAAAACAAAAATTTAATAAAGAGATGGTTCCAGTTTTACAAGAAAAGCTTGGAATGAAGAATGTTATGGCTGTTCCAAGATTAATAAAAATTGTTATTAATATGGGAGTTGGACAAGCATTAACAGACAAAAAACATTTAACATCAGCTGTTGCTGATTTAGAGTCTATTGCTGGTCAAAAAGTAGTAACTACAAAAGCAAGAAAATCAGTAGCTAGTTTTAAAATTAGAGAAGGTTATCCAATTGGTTGCAAAGTTACTCTCAGAGGCGAGCGTATGTATGATTTTGTTGAAAGATTAATTGATATCGCAATACCAAGAGAAAGAGACTTTAGAGGACTAAATCCTAAATCATTTGATGGACAAGGTAATTATAGTTTTGGAATTAGAGAGCAAATAATTTTTCCAGAAATAAATTATGACAATATAGACAACATTAGAGGTATGGATATTTGCATCAATACTTCAGCTAACACAAAGGAAGAGGCTAAAGCTTTATTAGAAGTTTTAGAGTTTCCATTTAAGAAGTAGGAAAATAAATGGCTAAAAAATCAATGATCGCAAGAGAAGTCAAAAGAAAAAAGACTGTAGCTAAATATGCTATTAAAAAAGCAGAGTTAAAGGCTATTTTCTTGAATATGAATGCAACTGATGAGGAGAGGGCTGATGCTTATAAAAAGCTTCAGAAGCTTCCTAGAAATGCAAGTGCTTCAAGAGTGGTAAGAAGATGTTCAATAACTGGAAGACCGCATGCTGTCTATAGAAAATTTGGCCTCAGCCGAATTAAGCTTAGAGAGGCTGCTATGCGAGGTGATATTCCAGGTTTAGTTAAATCAAGTTGGTAATAATATGAGTTTTCAAGATCCTATATCAGATTGTCTAACAAGAATTCGTAATGGCCTTATGAGAGGCAAGGTTGAGGTGTCTGCGCCTTATTCTAAAGTTAAACATGACTTAGTTAATGTTTTAGTAACAGAAGGTTACCTAAAAAGTTGTAAAAAAGTAGAAGAAGATAATAACAAAGCCTCTATTAATATTACTCTAAAATATTTTAATTCAAAGCCGGCTATTAAAAATATTAAAAGAATTAGTAAGCCTAGTTTAAGAAGATATTCAGGTCCGGAAGATTTAAAGCCAGTAAAAAATGGATTGGGCGCATATATTATTTCAACTAATCAAGGTCTGATGACTGATAAGCAAGCTAAAGCAAAAAATATCGGAGGAGAAGTCCTTTGTGAGGTATTTTAATTATGTCTAGAGTAGCAAAAAATCCAATAACAATTCCTGATTCTGTAAAAGTGAATATAGAGAATTCTAATATCCAAGTTTCAGGAACTAAAGGATCATTAGATTTTAAAATTCCTAAAACAGTATCACTCAAGCATGAAGAAAATGTTATTACTGTAGAGTATGGAGATTCACAAGAGTCTGTTGCTCTGGCAGGAACAACACGAGCATTAATAAATAATATGGTTATTGGTGTTACAGAAGGCTTCCAAAAGAAATTAGAGTTAGTAGGAGTTGGATATAGAGCTAAAGCGAATGGAAAGTTGCTTGAACTTAGTCTTGGGTTTTCACATCCTGTTAAATATCAATTACCTGAAGTGGTTAGTGTTGAGACACCAACTCAAACTGAAGTTGTATTAAGTAGTCATGATAAGCAAGCGCTTGGTCAAGCTGCTGCTGAAATAAGAGCATTTAGGCCGCCTGAGCCATATAAAGGCAAAGGTGTTAAATATTCTGATGAAGTAATTAAAAGAAAAGAAGCTAAGAAGGCAGCAGGAGCATAGGTATGAGTGAGAAGAATATTTCCAGAATAAGAAGAGCTAAAAAAACGCGTATGAAAATTAGAGAGCAGGAAGCTCCAAGATTGAGTGTTTTTAGATCTTCAAAGCATTTCTATGTTCAATTATTTGATAGCATCGGCTCAAAAGTAATAGCTTCAGCTTCTACTATAGAAAAAGAAGCCAAAGCTAAGAATAATAATTTAGAAAGTGCAAAAGATTTAGGTAAAAAGATTGCCGAAAGAGCATTGGAGAATGGTATTAAAAAAGTAGTTTTTGATAGATCTGGTTATAAATACCATGGTCGAATTAAAGCGCTTGCAGATTCTGCCAGAGAAGCTGGCTTGGAGTTTTAATTAGATATGAAACAAGATAATTTAAATACTGCTGGTCAACAACAAGATGCTCTTGAAGAGAAGCTTGTTCAGGTCAATAGGGTTGCTAAAGTTGTTAAAGGTGGAAGAATTTTTGGTTTTACAGCACTAACAGTAGTTGGTGATGGTAAGGGAAAAGTTGGATTTGGAAGAGGTAAAGCAAAAGAAGTACCAATCGCAATTCAAAAAGCTATGGAAAATGCTAGAAGAAGCATGGTTGATGTTGAATTGAATAACACTACGATATGGTATCCAATAAAAGCTAAACATAATTCAGCAAATGTATACATGCAACCTGCATCTGAAGGTACTGGAATTATTGCTGGTGGAGCAATGAGAGCTGTTTTAGAACTTGCAGGAGTTCAGAATGTTTTAGCGAAATGTTATGGATCAACAAACCCAGTTAATGTCGTAAGAGCAACAATAAATGCATTAAGTTCTATGGAATCACCTAAAACAGTGGCTTCAAGACGAGGCAAATCATCAGAAGAAGAGCTATGAGTAAAGAAAAAACATT
>CAYFJC010000051.1:0-7266 GCA_964343355.1 uncultured Gammaproteobacteria bacterium | reverse complement strand
CTCTTATAGCAACATATAAATCTCCTGATTGACCATTTTTTTCCCACTCACCCTCACCAGACAATCTAACTTTGTCTCCATTATCAACGCCTGAAGGAATATTTACAGATAATGTTTTTTCTTCCTTGGTTGCACCAACACCATTACATGGTTTGCATTTATCTTTGATAACTTGGCCAGTGCCCTCACACGATGAGCATGATTGTTGCAGCGAAAAGAATCCCTGCTGAACTCTGACTTGGCCAGCGCCATTACATCTTCCACAAACAGATGGACTTGATCCTGCGGCTGCACCTGATGAGTCACAGCTATTACATGGAGTATGAGAAGGTATTTTTATCTTTGTTTGAGTTCCAAGGACAGCTTCTTTTAATGATAAATCTAGGTTGTATTGAAGATCTTGTCCTCTTCTTGATCTGCCTCGAGATGAAGATCTTGTCCCAAAGACATCTCCAAAAATATCTCCAAAAATATCTCCCACATTTACATCATTGAAGTTTGGACCTCCGCCCATGCCATCTACCCCTGCATGACCATATTGATCATATGCATTTTTTTTCTGTTGATCAGATAAAACATCGTAAGCCTCTGCACATTCTTTAAATTTTTTATCTGCTTGGGGATCATCCGGATTTCTATCTGGATGATATTTCATAGCCTTCTTCTTAAAAGCTTTTTTTAATTCTGCGGTTGAAGCTGATCTAGAGACTTCGAGAATTTCATAATAGTCTCTCTTTGACATTATTAATGACTCAGCTACTTATCGTCTTCTTTAACTTCTTCATATTCTGCATCAACAGTATTTTCTGCATCTTCATTAGATTCAGGATCTGAAGCAGGTTCAGTTTGAGCCTGATCTTGAGAATATAATTTATCAGTTAAAGGGGTTAATACATCGTTAAGAGATTTTGTTGCATTTTCCATACTTTCAAGATCTTCTGAAGCTATTGCCTCTTCAAGCACAACAACAACTTTCTCTATTTCATCCTTTTCATCATCAGATAACTTTTCATCAGATTCTTGAACTGTTTTTCTAGTTGCATGTACTAACATGTCAGCATTATTTTTAGTTTTAACTAATTCTTCAAATTTTTTATCATCTTCTGCGTTAGCTTCTGCATCCTTAACCATTTTTTCAATATCTTCATCAGTTAAACCACTTGAAGCTTTAATAACGATAGATTGCTCTTTACCAGAATTCTTATCTTTGGCAGACACGTTAAGGATTCCATTTGCATCAAGGTCAAAAGATACTTCGATTTGAGGCATTCCTCTTGCAGCAGGCGGAATATCTGACAGATTAAACTGACCTAATGATTTATTTTGAGCTGCCTGTGTTCTTTCTCCCTGAATAACATGAACAGTTACTGCAGTTTGATTGTCTTCTGCTGTTGAGAATACTTGAGATTTTTGAGTTGGAATCGTTGTATTTCTTTCTATCAGCGGAGTAGATACTCCTCCCATAGTCTCAATTCCTAAAGTTAAAGGTGTCACATCTAACAATAAGATGTCTTTAGTATCACCTGATAATACAGAACCTTGAATAGCAGCTCCTACAGCTACAGCCTCATCAGGATTTAAGTCTTTTCTGGCTTCTTTACCAAAAAACTCCTTAACTTTTTTCTGGACTAAAGGCATCCTAGTTTGTCCACCAACTAGTAATATCTCGGATATTTCAGATTTAGAAAGTTTTGCATCTGATAAAGCAGTTTTTAAAGGCTCTAAACTTCTATCTACTAAGTCTTCTACTAGAGACTCAAGTTTTGCTCTAGTGATTTTATGAACAAAATGTTTTGGTCCACTACTATCGGCGGTTATATATGGAAGATTGACTTCTGTTTGCTCTGCGGACGAAAGTTCAATCTTAGCTTTTTCTGCAGCTTCTTTTAATCTTTGCAGAGCCAAAGGATCACTTTTTAAATTAAAACCAGATTCTTCTTTAAATTGATCAACAAAATAATCTATTAACCTTAAATCAAAATCCTCACCACCTAAAAAAGTGTCTCCGTTTGTAGAAAGAACTTCAAATTGATGTTCGCCGTCCACATCTGATATTTCAATGATTGAAATATCAAAGGTGCCTCCACCAAGATCATAAACTGCAATTGTGGAATCGCCTGTATGTTTATCAAGACCATATGCAAGGGCTGCAGCTGTAGGTTCGTTAATAATCCTTTTAACTTCTAGGCCAGCAATCTTACCTGCATCTTTTGTAGCTTGTCTTTGGGCATCATTAAAATATGCTGGAACCGTTATCACAGCTTCTGTGACTTCCTCACCAAGATAGTCTTCTGCAGTTTTCTTCATTTTTTTAAGAATTTCTGCAGCCACTTGAGGTGGTGCTAATTTCTTCTTATTTGCTTCAACCCATGCATCACCATTATCTGCTTTAATAATCTTATAAGGGACCATATCAGCATCTTGTTTGACAACTTTATCTTCAAAGGTTCTACCTATTAACCTTTTGATTGCGTATAAAGTATTTTCAGGATTTGTAACTGCCTGTCTTTTAGCTGGCAATCCTACCAATACCTCATCATTATCTGTGTAAGCAACAACAGAAGGTGTAGTTCTTCCACCTTCAGAATTTTCAATAACCTTTTGTTGCTTTCCTTCGATTACTGCTACACAACTGTTTGTTGTGCCTAAATCAATACCTATTATTTTTGACATCTCATTCCCTCTTTAATTTTTAATAACTGTAACTCTGGCTGGTCTTAAAACTCTTTTATGGAGCTCCCAGCCTCTTTGAAAAACTTCACCAACCTCATTATCTTTTTTAGCATCATCTTTTGTCATGGTTACTGCTTCGTGTTTTTCAGGATTAAAATCCTCATTAACTGGATAGATGGGTCTCATTCCAAATTTATCAAGTGCAGACTCAAAAGACTTTAAAGTAAGCTCAATGCCTTCTTTGTCTTCAGATGAAGAATTTTCAGATAGATTAGCAAGTGCGTGCTCTAAATTATCCATGATTGGTAACAGCTCATTTAATAGCTTTTCAACACCATACTTATGAGCTTTATCTACCTCTAAAATAGATCTTTTAATTGCATTATCTAAATCAGCTGCAGATCTTAAAAGTGCAGACTCAAGCTCAGTAATTCTTAATAAAGCTGCATCTTCTTCAGATAATTCTTCTTGCTCCTCTAATTCATGCAAGCCATCATCTTCTAACGCATTAGAATTTTCTAACTCTTCATCATTTAAAGATTTATCTTCTTTTGTATTTTTTGACATATTTATTCCCAATAGAAAATATATTGGGGTTTATGCGCTTAGTTCAAGTGGGTTTTAAAAAATTATGGCTTAATTTTTTTTACGTACAAGACCATACTATGCTCAATTAGCTCAAATCCTCGAGCTTTAGCAATCTCTTTTTGTCTTTCTTCTATTATCTCATCATGAAACTCATAAACAGTTCCGTCTTCTAGAGACACCATATGATCGTGATGCTCATCAGAAATAACTTCATATACAGCATGACCTTCTTCAAAATTATGCTTTTTTACAATACCAGCAGCCTCAAATTGAGTAAGAACTCTATATACAGTTGCAAGACCTACATCTTCTCCAGATACCAATAATTCTTTATAGATATCTTCAGCACTTAAATGAGCTTCCTCGTCCCTAGTTGCATCAAGAACCTCAAGAATACGAATTCTTGGAAGTGTTGCCTTTAATCCTGTTTTTTTTAAATCAAAATTCTGTTCTGACATTTTTTAAAATTATTATCGTTTCTGTTATAGAACAAAGTATAATCCATCTTGTCAAAATATAAAGACAACTTTTAACTCTTAAGCAAATGAAACTGAATCAAACAAAAATCTTCTCAATAATTCTCGCATTATCTTTTTTGGGAGCTTGTAGTTCTTTTGGTTTTTATAATGTTCCTGTTATTCAAGGCAACATTTTTGCAGAGGAAGATGTAAATAAACTCTCAAAAGGGCTTACCAAAGATCAGGTTAAATTTATTCTTGGTACTGCATTAATACAAGATCCATTTCATAAAAATAGATGGGATTACCTCAATAAGGTAACAGTTGGTGACCTAGTAGTTTCAGATAAAAAACTAACTCTATATTTTGATTCTAATGAAGCTTTAGATAGCTGGGTAGTTGAAAATATATAACAGTTAGGCTTTCTGTCTTCTGCGTTCTTTTGGGTCTTGTTTTAATGGTCGATAGATTTCAACTCTCTGCCCTTCACTTAATCTATATCTTTCAGGAATAGGCTTAAAAATTCCATCCAAAATCTCACCATTAACGCCAATGGTTATTGGGTGAGTTATAGAATCTAAAATATTTTTTACTGAGGGTGATTTTAAGATTTCAGCTACCGTTGAACTCTCAGAAACATCTAGATTTAGAAAATATTTTTCAACCTCACCCTGGTATGTAAAAAATATTCTCATTTAGCTCTCTTAATAAAAGCATTTATATATTTAGTAGCAAAAGAATCTATTAAAACCTGCCTCATAAATGGTCTCAGAAAAAATGGAACATCAAATTCCACATAAAAGCTTACTAAGCAGCCTTCATCTTTTTTAATAACTTGCCAAGAAGCTTCTAGATTATTAAAAGGTCCCTTGATTTGTTTAATTTTTAATTCTGTAGGAGTTTTATAATTTTTAGATTCAATAGAATATTGTTTATTAAAAAGATTAAATTCCAGCTCTCCTATTTCAAAATCCTCTGTACTTGAAATACTTCTAGATTTAATGCATCCAGGTAAAAAATTTTTGTAATCTGTAAAATCTGAAATTAATGCAAAGACTTCTTCAGAATCTTTAGCTATATATTCTTTATAGTTATAAGTATTCGGCATTTACCCAAAAATTGCATTATAGAAAATTACTCCAACTGACATTGGGGCAACAAACTTAACAAAGAATTTCCATGTACCAAATAGGATAGGATTAACATGTCCAATTTCTTGATTTATTAAATTTTTGTCCATAAACCATCCAACAAAAATTGCTATCAACATTCCACCTAATGGAAGAAGTATTTGATTAGCAATAAAGTCCATGGAATCCAAAAAGTTCCTTCCTGGTGTTAAATTAAAGTCACTCCATACATTAAAACTAAGTGCTGAACCTATTCCCAATGTCCAAGCAAGAAAAGATATTAAGATAGCGGCAGACTTCCTACTCATAAAGCCCTCTTCAGAAATAAATGCTACTCCAGGCTCTAGCAAGGATATTGATGAACTTAATGCTGCAACTGATAAAAGTATAAAAAATAATGGTCCTACTATTTGACCATAGGACATTTGGTTAAAAGCTGTTTGAAGTGATTCAAACACAAGTCCTGGGCCGCTATTAGGCTCTAGTCCAAATGCAAATATAATTGGAAATATTGCTAAGCCAGCAAATATAGCGACTAAAGTATCTAAAGAAGCAACAGTAAAAGAGGTTGATATTATTTTTTGTTCTTTTGGCATGTATGCGCCATATGCCATTATTGATCCCATTCCTAAACTTAAACTAAAAAATGCTTGCCCCATAGCACTCAGAAAAGTATTTGAATCTACTTTAGAAAAATCAGGCTCAAATAAGAATGAAAATGCTTGAGCAAAACCACCACTAATAATTCCGTTTACAACCATAAAAATTAGAAGAACTCCGAGCATTGGCATTAATATTTTAACCATTCTTCCAATACCATTATTAATACCAGCAGAAACTATTGTTGCTGTAAGAAACATAAATAATGTGTGCCATGCTAAAAGGTTTAATGGTGAGGAAATTATATTTCCAAATTGCTCAGCTGAATTAATTGCACCTGAGGATGTAGCAGCAATAAATATATAATTTAAACAAATACCAGCTATTACACTATAAAAAGATAATATCAAGATACCTGCAGTTATTCCGCTCCAGCCAACTATTTGCCATGATGAGGTTGTATTAGAATCTCTTGCAGCGAGTTTCATCGCATTAATTGGACTATTTCCCGATCTTCTTCCAATAATTATTTCACTAATCATTATAGGAATTCCAATTGCTAGGATGCATAACAAATAAATAATTACAAATGCGCCGCCTCCATTTGTTCCAGCTTTATATGGGAAACCCCATATATTACCAAGCCCAACTGCTGAACCTGTAGCAGCTAATATAAAGGTCCATCTGCCTACCCAGGAACCATGACTTTTGAGTTTTGATAACCTATCCATATTAAAATCCTAAAATTAATCTAACTGTAAGGGTTTACTATATAAGCAATAGTTACTAAAAAACAAATAGAAACTAAAACTGTTAAGTTTTTTCTTAGTTCTTTGTACTCTACTTTTTGATCAAACAAGATGTCTCTTTTACTTTCAAAATAATAAAAAGCATTAAAGCCTATCAAACTTAGACTTAATGCTAACATTGGATTTATAAAAGTCATCCCTAATACAAGGCATCCAAAAAGAGAAAAGGATATTCCGTAAACAAGATTTAAGCTTTGCGAATAATTATTATCACTCCATCCCCAAGACATCCCTCCTAAAAATGAAAGAATCATTGAGCTATAAAAAGAAAGAGCCAAAATTGAATAGTTGGCTATCTCGCCACCAAATATCCAAGGGGTTATAGAGAAAGAACAAAAAGGTATAAATCCCATATAACCAAGTGTTTTCTTTAATTGTAGTATCTTCAAAATTAATTAATCCTCATTAAGAGTTGCAGTTGTATTTAGTGCATTCATAATAATGTTATGTCAAAGCAAAAAACTTCAGTTATTGTAAAGAATAAAACTGCATCAAGGAACTTCATTCTGGGTGACTCTTATCAGGCTGGAATTGTGCTTGAAGGTTGGGAGGTTAAATCACTAAGAGATGGAAGAGTTGATGTAAAAGATTGTTATGTCACTTTAAAGAAAAATGAAGCTTGGTTGATTGGTATGAAAATAGATCCTCCTGCGTCACTAAGGCATGAGGTTATTGATCCAACAAGGTCAAGAAAGCTGCTACTTAATAAAAAAGAGATAAAGCAATTAAGTGAAACTATTGAGCAAAAAAGTCTAACCTGCGTTTTGACTTCAGTTTATTGGAAAGAAAATCATATTAAATGTGATCTTTCTATTGGTAAAGGTAAAAAACATCGGGACCAAAGGCAGGATATTAAGACAAGAGACTGGGAAAGGGATCAGGGCAGAATTCTTAAAAATGCTAAAAACAGCAGCCATCCTACTAAACATTTCAAGTAATACTGTATAATCATCATCCCTATGGGGGCGAACAGGGTTCGACGTTTCTACTGGACTCCGAAGCGCATGC
>CAYFJC010000050.1:0-7358 GCA_964343355.1 uncultured Gammaproteobacteria bacterium | reverse complement strand
TTTTTTGTAAATCTTAAGACGAAATATTTTTCTTAGCTAAAAGTTGCTTAAGCTCTAAAGGCTTATCAGTAATAATTCCATCAACACCCATAGATATAAGTTTATTCATTGTCTCTTGATCATTAATAGTCCATACAATAATTTTTAAACCCTTCTTTTGAACATAATTTATAAATCTTTGTGTCACTATTTTAATTCCGTACTGATAGATAGGAACTTGAAGGCATTGACCATGAATTAATTTTGAGTAGAGACCAAAACTTGCAAGCAATGTTTTAATTATCTCTTTAGGGCCCATAGATATACATATATCTGGATACAAATTTCTTACCATTTCAAGCCTTTTACTTGAAAAGCTTGCAATACATACTCGATTTAGAGCCCCACATTCCTCTATTACTTTTAGAGCAGGAATAGCAACATCATCTGTTTTTACATCTATTTGAAATAAGGTATTAGGGAGACTTATAAGTACAGATTTCAGCGTAGGAATTTTGTGGTCAGAAAATATCATAAGATTATCTACTTCTGAACTTGATAATTCATTAAATAATTTTCTCTCTCCAACTATTCTTGATAAATCTTCATCATGAAATATATACGGAATACCATCAGAGGTAACTTGAACATCAGTTTCAATATAATCGCATCCTATGCCATGAGCATATTGGAAAGATTCAAGAGTATTTTCATTGGCTTCTAATGCACCACCTCTATGAGCAAGTACCGCCATTCCCTCAAAGTCTAAATAATGTTTCATAAGTCAATATTGTTGTAAAATATAGTTTAAATTATATCCTACTGACTACACGTGAAAAGATTTGATTCTATTAGACCTTACACAGACTCAGAAGTGCAAAGTGTACTTCAGCAATTATCAATTAATAATGATGTAGTAAAAGCTTTCATATCAGTTAGCAAGTATAAGTATCTAGCAAAAATTCCTTTCAGTAGATTACTCATATCAAAAATTCTGCAAAACAAAATTAAAGATATTCATACTGTTAAAGAGTATCAATCTATTTTTGAGAATTTAGTTGATGACATGATCCAAAATAAGACTTCGGGCTTTACCTGTGATGGTTTTAATAATATTCAATCTAATAAAGCTTATTTATATATGTCTAATCATCGAGATATCACAGTTGACCCAGCTTTATTAAATTTTATGCTCCATAAGAACAATCTAAAGACAACCAATATTGCAGTAGGCAATAATTTAATGAGTGAAGCTTGGGCTTCAGATTTAATGAGGCTAAATAAAAGTTTTATTATTGATAGGACTGGTAAATCCAAACGTGAGATATATCAGGGACTTAATTTAGCTTCTGAGTATATTGGGGATAGTATTTTAGATAAAAATGAACCTATTTGGATTGCTCAAAAACAAGGTAGAGCAAAAGATGGTATTGATGAGACCGACCCAGCTCTGCTCAAAATGATACATTTGATTAATAGAAAATCGATCAGTATTTGTGATTACTTTAATTCACTATGCTTTATTCCTATTGCAGTTTCATATGAGTTTGATCCAAATGATATATTTAAAGCCAATGAACTCTATGCTCTTAATATGCACCAAGAATATCAAAAAAAAGATAAAGAGGACTTAAATAGTATTGCAAATGGTATCTCGGGTCAGAAGGGTATGGTGAATTTAAGCATCGGATCACCTATCAACTTTACTGAAGAAAGTTATGAAGAGTCTGCAAAATTAATTACTAGATCTATTTTGCAATTATATAAATTACAGCCCTCAAATTTTGCCGCTTGCGATATTGAGAATATTACTTATAAAGCTGATCATAATTTTTCTGAACAGCAGATAAAATTTGCTAGAGTTTATCTTGAAAAAAGAACACAAGGGCTTGAGCCAGGAATTAAAGCATTACTCTTAAAGCAATACTCTAACCCTGTTATAAACAAGGGCAAGTTATAGTCTAAAAGCTATACCCTTGCTCGTTGTGTTCATTGATATCAACTCCTTCAGCCTCAACATCATCAGATACGCGAATATCAGTAAAGACACTAATAGATCTAATAATGATGTAAGTAGCTATAGCTGTCCATGCTGCTATTACTATTATGCCAAGCAGTTGAATTTTTAATTGAACTATGGCTCCACCTTCAGCAATACCTCCAGCACCAGATCCTAAAAAACCATCCGGAGAACCTAGAAAACTTATCATTATTATTCCTAAAATACCTCCAACTCCATGGACTGGAAATACATCTAATGAATCATCGATATGAAAATAACCTTTAATAGTTTGAGTGGCATAAAAACAAACGAAACCGGCCATTAGCCCAATTAGCATAGCTCCACCTGGTCCTACGCTACCAGCAGCTGGTGTAATAGTTGCTAGTCCTGCCACCATGCCTGTAGCTATACCTATCATAGTTGCCTTACCTTGTTTAACCCATTCAATACTCATCCAGGTTAAAGCTCCCACAGCAGCACTTATATGAGTAACTAACATGGCCATACTTGCACTTGAATCTGCAGCAACAGCACTTCCTGCATTAAAACCAAACCAGCCAACCCAGAGCATACATGCTCCAATCATAACCATGGTTCTGTTATGCGGAGGCATTGGATTGCCTGGAAAGCCTTTTCTATTGCCAAGCATCATAGCTGCCACAAGAGCTCCAACTCCACAAGTTGTATGCACGACTAATCCTCCTGCAAAATCTATAACTCCTGCATTACCAAGAAACCCTCCACCCCAAACCATATGACAGGCTGGAAGATATACAAAAGTAAACCAAAGAACGGAAAATACACATACAGCTCCAAACTTTACTCTTTCAGCAAATGCACCAACTACAAGTGCAGGAGTAATTATTGCAAATGTCATTTGAAACATAACAAAGAGTGACTCTGGAATACTTCCAATCATTGAATCTCTTTCAACGCCATTAAGAAATATTGCACTTAGGTCTCCAATAAATTGACCATCACCTTTAAACGCTAAGCTATATCCATATGCAACCCAACAGACAGAGACTAAACATGCAATTGCGAAGCACTGCATTAAAACCGAAAGAACATTCTTTGATCGAACAAGGCCTCCATAAAATAAAGCTAGCCCAGGTAATGTCATAAAAAGGACTAATGCAGTAGATGTTAATACCCAAGAAGTATCACCAGAATTTAAATCTTGCGCTAATAGGGCGGGTGCAAAGATTATCAATGAGCAACCTAATAATAATTTTTTAATAATCATATTAATTCTCCTTAAATTGCAGCAGATCCAGTTTCACTGGTTCTAATTCTAATTACGTCTTCGACGTTAGATATAAAAATTTTTCCATCACCAATCTTTCCTGTATTTGCAGATTTAATAATAGTGTTAGTAACGAGGTCTTGATTTGCATCATCAACCAAAATATCTAATTTAATTTTTGGTAAAGTATCAACGGAGTACTCAGCACCTCTATACATCTCAGTATGACCTTTCTGTCTTCCGTATCCTTTCACTTCAGTTATTGTTAACCCTTCAACACCAGCTTCTACAAGAGCTTCTTTAACCTCCTGAAGCTTAAAAGGTTTTATAATTGCTGTAATTAATTTCATTATTTATATCCTCTTAAAAGTTAGTAGTGATTGAAAAAACAAAAGCATTTTCATCGATTAAATCAATGGAATCAGAGCTAAAATCAGAATAGGTTAAAGCGCAATTATAAGAGCCACATAAAAAAGCCCAATCAAAAGCATAATTTGTACCATAACTATCATAGTCACCGTAAGATAATGAAAAGGCACCGATGGAATATGATAAATCCATATAATCAGGTGCTCCATCTTGACCAGAGTAATAAGCAATTCCAAAGTCGCTATAGCTCAAAGCAACCCCAATTTCTTGGAAATCTAATCCAGAATCACCAGGGTAACCAAAATTAACATAATTCACATCGATATCAATGTCCCCAAAAGCAAAGTTATACCCAAGGTAGGTATCTAATTCGTTCCCAGCACCTTCAGAAAAACTTACATTTGAACCCCAAATACCAGCATAAAATCCTGACTCTGCTGCAAAATCAAATCCACCAAACATAGCAGGATCGCCAGAGGTTTGCGTCATACCTCTCCATATGTAATCTGAAGAAAATCCAACATTAGCACTAGTGCCAGCAAAACCTGGAAGCGTTATGAGACTTGTTAGCAATATAGTTAATAATTTGTTCATTTAATATCTCCTTAATATAGATTAAAAAAATTGTTCCATAACCTGTATAAAGCAATTGTCATGCCAAAAAAAATGGTTTCATTTAGTAGCTGTTTATATAGTTCTTAATGGTTATAATTCATTCCTAAGTTTTTATGGAGATAATATGGATTTAAAAAATAAAATTGCATTAGTTACAGGAGGCGCTTCTGGTCTTGGTAGAGCCACAGTTGAGAAGTTTGTTTCTGAGGGAGCTAAAGTTGCTATCCTGGATTTAAATGAAGATAACGCTAAAGAAGTTCAAGCTGCTTTAGGCGAAGAAAATGTTCAATATTTTTTAACTAATGTTATGGAAGAGCAACCAGTAATGGATGCTATTGCAGGTATTAAAGAAAAATTTGGAGCCCTTCATGTAGCTGTGAACTGCGCAGGAACTGGATATGGAGCTAGAATTCTTGGTAAAGAAGCACCTCATCCTTTAGATCATTTTAAATTCATTATTGATCTAAATTTAGTTGGTACTTTTAATGTAATGCGTTTGGCTGCTGAGTTGATGGATAAAAATGAACCAGATGCTAAAGGTGAAAAAGGTGTTTTGATTAATACAGCATCCGTTGCTGGGTACGAAGGGCAAATTGGTCAATCTGCTTACAGCGCATCAAAAGCTGGTGTTATTGGTTTAACTCTTACAGCTGCAAGAGATCTTGCAAGGCATAGTATAAGAGTTTGCACTATCGCTCCTGGCATTTTTGACACCCCATTAATGCAACTAGCTCCAGATAAAGTAAGGCAACCACTTCTTGATTCAACTCAGTTTCCACATAGATTTGGTATTCCAGAAGAGTATGGAGATTTAGCAGCCCATATCGTTTCAAATTCTTATTTAAATGGAGAGACCATTAGAATAGATTCAGGTATGCGAATGACTCCAAGATGACAACTTATAAAGCCTATATAGTCAAAGAGGAAGAGGGTTCTTATTTAGGCGCTGTTCAGTCTATTGATATTCCTGAAATTGAAGACAATCATTTACTCATTGATGTTGAATATTCATCATTAAATTACAAAGATGCCTTGTCGGCCTCTGGCCCTAAAAATGGCGTAACTAGAAACTATCCATTTGTTCCTGGCATCGATGCAGTAGGAAAGGTTTCTCAATCATCATCTGATAGATTTAATATTGGTGATGAGGTTATAGTCACTGGATACAGTATGGGCATGAGTGTCTATGGTGGATTTGGTGAAGTTGTTCATGTTCCTGCAAGTTGGGCAGTTAAACTTCCTTCAAACTTATCAGCAAAAGAAGCTATGAATTATGGGACAGCAGGCTTGACTGCTGCAGCATCTATTAAAAAGATTATTGATAGTGGAATAGATAAAGATAAGCCTATATTAGTCTCAGGCGCTACAGGTGGTGTTGGCTCTGTTGCAATAAATATACTTAATAAATTAGGATATAAGGTGCATGCAATTACTGGAAAAAATACCCAAGATCAATTTCTTAAATCAATTGGTGCAGACTCTGTTTTGCTTAGAAGTGAATTTATGGAGAATCCAACCAGACCCTTAGATAAAGCTATGTATGGTGGCGCCGTTGATACGGTTGGTGGAGATATACTGGCTAAAATTATTTCAATGATAGCACCAAGATGCTCAGTATCAGCATGTGGTAATGTTGCTGGAATGGAACTAAATACGACAGTATTTCCTTTTATTTTAAGAGGAGTTGCTTTGTTAGGTATTGATTCAGCCGAATCCGCTATTGAATTCAAGGAATCAATTTGGAAACTTTTATCAGAAGAATGGAAAGTTAACCTTGAAGACTCTTCAAAAACAATTAATTTAATTGATGTTGGTGAGGAAATTAATAGAATTTTAAATGGCGAGCAGATTGGAAGAGTCGTCATTAAACATGGAGAATAAAAATATGAAAGATGATATAGATACTTTTTATGATGACGTTGAATCTAATGAAGATAGCAAGTCTGACGCCAAAGTTGCACTAATTATTATAATTGTTGCAGTTATCACTGCACTTTATTGGGTTTCTGGTCAGTAAAAAATTTATTCAGATAGGTACTTCTCAGCATCAAGTGCAGCCATGCAACCAAATCCAGCTGATGTTACTGCTTGTCTGTATATTTGATCAGACACATCGCCTGCAGCAAAAACTCCATCTACACTAGTTTTAGTAACAGAACCGTTAGTTCCAGACTGGATAAGAATATAGCCATTATCCATATCTAATTGACCATTAAATATATCAGTATTAGGTTTGTGACCTATTGCAATAAAAATACCCATGACATCTCTTTGAATTTCTTTACCATCTTGAGTAAGTAGGGCGCCTGTTACCCCGGCCTTATCTCCCAAAACCTCTGTCAATTGAGTGTTCCATAAGATCTCTATTTTTCCAGCAGCCTCTTGTTCAAAAACTCTATCTTGAAGTATCTTTTCACCTCTCAACTCATCTCTTCTGTGAACTAGTGTAACTTTTGAGCAAATTCTAGATAGATATAAAGCTTCTTCGATAGCTGTGTTTCCTCCACCAATAACCAAAACCTCTTGATCTTTATAAAAGAACCCATCACAGGTAGCGCAAGCTGAAACACCTTTTCCAAGAAATTCTTTTTCAGAAGGAATACCTAGATACATTGCACTAGCACCAGTTGAAATAATAAGAGCATCAGTTGTATAGGACGCACTTCCATTTAATGTAAAAGGTTTTTTCGATAAATCGACTGAATCTATATGATCGGCAATCATCTCGACATCAAACTGAAGGGCATGTTCTTTCATTCTTATCATTAAATCAGGACCCTGAAGACCATCACTATCCCCAGGCCAATTTTCAACATCTGTTGTGGTGGTTAACTGACCGCCTTCTTGGGACCCAGCTATAAGTGCTGGACTTAATCCAGCTCTTGCTGCGTAAATTGATGCTGAATATCCTGCTGGACCTGAGCCCAGGATTATTAATTTTTTGTGATTAGTCATGTGCAAAATTATAATTCAAATATCTACAAATTGTGATTAATTCCAATATAATTAATCATATATTAATAATAATTAAACAATGAATTCTCCATATACCAAAAGCATTCTTAAGAGTTTTCTTGGATTTACACTGCTAGGTTTATGTTTATATATTTTTATAGCACTTATTTCTTACAATTCATCTGATCCAGG
>CAYFJC010000049.1:0-7391 GCA_964343355.1 uncultured Gammaproteobacteria bacterium | reverse complement strand
GAAAAACCAAGCATGTAGGCTTAAGAGAATTTGGTAAAGTTGGAAGGCATCATTCTTATGATCAACACAAGCATAGAAAGTAGCCAAATAAAGATAGAAAATTTATATAAATCTATCTTCTCTCAAGGACCCCCTACAAATTTTACTTTTCAATCTAATTATGTAGCTATAGAGCATATAGATGACTCAAATAGTGATCCAGCAATACTAGAAATAAATGCGATTTCTGATGGTTATAAGGTGTCTTATTGGGATGGATATTCACTTGCTGAAGTTATTGATGAACCTGATCTTATTAAGGCTTTAAAGATATTTAAACGTCTTGCTAAAAAATTAGCTAAAAATTTAAAAAATTATGATCTTTAAAGTTTATCCACTTTAAATGGTGCCCCATGCCTGAGTCGAACAGGCACTCCCGAAGGAACGCGATTTTGAATCGCGCGCGTCTACCAATTCCGCCAATAGGGCACGCAGGGCATTGTAGCTAAGTATTATCTAATTTAAAATCATCCTCACTCATGAAAACTTCAGATTTTAATTATCAATTACCCGAAGACCTTATAGCCAAGTACCCGCTAGAAAAGAGAAGTACAAGCAGATTATTAGTTTTCAATGAACAGATTGAGCATAAATCATTTAAAAATGTTTTAGATTACTTTAAAGATGGTGATCTATTGGTTGTAAACAATACTTCAGTTATACCTGCAAGACTGCATGGCAAAAAAGAATCAGGTGGTGTTGTTGAGGTTATGCTTGAAAGGGTCATGGAAGATAATAAAGCTTTAGTTCAAATACGCTCTGGAAGAAGTCCAAAAATTGGAACTAAAATTTATTTAGATTCCTATAAAGTTGAATGTATTGATAGACAAGGTAGCTTCTTTATTTTGCAATTCAATGAACCGCCTTTAAATATTTTTAACAAGATAGGGCATGTTCCTTTGCCTCCATATATCAAGCGTCCAGACGAAGACCTAGATAAAGATAGATACGGAACTGTTTATGAAGATAAAAATTTACAGAATTCAGTGGCAGCACCGACCGCAGGTCTTCATTTTGATGATGAACTTTTAAATGCTATTAAGGGTTTGGGTGTAAATATAGCATCAGTTAATTTAAGTGTTGGAGCTGGAACTTTTCAACCTGTTAAGGTCGAAGATATTAAGGATCATGATATTCATAGCGAGTATCTTGAGGTATCTCCTGAAGTTATAAATTTAGTTGAAGAAACTAAGGCAGCAGGAGGTCGAGTATTTGCAGTAGGGACAACGGCAACAAGAGCTCTTGAAACTGCTTATATAGATAGCAGCATTAAGGGTTATAGCGGATATACAAAACTTTTTATCTACCCTGGATACAGGTTTAAAGCAGTTGATATGCTTATTACTAACTTCCACCTTCCACAATCTTCTTTACTAATGCTCGTGTCCGCATTTATTGGTTATGAAAATATGAAAAATATATATAAAACAGCTGTTGATGAAAAATATAGATTCTTATCTTATGGGGATGCTATGCTTCTGAAAAATCATGAAATTTAAAGTACATAATCAATCTGATTTTGCTCGAAGAGCAGAATTAGAATTTCCTAGAGGCCATATTCAAACACCTGCTTTTATGCCTGTGGGTACTAATGGCACTGTTAAAGGTTTAACAGTAGAGGATCTTAAATCTACTGGCTCAGAGATTATTCTGGGCAATACCTATCATTTAATGCTGCGACCTGGTGATGAGGCTATTCGTGATCTAGGTGGGCTGCATAAATTTTCAAATTGGGATAGGCCTATTCTTACAGATTCTGGCGGCTTTCAAGTCTGGAGTTTAGGTGATTTGGTAAAAATTTCTGAAGAAGGCGTTAAGTTTAGCTCCCCTTATGATGGAAAAAAGATTTTTATGACCCCTGAAGATTCAATTCAAATTCAAGAAAATCTAGGATCAGATATCGTTATGGCATTTGATGAGTGTACTGACTATCCATCAACACATGACGAAGCTAAAAAATCTATGGAGCTATCTATGCGTTGGGCAAAGCGCTGTAAAGAAGCTCACAAAACAGACTCTGCTCTGTTTGGAATAGTTCAAGGTGGAATGCATGAAGATTTAAGAGAAATTTCTTTAAATAGCTTAAATGACATTGGCTTCGATGGTATTGCACTTGGCGGTCTTAGCGTGGGTGAATCTAAAGCAGAAATGAATAAAATATTGTCTTTTATGGCGGATAAAATGCCTTTAGATAAACCTAGGTACTTAATGGGAGTTGGAAAGCCACAAGATATTGTTGAGGCTGTTAGATATGGAATTGATATGTTTGATTGCGTTCTACCGACCAGAAATGCAAGAAATGGACAATTAATAACATCTACAGGAGTTGTCAATATAAGAAATGCACCCTACAAGATGAGTGAAGAAGCTGTGGACGAAAATTGCGACTGTAAAGTTTGCAAGGATTACAGCAGAGCATACTTGAATCATTTAGATAGAACCAACGAAATGCTAGGAAGTATATTGTCGAGTTATCATAATATTTATTACTATCAATCCCTTATGAAAGACATAAGAGATTCAATTGAAGATAATATATTCGCGAAGTTTGTAAAAGACTTTTATAATAAGCGAAATTTAGATATACCCGATGGGCCTTTATAAGGAGAACTAATATGGAAACTACTGGATCAATTTTCACACCGTTAATTATGCTATTTGGCTTTATGGTCCTTATGTACTTTATGTCCATCAGACCTCAGCAGAAAAGAGCTAATGAACTCCAAAATATGATGAACAGTCTAGAGAAAGGTGATGAGGTTATTGCAGCAAGTGGAATTCTTGGAAAAGTTAAAGAAATCAAAGGTGATTATGTAGCAATAGAGGTTAGTGAAAATATAACCTTTAAACTTCAAAAAAATGCTATTTCAAACACTTTACCTAAGGGCACAATTGCCTCAATTAATAGCTAGGATCATTCGTGAATAGATTTTCTCCATTTAAGTACACTTTAATCTTATTGGTGCTTGCCTTGGGAGTTCTCTATGCTTTGCCTAATTTATATCCTGCACAACCTGCTATACAGGTTGCTTACACTGATTCAGGCAAATCAGCAGACCAGTCATTACTGGAAACAGTTACAACAAGTTTAGAAAATAAATCTGTAAATTTTGATGAAATTATTTTAAGAGACAACAATATTGTTGCTAAATTTTTCTCTATTGATGATCAACTAAGTGCTAAAACAATTTTACAAAGAGCTTTACTGGATGAGGCAATCATTGCTTTAAATCTTGAACCATCAACTCCACAGTGGCTAAAAGACCTTGGTGGTAGACCCTTAAAATTAGGTTTAGATCTTTCTGGAGGAGTTCATTTTCTTCTGGAAGTAGATATTGAAAGTGCATTAAATAGTAGACTTGAGGCTCAATTAAATTCTTATAGAAAAACATTTAGAGACCAAAAGATTTATTTAAAAGATTCTTCAAGTAAATCTATGACCATGATGTTTGAATTTAAAGATGCAGATGGGTTTACTAAAGCAAGCAGCATCATAAGCAAGGATAATATAATTGGTATTAATGGCGCTCTTTACGAAGTGACTGAAAATGTTGAACGTAACTTAATATCAGTTGCATATACAGATGCATCGATTAAAGAGATTAGAGACTACGCAGTAGGGCAAAACCTTACTACGCTTAGAAATAGAGTAAATGAATTAGGCGTTTCTGAGCCAATCGTTCAAAGACAAGGGAGTAGCAGGATAGTTGTAGAACTTCCAGGCGTGCAAGACCCTACAGCTGCTAAAAAAATTATTGGGAAAACAGCTAATCTTGAGTTTAGGTTAGAAGCAACACCAAATGCATCAAGACTTAGAAAAGAAGAATTTGAGTTTAAGGATGGTTTTAGAACAGCTTATCTAGAAAAAAGTATAGTTGTTACCGGTGACAGGGTCACAAATGCAAGCACTGGATTTGATGAAAATGGCCGATCACAGGTAAATATTACACTAGATATGCAGGGCGGAAGATCCATGCAAAGAGCAACTGGACCAAATATTGGAAGAGGTCTAGCAGTTCTTTTTGTTGAGCAAAAAAGTAAATCTAAAATTGAAAATGATGATGATGGAAATGAAATTATTACTCAAACTTCTTATATAGAAAAAAGAATTATCAGTCTAGCAACCATTCAGGCTAATCTAGGAGCTTCCTTTAGAATTACTGGTGTTGGTTCACCCCAAGAAGCTAGTGAGCTGGCACTTCTTTTGAGAGCTGGTGCTCTGGCTGCTCCAATGAAGTTTGTTGAAGAGAGAACAGTAGGCCCCAGCCTTGGTAAAGAAAATATTGAAACTGGTTTTAGGTCTGTAGTTATAGGATTTATGTTAGTTGTCCTCTTTATGGCTTTGTATTATGGAATGTTTGGTATTGCAGCCAACGTAGCTCTGTTTAGTAACTTAATCCTCATAACAGGCATCATGTCATTGCTAGGAGCCGCTTTATCACTTCCAGGCATAGCAGGTATTGTATTAACAGTTGGTATGGCGGTAGATGCTAATGTTCTTATTTTTTCAAGAATTCGCGAAGAGTTAAAAACTAAAAATCCACAGAGCGCTATTAATGATGGTTTTTCTAGAGCTTTTGTTACTATTTTTGATGCAAACGTAACCACATTAATTGCCTCACTTGTTTTATATACCATTGGAACTGGCCCAGTTAAAGGTTTTGCAATAACCCTTTCCATAGGAATTGTTACTTCAATGTTTACTGCTATTCTTGTTACAAGATCAATTGTTAACCTCATGTATGGTGGTAGAAATATTAAGGAGTTAAAGATCTAATGAATAATTCTATTCCATTTATGAAGTTCCGGAAGATAGCTGGAGTTATCTCAATAGCGCTTTTTTCTATTTCTGTTCTTACTCTAGGCTTTAGAGGATTGACCTTAGGTTTAGATTTTAGTGGCGGAACCCTTGTTGAGATATCTTATGAGGAGCCAGTTAATCTTGAAGAAATTCGTTCAATATTAATTGCTAATAATTTTGAGGACTCCCAAGTCGTAAACTTTGGTACTGATTTAGATGTCTTAATTAAAGTAGCAGATCAAAGTGGTAATAGTAAATTAGGAGATCAGATATTTACATTACTTGAAGAAAAAGGCTTACCGGGTACCTTGAAGCGCTCAGAATTTGTAGGACCTCAGATAGGTTCAGAACTAAGAGATCAGGGTGGAGTAGGCATGCTTGTAGCTCTATTTATGATTTTGCTATATGTTGCTTTTAGATTTCAATATAAATTTGCTTTAGGCGCAGTCACTGCTTTAACCCATGACGTTGTCATTATTTTAGGCTTCTTCTCTATTTTTGCATGGGACTTTGATTTAACAGTCCTTGCCGCATTACTTGCAGTTATAGGTTATTCACTGAATGACACTATTGTTGTCTCAGATAGAATCAGAGAAAATTTTAGAACTCAACGTGAACTTGATGATCCTCAAGAAATTATAGATTTATCATTAAATCAGACTTTAAGTAGAACAATTATCACTTCATTTACAACCTTATTAGTATTGTTTGCTCTATTTATATTTGGTGGAGACCTCATAAGAGGCTTTAGTTTAGCCTTAATACTAGGAGTTTTAATTGGAACCTATTCATCGATTTATATAGTTGCAAATATGCTTATGTCACTTGCAATAACACAAGAAGATATGGCCATCCCAGAGCCTGAAGGTGCAGATTTTGATGAAATGCCTTAGTCGGCTTTGTAGTAAGGTTTAATAGCCTGTAACATCGGCTTAAAGCACTTAGGTGATGAACAAATAAAATGATCTCCATCCAAATACTTTGGATCACCATTAAAGTTACTTATTAAAGCTCCAGCTTCTTCAGCTATAAGTAATCCAGCTGATACATCCCATTTTTTTAATCCATGACCCCAAAAAGCATCCAGCCTTCCTGAAGCTACATAACAAAGGTCTAGAGCTACGGAGCCTGATCTTCTAATCGTTACCTCATCTTCATAGAGTTTTTGAAAAGTTTTCATATTTTCATACTTATAAGGTTGCGAAGAATCTGTATGAGAGGAATTTGAGAGCAGAGAGCCATCCAAACCAGGTTGCTTACTAACCCTAATCTTTCTATTATTTAAATCAGCTCCACAGCCTTTAGAAGCACTAAATTCTTCTTGACGGGTTGGATCAATAATTACTCCAGCTACAGGAGCTCCATCTACAAGACAAGACAAAGAAATACAAAAATGAGGATAGCCATGCATGAAGTTTGATGTGCCATCAATTGGATCTAAAACCCATGTTATATTCGAACTACCTATCTCTTCACCAGTTTCTTCACCAAGAAAATTATCATCTGGATAAAATCTTTTAATCTCTTCTAAAACAATTTTTTCGACTCTGCGATCAATTGCAGTCGTGTAATCAGCCGGACCTTTCTTTGTTACATCTAAGGTATGAACCTTTTTAACAGCAAATTCAATTTCAGCAGCACCTTTTCTTGCAGAGATAAGGGCGACATTTAATAAAGCTGGTATAGACATGTCGCTATTGTAATGGAAATGAGGATAATAGTTGCATGAGTTTTAAAAGTAATTTGATTAACATAGTTCTAGTAGAAACCTCTCATCCAGGTAATATTGGTTCAGTAGCCCGTGCTATGAAGACTATGGGCTTATCTAAGCTATCTTTAGTAAATCCAAAAGTATTTCCATCTGATGATGCTAATGCTCTTTCAGGCAATGCTAGAGACGTTTTAGACAATGCAACTATTTATCCAAGCCTACAAGAAGCTATTAAGCAAAGTACTTTTGTTTATGCAACTTCAGCAAGAAACAGAAGTATCAATTGGCCAACAGTTAATCCTGAAAAAGCAGCAGAGCAGATTATTGATCAAGCAACAGGAGATAAAGAGATCTCTATTGTTTTTGGCAGAGAGGATAGGGGTCTTACCAATGAAGAGCTCCAGTTAGCAAATTTTCACTTAGAGATTCCAGCTAACCCAGAATATCCAGTTTTAAATATTGCCATGTCAGTTCAAATAGTTACCTATGAACTTTTTAAAAATACAAATAATACAGAAGATAGAGAGTGGAGAGATTATCCGGAAATTAATTCAGAAGATCTACAAAGACTTATTGAGCATTTTGTTGAGACCTCAATTGAGCTAGATATGATCGATCCAAAAAATCCTTCCCAGATAATTGCACGTATTAAAAGAATGTTTTCAAGGCTTCAACCTGATTCAATGGAAGCTAATTATTTAAGAGGTTTCCTCACAGCAGTAAATAAACGCCTGAAATAACAAAGAAGGCTTTTATATTTCAATTTGAACCAATATAATGGCTCTCGCATCTAGTCCCGTTCGTCTAGAGGCCTAGGACACCGGGTTTTCATCTCGGCAA
>CAYFJC010000048.1:0-7411 GCA_964343355.1 uncultured Gammaproteobacteria bacterium | reverse complement strand
CTTATTCAGGAAATATCTGGACCAGATTTTCCAACAGGCGGGACTATAGATGGAAGATCTGGAATATATGAAGCATATAAGACAGGCAGAGGAATTATTCATATTAGATCTAACACATCTATTGAAGAGGATAAAAATGGAAAGCAATCTTTAATAATCAATGAAATACCTTATATGGTTAATAAAGCAAAAATGCTAGAAAAGATTGCTGAACTTGTAAAAGAGAAAAAAATAGAAGGTATTACTGAGATTCGCGATGAATCTGATAAGGATGGTTTAAGAGTTGTCATAGAGGTAAGAAAGGGTGATTCTGTAGAAGTTCTTGAAAATAATTTATTTGCTCAAACTCAACTAGAGCAATCATTTGGTATTAATTTGACGGTTCTTGTGGATGGTCAACCAAGAGAAGTGAATCTCAAAGAAATCCTTGAAGCATTTATTAAACATAGAAAAAATATTATTACAAAAAGAACAATATTTGATCTCAAAAAAGCAAAAGAAAGAGGACATATTGTTGAAGGTTTAATGGTTGCTATAGCTAATATTGATGAAGTAATAACTATTATTAAAAAATCTAAAGATCCTAAAGTTGCTGCAGAAGCTCTTGTTAAAAAACAATGGAAGGCTGGTCCAGTAGAAGCAATACTTAAAAAAGTAGGCAAAGATGCGTGTAAACCTCTTGATATCAAAGCTGAATATGGTCTCAATGGTAAAAAGTACAAACTTTCACCTGATCAAGCTAAAGCAATTCTTGAATTAAGGCTTGGAAGATTAACAGGTCTAGAGCAGGACAATCTTAATTCTGAATTTAGTGATCTTGTTACAAAGATTTTAGAATTACAAAAGATTCTTGATGACAAAGCAACCCTTGAAGTCATACTAGTCGGCGAGCTGAATGAAATAAAGGATAATTTTGGAGATGAAAGAAGAACTTTAATTAATGATACTAGAAGAGGTATTACTAATGAAGATCTCATACCTGAAGAAACTAGAGTCTTAACCATTTCAAGAAGTGGATATGCAAAAACTCAGCCATTAGATGAATATCGTGAGCAAAGAAGAGGTGGTCAAGGAAAAGCAGCAGCAGCAGTAAAAGAAGAAGATTTAATCCAAAGTTTATATGTTTTAAGTAGTCATACTCAAATACTTTGTTTTACAACCAAAGGTAAAGTATTTTGGTTAAAAGTTTATGAAATTCCTGTAGCAAGCAGAACTTCAAAAGGAAGACCTTTAGTGAATATGCTTAATCTGGATGATGATGAATCTGTAAGTGATATTCTTCCAGTTGGAGAATTCTCAGAAGATCAGTATATTTTTATGGCTACCAGAAATGGCACTACCAAGAAAACAAATCTAAGTCTATTTAGTAAAAAATATAAATCTGGCATCAAAGCTATCAATCTAGATGATGATGATCGTCTTATTGGAACCGCTATAACTAATGGAAATCAAGAAATTCTCTTAGCATCCTCATCTGGAAAACTTATACGTTTTGAAGAAGATCAAGTCAGACATATGGGAAGAACCGCAAGAGGCGTTCGTGGGATGAAATTAAAAAAAGGTGAAAAAATTATTTCATTAATGATAGCTGATGATACCAAAACAGTTTTATGTGTTTCTGAAAATGGTTATGGTAAAAAGACTAACCTGGATGACTTCCCAGCTCATAATAGAGGTGGTCAAGGAGTTATATCAATGAAAACTAGCGAAAGAAATGGTCTTATGGTTTCTTCTACATTGGTGGATGATGATGCGGGAATAATGCTAATTAGTGATAAAGGCACAATGATTAGAACTTCAGTATCTCAAATACCTACTTTAAGCAGAAATACACAGGGAGTAAAAGTTATTACTCCAAAAGATGGTGAAAAATTAATTGAATGTGTAACTATTCCAGATGAAGGTGAGGATGAGGTCGAGGAAGAGGCGTCTGAATAATGAGAGTCAGAAATTTCTGCGCTGGTCCGGCAGTAATACCCGAAGCAGTCTTAGAAGAAGTTAAATCTGAATTGCTTGCATGGGGTGACTCAGGCATGTCAATCATGGAAATGAGCCATAGATCATCAATCTTTGATGAAGTTGCAATGACTGCTAAAAAAGATTTTATTGATTTAATGTCTGTTCCCGATGATTACGATGTATTGTTTCTTCAAGGTGGAGCAACACAACAATTCTCTATGATTCCTATGAACTTCTCATCTAAAACTGAATCTGCAGATTATTTACTTTCTGGAACCTGGTCAAAAAAAGCTATTTCAGAAGGATTAAAATTTTCAAACATCAATGTAGTTGCCTCTTCAGAAGAAGGTAATTTTACTTCTGCACCTGAGATAGAAACATGGAATCTAGATAGTAAAGCTAAATATTTCCACTACGCTCCCAATGAAACTATTCAAGGAGTGGCTATTCATAATCCTCCTGAAATAGATTCTCCTATAATTGCAGATATGTCATCTGTAATCTTAAGTGAGCCTATTGATGTATCTAAATTTAGCTTAATTTATGCTGGTGCTCAAAAGAATATCGGTCCTGCTGGATTAACAATGGTTGTAATTCATAAAGAAATGTTTCAACAAGAAAATAGTGATAACTCAAATTTTTTTAAATACAGTAAACACTCTGAGAGCAATTCAATGCTTAACACTCCTCCAACATTCGCATGGTATATGGCTGGCAAAGTATTTAAATGGTTAAAGAAAGAAGGTGGCCTCGAAGCTATGAAAAAAAAGAACTATCTCAAGGCTGAGACGCTATACAGTTATATAGATAACTCTAGTTTTTTTTCTAATCCTGTAAAAACTGATAATAGGTCTATCATGAATGTGCCATTTATATTGGAAGATAAAGATCTTGATTCGGTTTTTTTAAAACAGGCAGAAAAGAGAGGATTAATGAATCTTAAAGGTCATAGATCTGTAGGTGGAATGCGAGCAAGTATATATAATGCAATGCCTATTGAGGGAGTTCATGATTTAATAGACTTCATGAAAGAATTTGAAATAAAGAATGGTTAATAAAAGTGAGCAAAGAAAATTTAAAAAAATATCGTAATAAGATAGATATTATTGATAATAAACTTCTTAAGTTAATACAAACTAGGGCTGAGCTTGCATTTAAGATAGGTCAAATCAAATCAAAACTAGATCCCAATGCTTCATTGTATAAGCCTGATAGAGAAGCAGATGTCTTAAGAAATATTCTTAAACAAAATACAGGAAAGATATCAGATAAGAAAATAAAAACTATTTTCAGAGAGCTTATAGCCGCTTGCCTGTCTTTAGAAGAAGAGATAAAAGTTGCATATCTTGGGCCAGAGGGAACTCATTCAGAGGCAGCTTTGATTAATAAATTTGGCTCATCAGCCTTGAGAATTTCGTCACTCTCAATTGAAGATGTCTTTAGAAAGATAGAAAGTAATGAAGTTTCTCTAGGAATAGTTCCTGTTGAAAATTCTTCAGAGGGAGTTATTAACTCTACACTTAATAGTTTAGCTGATCATAATCTTAAAATTTGCGGGGAGACTTATCTTGATGTCCACCATCAACTTGCCTCCGCTAGTAAGATTAATCTAAATAAAGCTACTCTTATAGCATCACATCCTCAGGCAATTGGTCAATGTTCCAAATGGATTGAAGCTAACCTTGGAAATATTGAAAGGAAGATTATGAATAGCTCTGCGGAAGCAGCTCAATTCGCAAAAAAAAATAAGAATACTTTGTGCATTGTTAATAATCTTGCAATCAAGAAATATAAACTCTTTTGCCAGGAAAAAAATATTGAAGATGCTTTAAATAATCAAACTCGATTTTTAATTATTGGAAATGAATCTATTGGAAGAACATCTAAAGATAAAACCTCTTTTTTAGTCCAAACAAAAAATATGCCGGGCTCATTATTAAAAATTTTAAAACCCTTTGAAAAGAAAAATATTAATTTAAATAAAATAGAAACTAGACCCTCAAGAACTCTTTCTAATTCTCATGATTTCTTTATAGATACTGAAGGTCACCAAGACGACGCTAAGCTAAAGCTAGCAATCAAAGAAATTCAATCCGCAGGAGCATCTCTAAGAATTTTAGGATCATACCCTGAAGATTCATGAGTGATTCAGTTCTATCATTTATAAATGACGGCATTGCTGAACTTCAACCTTATGAGCCCGGACGATCTATAGATGAAGTTATAGCAAAATATAATCCAGCTAAGGTAGTAAAGTTAGCAAGCAATGAAAATCCATTAGGACCATCACCTAAAGCTAAAGAGGTATTAACCTTATTGGGAGATGCTCTTCATTTATACCCTGATGGAGACGCTAAGGAGCTTAAAGAAAAAATTGCAAAACTAGAAGTAGTTTCTACTGATCAAATTGTTATAGGTAATGGGTCTAACGAGATTTTAGAGCTTGCCGCCAGAGCTTTTTTAAATAACAAGTCTAGCGCTCTAATGTCAAAACACGCTTTTGCAGTATATAAAATTATTGCACAGGCATGCGGATCAAAAATAATAGAAGTTCCTATGATTGATTGGAGGCATGATCTAGACAATTTTAAAAACTATATTAAAGGTGATACAAGAATAGTTTTTATAGCCAATCCAAACAATCCAACTGGTACATTTAATTCTCATAAAGATTTTAAAGATATGATGCAACACATTCCCCCATCAGTCCTTGTTGTTTTAGATCTTGCTTACTATGAGTATGTAGAAGCTGAAGATTATATTAAGATTAATGAGCTCCTGGATGAGTTCGATAATATTCTTATTACTAAAACTTTTTCTAAAATTCAAGGGCTTGCAAGTCTGAGAATTGGATATGGCATTGCAAGCAAAGACCTTTGCAATATTCTTAATAAAATACGTCAACCCTTTAATGCAAATTTCTTAGCGCAAACAGCAGCAATAAAAGCCATAGATGACCATGAGCATATTGAGAAAAGTAAAAAATTAAATGCCTCTGAGCGAAGTAGACTTCAAAAATCCTTAGAGTCGCTTGGTATGGAATGCATTAAATCTCAAGGAAACTTCATTTCATTTAAAGGATCCTTCAATGCTGAAGAGATGTTTTTGTCATTAATGAAAGAGGGCGTTATTGTGAGGCCTATAGGGCTCTATGATATGCCTGATTTTTTACGTGTAACAATTGGAAAACCGGAGGAGAATGATTATTTTATTAATCATCTATCAAAATTATTATGAATTCTATTGTAATTATTGGACTTGGATTAATGGGCGGCTCTGTTGCAAAAGCTCTTAAAAATAAAAATCCTGAGATTTTAATTAGCGCATTTGATCATAATGATTCAGCGCTTGATTTAGCATTAGATGTAGGAATAATCGATAAAAAGATTTCCACCTTGGAAGAAATTAATAAGCTTGAATCTAAAGATGTAGACATAGTAATTATTGCAGTCCCTGTTATAGAGAGCCTTAAAGTTTTTGATGCAATTAATGGCTTGTTTAATTCAGACATAGCAATTACAGATACCGCAAGCGCCAAGTCATTAATAAGTAATCATTTGGAAGAAAATTACTCTTCGCCTACAAATATTATTTTATCTCACCCAATGGCAGGCTCACATAATACAGGGGTAGGTTATGCAGACGAGGCCATGTTTTACAATAAAAAAGTTCTTATAACCGAATTATTAAATCCAAAAGATCATTGCATGCAATTAGTAATAAACCTCTGGGAAGGCTTAGGAGCTGCAGTTTTTAAAATAGATCCTATTAAACATGATGAAATAATGTCTTATGCAAGTCATTTACCTCATGTTATTTCTTACGCTGTTCTTAATAGCATAATGAAAAATTCTAATGAAGATATCACCACTTTTTCAGCTGGAGGTTTAAAGGATTTTGTACGAATTGGTGGCTCAGATCCCAAGATGTGGACAGATATATTTTTAAGTAACAAAGAAAGTATATTAAAGGCTATCGATGCCTATAAAGATAGCCTGGATGAGCTCAGCAAGCTTTTAGAGGATGATAATGAAAAAGCTTTGCAAGATCTCCTCACTTCAATTAAAGAATACAAAAATTCAAAGTTTTGAGACTTTTTGCTAAAAATACATCTTCACTGTCTGGTCAAGTCAATTGTCCAGGAGATAAGTCAATTTCGCAAAGAGCAATTATTATTGGAGCTCTGGCGAATCAAAATATATCTATATCAGGATTCTTAAATGGAGAAGATCCTTTATCAACTCTAAGCGCTCTAAATCAAATTGGTGCTGACATTTCTATCAATGATAATAGAGTCAATATTAAAAAGCGTGAGATTCCTTTTAGTAATTCCTCTAACTCTATTGATCTTGGTAATTCAGGAACAGGAATGAGATTAATGATGGGTTTAATAGCTGGCATTGGCTTAAAAGCTAAACTTATCGGGGATGAGTCTTTAATGAAAAGACCTATGAGCAGAGTCTCTATTCCTTTAAATGAAATGGGTGCCAATATATCAAATTCAGATGGTTTGCCACCAATTGAAATTAAATCAAGAGAAATAAGAGGTGACTATTTCTATGATATGCCTATTGCAAGCGCTCAAGTAAAATCTTCAATTTTACTGGCAGGCGTTGCTTCAAACACGAAAGTTTCTATATTTGAGCCTTCTATCACAAGAGATCATACAGAATTAATGTTGAAGCATTTTGGGTTAAATATTAAATCAGAAGAAGAGAATGATGGTAAAAGAATTACCTTTACCCCAGGTAATAATTTCCTAGTTCAAGATTATTTTGTAGTAGGTGATTTCTCCTCAGCTGCATTTTTAATAATCGCAGGTTTAATTGCTAATGACTCAGCAATATCCATAAAAAATGTTGGATTAAATCCAACAAGATCAGGGCTTATTGATATTCTTATACAAATGGGCGGTAATATTGAAATTAAAAATAAGAAAATACTTTCTGGAGAATTGGTTGGAGATATATTTGTTAAATCATCGGTATTAAGCGGAGTCAACATTAATGGAGGCATTATCTCAAATATAATTGATGAGATTCCAATTCTAAGCATAGCTGCAGCATGTGCTAATGGAACAACTAGAATATCAGATGCTCAAGAGCTTAGGGTTAAAGAGTCTGATAGGCTCGAAGCTATAGGTAGTGGATTATCTAAACTAAAAGTTAAGCATGAACTATTTGAAGATGGCATATCTATAACCGGAGGCATCCCGGAACATAACGAAACTATTGAAATAGATTCGCACGGAGATCATAGAATTGCCATGAGTTTTTTAATCTCAAGTCTAAAGCTTAAAAATGGTGTAAATGTTGAGGATTGTAAAAATATCTATACTTCATATCCAAATTTTCTTGAAACAATGAATAGTCTAGGGATGCAAATTAATGAGCAATAGATTGGTTGTAACTATCGATGGGCCATCAGCTGCAGGAAAGGGCTCTTTAGCAAG
>CAYFJC010000047.1:0-7437 GCA_964343355.1 uncultured Gammaproteobacteria bacterium | reverse complement strand
GATAAACGCATTGCCGACTATGTCGAGTGCTTTAAAAAAGTTTATGTATTGTCTGATTACATAACTATAAATATATCCTCACCAAACACTCCTGATCTCAGAGATCTGCATAGTAAAGAAAATATTTATAATTTATTAAAATCACTAGACAGCCAAAGACAATCATTTGATACAAAAAAACCTGTCTTTCTTAAAATATCACCTGATGAATCACCTGAGACTCTTCAAATTATTATAGATGCTGTTAAAGAGTTTAATATTTCAGGATTAATTTTATCAAATACCACAATAGATAAATCTCTTCTACAAGATAAATCATTTATAAATGAGCCCGGCGGTTTATCTGGGGAACCTTTGTTCAATAAATCAACTCAATTAATTCATTCAATCAAACAGATTGATCCCAGCATACCTATTATTGGAGTTGGAGGGGTTACGGATAAGGCTGGTTATATTAAAAAGCTAGATGCTGGTGCTGATCTTATTCAAATATACACAGGCTTTATTTTAAAGGGTCCAGATATAATTTCTGAGCTTTTAGATTAATAGTAGCTGCTAAAAAAAGGAATATTAGTGGGATTTATAATAAGCGCATTGGTTGTAATCTTCTTTATAGGCTCAGCGAGCTTCTTGATTCCATCAAGGCGAACTAAGCATATAGCTCAACTCAGATTAGATGCTGTTAAGCTAGGATTTAAAATTTCATCACTAGCATATTCAAATGTTTCATTTAAAAGTGACGATATAAAACTAGCAAGTTATCAAATAAAAAATACATCAAATATAAAAGAAGCTCATTTTATTAAAGACAAAAATGAATTTATTTTGTATTCTCCTTCCAGGCTTAAGTATTCTGAAGAATATGAATCTCTTTTAATGAGTATAAGATCTCTGCCAGAATCTATTATAGAAATAATATTTTCTAAGGCGGTTATGGTATTTCTCTGGGATGAAAATTTAGGCATTGAAGAATTAAGAAGAATTGATAGTGATTTAAAAAAATTATAAATATCTCTTGCCAAAAGAAGTAAGAAGATGGTATTTATAAAAAAAGGAATATATTTTTATTATGGCTAAATCTCTCGTAATTGTTGAATCACCTGCAAAAGCTAAGACAATATCTAAATATCTAGGTTCAGAATATATAGTTAAATCAAGTGTTGGCCACATTCGAGATTTACCCAAAGGTAAATCTAAAACACCAGCAAAAAGAAATATTTTACCTAAAGATATTTCAGCTGAAGAAAAAGAAATCCTTAAAAAAATTAATAAAAGGAAGGCTGATGTTAAGCGATGGGGTATAGATCCAGAAGATGGATGGAAGGGCGTTTATGAGATTATTCCTGGAAAAGAAAAGGTTGTGAAAGAGCTTCGAGCTGCTGCAAAAAATGTTGAACATATATATCTTGCTACTGATTTGGATAGAGAAGGGGAAGCTATTGCATGGCATCTTAAGGAAGCTTTAGGTCCAAATAAATATGAATTTTCAAGGGTTCGTTTCAATCAAATAACAAAAACCTCAATTCTAGAATCTTTTGCTGATCCTAAAGAAATTGATCAAGATCTTGTCAATGCCCAGCAAGCGAGAAGATTCTTAGATAGAGTTGTTGGGTTTGAGCTATCACCATTACTGTGGGATAAAATCGCAAGAAATCTTTCAGCAGGAAGAGTTCAGTCTGTAGCTTTAAGATTATTGGTAGAAAGAGAGCATTTAATTCAAGCTTTTATACCTGAAGAGTTCTGGGAAGTAGGTATGTCTGTGATGAATGCTTCTAATGAGAGTATTAAGTTTTCTTTAAATAGAAAAAAATCAGATCCACTCTTAAAAGAAGATGAAGCAAAGATTATAGAAGGAATTATTAGGTCTGCAGATCTTACGATTGATGATGTTTCAAAAAAACCTGTAAAAGTTAAACCTAAAGCACCCTTTATAACTTCGACATTACAACAAGCAGCAAGTACTAGATTAAGCTTCAATGTAAAAAGAACTATGAGAGTAGCTCAGAAGCTATATGAGGCTGGATTGATAACTTACATGAGAACTGATGCTCCAAGCTTAAGTAAAGATTCAATCTTAGATGCTAGAAATTATATTAGTGAAACATTGGGTGAAAAGTATCTTACAAACGCACCAAGAATATATTCAAGTACTGAAAATGCTCAAGAGGCTCATGAAGCTATTCGTCCAACAAGCGCATATATGACTGGTAACCAGTTACTTAATCACAGTGAAGAAGAAACAAAACTTTATGAGCTTATTTGGCATCAGTTCATAGCATCTCAAATGCCAGATGCTGAATATCTCTCCACTTCTGTAAAAATTAATCTAGAAGATTATGTATTTTCTGCAAGAGGCCGCGAGATTGTCTTTGATGGTCATACAAAGATTTCAGGTAATGCATCAAAGGATCCTGATGAGGCAATTTTACCTCCTCTCGCTGAAGGCGATTCTTTAAATTTAGAAGAATTAAATTTAGAGCAAAAATATACAAAACCACCTGCAAGATTTTCTGAAGCAGCTTTAGTTAAAGAATTAGAAAAAAAAGGAATTGGCAGACCTTCAACTTACGCTTCAATCATTTCTACGATTCAAGATAGAGGATATGTTGATGTTGAAAATAGAAGATTTTTTGTTAAAAAAATAGGTTTGATTGTTGCTGACAGATTATTAGAAAGCTTTAGTGACATTATGGACTATAGCTTTACTGCTAATTTTGAGAATCAATTAGACAGAGTTGCAGAAGGTGAGCTTGAATGGAAGTCTGTATTAGATAGCTTTTATGCAGCCTTTAAAAAAGATTTAACTCTTGCCTTTACTGATGAGGGTATGAGAAAAAATACACCTACTCAAACAGATATTGATTGTCCTACTTGCGAATCAAATCAAATGGTCATAAGAAATTCTGGTACCGGAGTATTTTTGGGTTGCAACGGGTATAACAATGAAGGTGATGATAAGTGCAAAGGCACTTTAAACCTTATATCTGGTGATGAGGCTATAAGTCTTGATGATCAAGATGAAGCATCAAACCTAATGATTAAAGAGCGATGCCAGCTATGTGACACTAGCATGGATAATTTTTTAATGGATGAAACTCGCAAACTTCATGTTTGTGGAATGAATCCTGATTGCTCGGGTTATAAAATTGAACAAGGTGCCTTTAAGTTAAAAGGATACGATGGACCTTTATTAGAATGTCATAAATGCGGCTCTGAAATGCAGCTTAATACTGGAAAATTTGGTAAATACTTTTTATGTTTAAACGATAATTGCGGAACTACAAGAAACTTACAAAGAAGTGGAGAGCCTAAGCCTATTGTTATGGAGCCTATATTATCTGAATTGCCTTGCGAGAAATTCGAAGACCATTATTTATTGCGTGACAGTATGAAAGGTCTATTTTTAGCTGCAAGCAAGTATCCAAAAAATAGAGAAACTAGAGCTCCCAAGCTAGCAGAATTTTTAACTATAGTTACAGAGGATAATTTATTAGAAGCTTGTAGATACTTAAAAGATCCCAAGAAGCACTTTTATCTTTTAACTGGACCTTTAAAGGATAAAGATAAAAATCCATATGTGATTAGGTATAACAAAGCAGAGGATACTCATTATTTAGCTTCAGAAAAAGATGGCAAGAAGACTAAGTGGACAGCTGTTTATGATAATAACGAATGGAGAGAGCAATTAAAGAAATAGCTACCTCAGCGGAACTTGCTAACCTTTACCAGGATATTGCTAAAAATTTAATAGATCAGATTAATCTTAATAATCAAAACTATCTTTTTTTAATCTCATTAGAAAAAAGCTTAAGTTATTTTGCTGATGAGATTTTCGAGAAGACTCAATCAGCAGACTCCAATTTAATTACTAATCTGTCATGTAAAGCTAAATGGGAATCTCTTGCAGAAAATACAGCTATTAAAAACATTATTATTCCTGAAATAGCTACTGGTGGGGTTATTGAGCAGATAAATTCCTACCAATCATCACTTATTGCTCCAAAAAGAGATGATTTAATTTCAACAGATAGCTTAATTGACTTGAAAAAACTAAATGAGTTATTAGATAGATCATATAGATGGATAAGCTTGCTTCGCAAAAACTTAGATGAATGTTAAGCTATTTTAAACAGGAGAATAAATGTCAAATTACCTAGAACTTGCCCAATTACCAGATGGAACTATCGTCCTAAGACGCTCTGATGATCATGAAAATCCAATTGTAAAAATAGAATTTTCAGGAGAATCAAAAGATTTTCTTCAAGGACAAGAATTAAATGTGGCAAAAGAAATGATTAGAGCTGGAATCGAGAGTGTTAGCGGCAACGTAACAGATTTTGATGAATTCTTAGAATCACAAAAAGGTAATACTGCTAAAAAACCCTTAATTCTTCACTAGTTTTCTCTTATTAGACCTACGCTTTTACCTTCTATGTGAATTTCTGTTTCTCTTAGATCGATTTCAATATCATTGAAATCTTCATTGGCTGGTTTTAAGTGAACTATTTCAGGAGATTTTCTTTCAAAGTACTTAACAGTTACCTCGTCCTCAATTCTGGCAATTACAATATCTCCATTTCTTATATCCTGTGTTTTTTTAACAGCAATTAAATCATCTTCCATAATTCCAGCATCTTTCATGCTCAGACCTTTGACTCTTAAAAAGTAATCAAAGCCACTTCCAAAGAAAGAAGGTGGACAATTAACTGTCTTTTCAATATTTTCTGATGCCAGTGTTGGAGATCCGGCTGCAACTAATCCGATAATAGGAAAGCCACTTTCTTCTTTGCCTACAGGATTTACTAAAGTTATGCCCCTAGAGGTACCACTTTCAATTCTTATAAAACCTTTTTTTTCTAATGCTCGAAGATGAGTTTCTGCTGAATTAGGTGACTTAAATCCTAATTCTCTACAAATATTAGCTCTTGTTGGAGGAAATCCTGTCTTATTAATGTATCCTTGAATACAATCAAGTACTTTATTTTGTTGGATTGTTATTTCTTTCATAATATTATTAAATAGTACTGGGTATTTATACAGTATATTACTTTAACCATGTATATAGCAACAATTATTTAAATGGACAAATCTAAGCTAATCATAGGCATATCTTCGAGAGCTTTATTTAATCTTGACGATAGTCATGCGATTTATCTCAAAGATGGATTAGAGGCTTATCAAAAATATCAAATTGATAATGAAGATAAAACATTAGAACCAGGAGAAGCTTTTCCTCTGGTCCAAAAAATATTGAATATTAATTCGTTTTACTCAGACGGCGATCGTATAGAAGTTATCTTACTTTCAAGAAATACATCCGATACTGGTCTTAGGATTAGAAATTCAATTGAAGCACATAATCTTAATATTAGTAGAGCTGCATTTTGTGGTGGAGAAAGTCCGCACAAATATGTAAAAGATTTTGGTGTACATTTATTTTTATCTAGCAGCATTGAGGATGTAAAACTGGCTATTGATAGTCAAGTTGCCGCTGCAACCATAGTTTCTAAAGCAAGCTCTCAAAAAACAAAAAATGATGATGATTTATTAAGAATTGCTTTTGATGGTGATGCTGTAATTTTTTCGGATGAATCTGAGCAGATTTATCACGACAAAGGTTTAGAGGCTTTTATTGATAATGAAAAGAAAGCCACTAGTATTTTAAAAGCCGGGCCTTTTAAAAATTTTATTATTGAATTAAATAAAATACAAAGCGAATTTAAAATTAATGAATGCCCGATAAGGACTGCTTTAGTTACAGCAAGATCAGCTCCATCAGATAAAAGAGTTATTAAGACTCTAAGAGAATGGGGAGTGAGAATAGATGAATCATTATTTCTTGGCGGCATGTCTAAACAAGATTTTTTAAAGTCATTTCAAGCAGATATATTTTTTGATGATCAAGAAATAAATATAACAGAAGCCTCTGAAGGCACAGCATCAGGACATGTTCCTTACGGTGTTAAAAATAACAAAGACTCATAATGGAAATCATATGCTTTGACATGGAAGGAACACTTACTCCTGAAATATGGGAGCAGGTTGCTTTAAATACCAAAATAGAAGGTTTTAACAAAACCACTCGGGATATTCCTAATTATAGCGATCTTATGGATTACCGTTTAAAGCTTATGCAAGAACACGGATTAAAATTGACCGATGTTCAGCAAGCAGCAGGTCAATTAGAACTTCTTCCTGGAGCTCTAGATTTTTTAAATCGAATTAGAAAGAATTTTCAAGTTGTCATTCTCTCTGATACCTTTCATGAAATTGCTAACCCTTTAATGGAAAAATTAGGCTACCCACTTTTGCTATGCCATAACTTATCTATCGGAGATGATGGAAGTATTCTTGATTATCACTTACGTCATGAAAAAGCTAAGCAACAAGCAATACTTGGATTTCAATCTATGGGCTATAGGTGTCTTGCTGCTGGAGACTCTTATAACGATCTTCAGATGTTTGAAGTTGCAGATAAAGGGTTTTTTATTAATGCGCCTGTAAAAATATCAACTGAACATCCTGAAATACCAGCATTTAATAGTTATGATGACCTAGAGAATGCATTTAAAGAGCATTCTCATTTTATAAAATGAGTGAACATCTAAAATTAAATAATTACGAAAGACCAAAGCTAGATCTTCCTGGTGAAGATAATAGCCTGCTTTTGCATAGCTGCTGCGCTCCTTGTGCTGGGGAAGTCATGGAGGCTGTAGCAGCCTCAGATATCAAAACAACTGTATATTTTTATAATCCCAATATTCATCCTCTGGCTGAGTACGAAATAAGAAAAGATGAGAACAAAAGATTTTGCGATAAGTTAGGTTTCGAATTTATTGATGCTGATTATGATAAAGATAATTGGTTTGAGAGAATTAAAGGGCTTGAGAACGAGCCTGAAAGAGGCAAAAGATGCACAGAATGCTTTGATATGAGGTTTGAGCGCTCAGCCTTGTATGCTCATGAAAATAATTTTGGTGTATATGCTACAACTTTAGGAATCTCTCGCTGGAAGGACATGGATCAGATTAATAGCTCTGGAGATAGAGCAGCAGAAAGATATGATGAGGTTACTTACTGGGATTTTAATTGGAGAAAGCAGGGCGGATCCTCTCGTATGATTGAAATATCTAAAGAAGAAAATTTTTATCAACAAGAATACTGTGGCTGTGTTTATAGCTTAAGAGATACAAATAAGTGGCGAATGAAAAACAATAAAGACAGAATTATAAGAGGTGTAAAGTTTTACTCCTAAGTCTTTATTTGGGAAACGGCCATACCATCTTGTACAATAGCCTCACTTTTTATGACAGCTGGAAATAAATTTAGACAAGCAATCGAGGATAACAATCCTCTTATGATTGTGGGCGCTATAAATGCATACTCAGCAATCCTTGCTGAAAAACAAAATCATAAAGCAATCTACTTATCAGGTGG
>CAYFJC010000046.1:0-7518 GCA_964343355.1 uncultured Gammaproteobacteria bacterium | reverse complement strand
ATACTGGTATTAATCTTTCCGAGTATTGTTTTATGAAGAATCTAAAGTTTTTAATTGTCTTTTTGATTATTGCATCATGCTCAAATGAGAGTCTGGATAATAATATTGCTTTTGATGTTTTTGAAAAACAAAGCATTCGTTTTCAAGCTTCCTCTGAAGAGCAGAATGATCAAACAATTACTCTTGGCTCTGGACGTTTAATCTTAAAAACAATTCAACTGCCCACAAATAATAATTATCGCCATGCTAGTGCAAACATTACATTGGTTTCAACTGGAGACCCGTGGGATAAATCAGGATCATTTTTTATTATTCCAACTTCGTCAGATTATTCTGTTTTAGATTTAGCAAATAATAGTTTTCCTAATAAAGAACCAATGGATTCATATCCAGGTATACAAAAATTCTTACTTAAAGATGGTAATTATTATCCACCCTTGGAACTTTTAAGGTTTATTACTCCATTTGGAGTTGGTTACTTTAATACTCAGGAATGCTGTGAAAAACTTAAGCCTGTTTATATAGCTAAATGGGAAGATGATATTTCTTGGAGTGAGGATATAACGCACTTATTACCAATTTTAGAAGGTGAGGTTTTGGTTGGCGTCTTTGTAGATACTTGGTCTGACAAAGGCTGGGATATTGATGTAGCTATAGAATTCACCGAACCTGGTGATACAAAACAATTACAAGGCCAAAATATTGTTTCACTAGTCAATACAACTCCCTTTGCAGCTGGTCAAAATGGGTATGACCAATTTGGTATAGAACCTTTAGTAACTAGTTTTGAGTTAGAAGCAGATGCTGATGAGGTATTTCTTTACTATCTAACCACTGGCCATGGAGGCCATGGAACAGGCGATGAGTTTGTTAAAAAAACAAATGTTGTTAGTCTCAATAATCAGATTGTTGCTGAATTCATTCCATGGAGGGACGACTGCGCTGCCTTCAGAAGATTTAATCCAAGTTCAGGAGTATGGACTGAGACCACTGAGTGGAAAGGTGAAGAAATAGAGGAACGAATTGCATCATCTGACTACTCAAGATCTGGTTGGTGCCCAGGCAGTCTAGTTTCACCAAAGAAAATTAGTTTGGGTAAATTAAAAAAAGGTAGGCATGAGCTAAGTATCTTTATTCCAGATGCTCAGATCACAACAGAAACAGAATTTAATTTCTGGAATGTTGCTGCTTATATAGTTTACTAAAACATATAAAAATTATTTAACTTTCTTTATATTTATTAAATTAAAAAAAGGTAGGCAGGAGGTGAGTAATAGAACTAACAATGTATCGGTTTTTCATTAGCTATTGCCCTATTTTATTAGCCAAAGGATCAGGTCCAAATCTATTGTCTGTTTCATCCCCTTTCTGAACAAACCAATACAATATAGGAATAATTCCTATGATTGTAAAAATCAATAAATACCACCAGCCTGATTTATTAACATCATGAAGTCTTCTAACAGTTAAAGATAATAAGGCAACTAGTATAAATAAAAGTATTCCTAATTTTAATAAACTAAGTAAGAATAAACCGGTTGAATCACCCGGCTCAAGATTTGGTATAAGAACATTTAAAACTATATTTACTATGCCGCTAAATAAATATCCCCACCAATATTCTGATCTGGAACTTCTACCTTTAAAATCATTCCATCTTACAAAATAACTCTTAACCGCCTCTAGAAAGTTCATAATTTACCTATTAAAAAAAACTATATGGTACAAATACCATAACATTAATATGTATTTATTTAAAACGTATAAAAATTAAATAGCTTCTTTTACCCAGTCAGTAGTCTGTTTAATGCCACCAATTGGGAAGAAGTGGACTTGTTCAATATTTAGCTCTGGATTGTTTAATTTATATTCTGCTAAACCTTCTAATATCTCAGTAGGCTTATATGGCAATAAGAGTTTTGTAATATCCTTAGCTCTTTTTGTAAGAATTTTCATTGATGGCCCTATGCCACATTGAATAGAAAACCTTAAAAGAGTTTGAAGTTTAGCTGGACCAGCGATGCCAATATGAATTGGTATATCTATACCATCTTGTTTAAGGGTTTCCGCCCATTGAGTAACTGTAGTTGCATCAAAACAAAATTGAGTAGCTATAGCCATTTCAGCATCAGTGCGTTTAGAAAATTCTTGTTTCCATGAAAGAGCACTGGAAACATTAGCATTTCCACCATTAGGATCTATATCTTTACTGCCTTCTGGGTGGCCTGCTATATGTAATCTTTTAAAACCAGCTGCATCAAATAAACCTGATTCAATTAATTGGATTGATGAATCAAAATCTCCTAGCGGTTGAGAGGACCCCCCTCCAATTAAAAGAGCTTCTGTAACATTAGCTTCATTTCTGTACATAGAAATCCAGTTTTCTAAGGTAGCTTTATTTTTAATAATCCGTGCTGGAATATGCGGCATCACAGAAAATCCCTCATCACTTATTCTTTTAGCTGTAGCTACCATGGTTTTTATATCTTCTTTTTCTGATAAGTGAGCAATATAGACTCTAGTATTTTTTGGAAGTACATCAGCGAAACTTTCAACCTTAGCAGCAGAATTTGGTACTACTTCGATAGAGTAGCCTGAGATAAAATTTTTAAGATTACTGTTAGTCATTTTATTTTTAATAAAAAATTTATATCGCTAGTCCAAGCCCAGCATTGTTTTTTTCTAAAACTCTTTCCGCCCTATAACTAGATCTAACCATAGGACCAGAAACAACTTCAAGGAAGCCTTTTCTTAAACCTATCTCTCTATAACGATCAAATTCTTCTGGACTCACCCATTTTTCAACCGGCAGATGATTTAGTGTTGGTCTTAGATATTGTCCGAGTGTAAGAATGTCTACTTGATGTCTTATAAGATCATCCATAGTTTGCTCTATCTCTTCATCAGTTTCACCTAGACCTAAGATCAAACTAGTTTTGGTTAAAACGCTTGGATTAATTTTCTTTGATTCAGCTAAAACATCTAATGTTTGTTGATAGCCTGCTCTAATATCTCTGACTGGATGAGTTAATCTTTCAACGGTTTCTATATTTTGTGCAAAAACCTCAAGTCCAGAATTTACAATCGTTTCAATAGAAGAATAAATACCTTTAAAGTCTGGTGTAAGCGCCTCTACCGCAGTATTTGGGTTTTTAGCCTTAATAGCCTGAACTGTTCTTGCATAATGATCAGCGCCTCCATCCTCTAAGTCATCTCTGTTCACTGAAGTTAGTACAACATACTTTAAACCCATCATATTGACAGCATTTGCCGTATTTTGGGGCTCATCATCATCTATCCAGCCATTAGGGTTACCGGTGTCTACTGAGCAAAATTTACATGCTCTTGTACAAACAGATCCAAGCAACATAAAGGTAGCCGTGCCATTAGACCAACATTCTGAAATATTTGGACACATAGCTTCTTCGCAAACAGTATTGAGGCGTTTTTCAGTTACTTGTTGTTTAACTTGATTGTAGCGAGGATCAAACGTGGCTTTAACACGAATCCAGTCTGGCTTTCGTGTATTTGGTATATGTGAATATTTATTAGCTTTCTGACCATTTTTCACAGCCCTAATGCCATCTCTATTTACAATCTTTACTGTAGGAATAATTTCCATAATTACAATTGGTTGCCCAATATTTTTATTGCTAAGGCTTCAACCTCTTTAATATCTATAGTATCAATAAAATCTTTTATTTGCGTTACCTTTAAACCCTCATATCCACATGGATTAATTTGTTTAAATGGCTCTGTATCCATATCAACGTTCAAACTAATACCATGATAAGTTTTGCCTCTTGATATTCTTAAACCAATTGAAGCAATTTTTTCATCCTGAACATAAACTCCAGGAGCGCCGCTTATTATATTAGTTTCAATACCATATTGCTTTAGTAGTTCTTGTATAAAGTCCTCTAAATTCTTTACCAAAGCTTTAGGCCCCCACTTTAAAGTTTTTATATCAAGTAAGAAGTAAATAACGAGCTGACCAGGCCCATGGTATGTAACTTCGCCACCTCTATCGGTTTGAATAACTGGGATATTTTTAGCATCAAGAATATGCTCTTTGCTTGCAGCTGTTCCAAGCGTAAATACTGGGGGATGCTCTAAAAGCCATATTTGATTTTCAAAAGCAGGTTTTGTTATATGAGCCTTCATAGCATCATATGAATCTTGGTAATTGGTAAGCCCAAGTGATTTAAAGGTTAAATCATTTTCCACTAATTATTTCTAGCCTCAATAAAAGCATTTTCTGAGATTGCATGATATGCAGAAACCTCTTCATGAAAATTTTTGTAAGACTGATAGACTTTGTTAACAGTCGGATCTTTTGCTGCATTCTCTTCCATGATTTCATTCGCAATGACTTTAAATTCAGCAATGACATCATTGGGTAGTTTTCTTAATTCAACACCATGAACATCTATTAATTCTCTTAAAGCTCTATTATTTCTTGCTGTATATTCAGCCAAAGTGTCTTGATTGACTGCCTTGGCAGCTGTCTCAATAATGACTTGTAGATGCTTTGGTAAAGATTCCCAGGCTTCCTTATTAATTAAAAGCTCTAGCATTGAGCCTGGTTCATGCCATCCTGGGTAGTAGTAATACTTAGCAGCCTGTTGAAATCCAAAAGTTAGATCGTTATAAGGTCCAACCCATTCAGTTGCATCAATTACCCCTGTTTGTAGCGCTGTAAAAAGTTCACCAGCTGGTAACGTTACAGGAATACCGCCAGCTCTTTTAAAAACTTCGCCTCCGACTCCTGGTATGCGCATTTTTAGACCTTTTATATCTTCTAATGAATTAATCTCTTTGTTAAACCAGCCAAACATTTGGGTTCCAGTATTGCCCGCAGGCATAGGATGAATATTAAAGGGTTCGTATATTTCTCTCCATATCTCAAGTCCGCCACCTTTATATACCCAGGCATTTATTTCATCAGAAGTGAATCCAAAAGGTACGCCTGAAAAAAACTGTGCTGCTGGAGCTTTTCCTTTCCAAAAATAACTCCCGCTATGACCCATTTGATGAGAGCCACTGGAAACAGCTTCAAAGACTCCAAAAGCTGGAACTTGTTCACCAGCGCCATAAACTGTGATTTTCATCTGACCATTACTCATTTCTTCTACAAGTTGTGCGATCTTCTCTGGAGCCATTCCAAGACCAGGATAGTTTTTTGGCCATGCCGTTACTAGTCGCCAGTTATAGGTTTGAGTAGCTTTAGATTCATCACTCATTTTTTCAGCGACTTCATTGGAACATGACGTTATTAAAATAAGTCCTAGGATAAATAAATACTTATGTTTCATTATATTTTCTCGAGTTTAGCAAAAGATAAAACTAGCCATTTGGTTCCAGATTTTTCAAAATTAATCTGTACTCTTGCGGCATCACCTGTTCCCTCATAATTAAGAACTATGCCTTCTCCAAAAGATGGGTGCAAGACTTTTTGGCCTAATGCAAATCCTATCTCATCTTCAACTTTATACTTAGCTTCTTTAGCAGCAGGATATTCTCTGCGTGTATATGCAGTTGTAGTTTGAGCGCGAGGTCTAATTTCATCCATTAATTCTTTTGGAATCTCCCGAATGAACCTAGATGGCGGATTAAAGGTATCTGATCCATGCAGTCTTCTTGACTCAGCATAAGTAATATAAAGTTTTTGCATAGCTCTAGTGATACCTACATAACATAATCTTCTTTCTTCTTCTAACTGCGAGATACTATCCATTGAACGACCATGGGGGAATAAGCTTTCCTCTAAACCTGTCATTAATACCAATTTAAATTCTAAACCTTTAGCGGAGTGAAGAGTCATGAGCTGGGCTGCATCATCATGCTCACTTGCTTGCCTATCTCCAGAATCAAGCGAGATCATATCGAGATAATCTTCTGCAATTTCTATATTTTTCTTTTCATCACCAATACTTTGTTCAAAGTTTTTGGTAGCTGTAATTAATTCTTCTAAGTTTTCAGTTCTAGTTTTTCCCTTCTCACCAGGCTCTTTCCCGTGATAAGCATAGAGCCCTGATGTTTGAATAATGTATTCCATTAATTCAGACAATGAATTGCTTTCAGCTAGTTCTTTGCAGGCAGCTATCAATTCTAAATAAGATCTAAGCCCATTGCCGCCTTTGCCTGAGATCACCCCTTCATCAATTAATTTAGCAGAAGCTTTTATATAAGAAATATTATATTTTTTAGCAGCACTTCTAATCTTACTTAAAGTTTTCTCACCAACTCCTCTAGTGGGATTGGATATAGATCTTTCAAATGAAGGATTGTCAGAGTGATTAAAGATAATTTTTAAATAGCTAATAGCATTTTTAATTTCTAATCTCTCGTAGAACCTTTGACCGCCATATATTCTGTATGGAATTGATGATCTTAATAAAGCTTCCTCAAGAGCGCGAGATTGAGCATTAGATCTATATAAGACAGCTGCATCCTCATACAACTCTCCCTTATTCATCCACTCTCTTAAAATGTCAGCAACAAAGCGTGCCTCATCTTGCTCGTTATAGGCTTGATATAAAATAATATTTTCACCCTCAAGCTGTTCAGTCCAAAGATTCTTACCCAGCCTGTCAGTATTATTTTCTATAAGGGCATTAGCGGCTGAAAGTATGATGCTAGTAGAGCGGTAATTTTGCTCAAGTCTTATCGTTTCAGAATTTTTAAAAGTCTTAGTGAAGGAAGCTACATTTTCTACTTTAGCCCCTCTCCATCCGTAGATAGATTGATCATCATCACCCACAGCAGTGATAGATGCACTTGATGAAGCTATTTCTAATAACCATTTATATTGAATAGAGTTAGTATCTTGAAACTCGTCAATTAGAACGGTCTTAAACCTTGTATGAAAATAAGATCTCACCGATTCATTATTTTTAATCACTTCATAAGACTTAAGTAAGAGCTCGCCAAAATCTAATAAATTATCTTGCTTACAAATCTCTTCATATTCTTTGTATATTTTTTTAATTGTCTCTTTAAAAAAGTCTCCATGGTCTTCAACCTCAGAGCATCTAAGGCCGTCATCTTTCCAAGAGTTGATCTGCCATTGGCTTTGGCGTGATGGCCAGGATGCTTCATCTAAATTAGATTCCTTAGCAATTCTTTTGATAATTCTTAATTGATCATCTGAGTCTAGAATTGTAAATCCACTGGTAAGGCCTGCTTCTTTGTGAAAACGTTTAAGCATTCTGTGAGATAAGCCATGAAAGGTTCCGCACCATAAATCCATAGCTGGAGATTGAAGTAATTCTTCAATTCTAGAGCGCATCTCAGCTGCGGCTTTATTTGTAAAAGTAACTGCCATAATGGCTGCAGGATTTTTTTGTAATGCCTCAACTTCCCATGCAACTTTATGAACAAGAACCCTAGTTTTACCAGAACCAGCACCAGCAAGCACCATAAGATGCTGCTTTTCTGATGTAACAGCTTTACGCTGCTCATCATTCAAATTGTCTAATATGTAAGATACATCCATTTAGGGATTCATTTTTTTGC
>CAYFJC010000045.1:0-7599 GCA_964343355.1 uncultured Gammaproteobacteria bacterium | reverse complement strand
ACAGGTCGCCTTTTCATCCTGTTGTAGCTTCTGCAGGAATGGTAGTTTCACAAAACCTTCTATCATCAGATATTGGAATTGAGATTTTAAACAGAGGTGGAAATGCAGTCGATGCCGCAGTAGCTGTAGGTTTCTCACTGGCAATAACTTTACCAAGAGCTGGTAATCTAGGTGGCGGTGGCTTCATGCTTATATACATGAAGGAGCAAAAGGAAATTTTTTATATAGATTACCGAAGCAACTCTCCATTAAATTCAAACCTAAAAGATTTATTTGGTACCAATCTCCCAAGAGATTACAACAAAACAGATTTCAATAAATCAAAATACGGATATAAGGCCTCAGCAGTTCCTGGAACAGTTGCAGGCCTGATAGAAGCCCATTCCAATTTTGGAAAACTTTCTTTAGCTGAAGTTTTAGAGCCAGTTATCAAACAAGCTCAAGATGGAATTCTAGTTTCTTATGATTTACAAAAAGCTATAGAAAGCACTCCTCAACTATTGGCTGATAAAGAATCTACAAAAATATATTTTAAAGATGGCAAAGCTCTTTCTGAATACTCATTAATGCAAAGACCTGATTTAGCTAAAACACTCATTGCTATAGCTAATAATGGTTCTAAGGGTTTTTATGAAGGGGAGGTAGCAAAAAATATTGTAAAAGCTATGAATGCAAATAATGGCTTCATGACTCTTGATGATTTAAAAAACTATAAAATTAATGCTGGCGCTCCTATCTCCGTGTCTTATAGGGGTAATACTATTTTTGCTCCAGGCGCTCCATCAGGTGGTGGAGTTGTGTTACTTACCGCTCTTAATATTTTACAAAATTATAAATTTAAAGATGAAGATAGTAACGCTACAAGAACTTATCATCTACTTGCAGAATCTTTAAGAAGAGGTCATAACAATAGGTCGCATCATATTGGCGATCCAGCATTTTATGATGTTCCTACAGAAAAGCTTATTTCAAGAGCAAGAACTATTGAACTTCAAAAAAATATTAAATTTAAAACAGCAACACCAAGTTCAAAGATAAAACCTATGTCAGTAGTTAATGAGAGTAGAGATACCACTCATTACTCTATTGTTGATTCTGAGGGTAATGCAGTTTCTAACACTTACACCTTAGGCTACTCCTTTGGTTCTGGGGTAACCATTCCTGGAACCGGAATCTTGTTAAATAATCAAATGAATAATTTTGCCTATAGATATGGCGATAAATCAGTTGAAGGAAGGGCAGCTAGCCCAGGTAATCGATTTGCTCCAGGTAAAAGGCCCATGAGCACTATGACTCCGACAATGGTTTTTGATAAGTCAGGTCAACTCATACTTATTACAGGTTCACCAGGTGGCTCTTTTATTCCTGCTGCAGTTTTAAGAGTTGTATCTGGAGTCATAGATTTTAATTTAAATATCGGTGAAGCAACCATGCTTCCAAGAATACATAAAGACTGGCCATATTCCGGTTTGGATTATGAGTCTATCCTAAGTTCTGATATTGCAAGGCAATTAGATAGCATGGGTCATAAAACAGAAGCTCAAAAAACTATGGGAAGCACCCAAAGTATTTATATCCAGGATGGATTGAACTATGGCTATGCCGATTTAAGAAGACCTGGAGCAGCAGTTTCAGTTCAAAAGTAAATTATTTTCTATAATTTAACGGTGGCAACCTATTACCTAGTAAAGGTTCATATTTAAAATCTTTACCTACTCTTTGAGCAAGTTCTATTTTTGCATCTTTAATAAGTTCAGGCTGAAGAAATAATTCTATAGCGGTAGCACTTAAAGTTTTAACCGCCATTTCTGCTCCTTTTAAACCTATAGAAGTTCCTCCAGAGGCTACTGCTTGCCAAGAGTGAGCCGCAGTTCCAGGAACCCATGTAGCAGCTCTAAATCCAGCAGTTGGAACATTCCAACTCACATCACCAACATCAGTTGAGCCATAACTATGTGACTCTCTATAAGGTCTAATATTTTCTTGAGATCCAATGTCTTTGTCAGGCTTCATGAAAGTTTTATAAATCTCTTGAGCATAAGCATTTTCTGCTTCTGAGTATGTGACTCCACCAGCCTCTGTTAATTTTTTATGAACCAATTTTTGTAAAACTGTATTCGGAAGTAAAGAGTAATTCCCATGCATAACTTCATAACTAACAGACGTCTCTGTTCCCATTGCTGCTCCTTGGGCAGTCTTAACAACTCTTTCAAAGAGTTCTTCAACCATATCCATTTTAGGGTGTCTTACGTAGTAATAAACTTGCGCTAAATCAGGGACAACATTGGGAGCTAATCCGCCTTTTGTAATTACATAATGAATTCTAGAAGATTGAGGCATATGCTCTCTCATCATATTGACCATGAGATTCATTGATTCAACTCCATCCAAAGCTGATCTTCCTAACTCAGGTGCTCCTGCAGCATGAGCTGAGATACCTTTAAAGGTAAATTTAGCTGATTTATTTGAATTATTTGTCATGGCGTTTGCACCATTTACATCATCAGGATGCCAATGCAAAACAATATCCACATCGTCAAATAAACCACCTCTGACCATGTAAACTTTTCCTGATCCACCTTCTTCAGCTGGAGTGCCATAAAATCTAATTGTGCCTGGGATATTGTTTTGCACTAACCATTCCTTAATAACTACTGCAGCCCATGCTGAACCGGCTCCAAATAGATGATGTCCACAGGCCTGACCAGCTCCAGTAGAATTAGATTGAACTTCTTTAAAAGGTGATGTGGTTTGCGCAAGTCCCGGAAGGGCATCAAACTCTCCAAGTATTCCTATAACAGGACCACCATTGGAATATTCAGCTATAAAAGCAGTAGGTATGCCAGCAACACCGCTAGTAATTGTAAAGCCCTCTTTTTTTAACTCGTTTAAAAGAAGATCCATACTCTGCTTTTCTTGGTAGCCTAATTCTGCAAAGTTCCATATATCCATAGCAACTTTCTCAAATTGCTCCTTATGATTATTTATACTTTGATCTATTGATTGAGCAAAGATTTGATTATTAAGATTTAATAGAATTATTAAACTAAGTATTCGCCTTTGAATTTTACTGATTTTCCAACCCATTCCTCTTCTCCCATATTTTGCAATGTAGCCTTATCATAAGATATTAATACTTTTCTATCTCCATTCATATCTTCAATATAAACAACTGCTTTTTCTTCATCTTGTTTATTTTTTGGCAGAATCGTATACCCAATAATTTTACCAAGCCCATTTTCAAGTCTGGATAGAGGTATTGGTTTTTCTAGAACAGCAGCATTGTCTGTAACATCTTTACTCGTAAAATTTATTAATGGCTCTTTAGCCCATAAAGCAAAAGCCTGTTTAGTCATCATTCCTGAAACACCAGTAACTAGACCAACCTTTTTAGGACTTTGTCTTATTTCATCTATCATTTTTACAGTTGAATGAATCATATAGTTATTAAGCGGTCCGCCTGCAAAGGACATACCACCTGTTACAGTTAATTTTTTATCAGTACTCAATCCCAGTGCTTCTGCAAACATTTGAACTGCAATTGGAAAACAACTATAGAGCTCATAAGTGTTTGGTGTAATATTATTTTGTTTACAAATATTTAAAATATATTCAGCTGCTAACTTTAGCCCGACAGGTTCAATGAGATTAGGTCTTTGAATTGCTGCAATCATATGATTAGTTTCAGATGAAGCAAGAGGGTAAATTCTTTTAGAGTTAGGAATATTTAATGAGTCTGCAAGCTCTTCACTGCATAAAATCATAGCTGATGCCTGATTAACATTCCAGCTAGTGCAATGCAATTTATTGTAGGGCAGGGCTTGTAGGGTATTTTTTTCATTAGCTAAAGCAATATCTTGCCAACTTAATTCTTTTTGTGACCATCCATCTGGATTTGCAGCAGCTATCTTAGAAAACTCAGAATACATCTTTCCAAGATATTCTTTATGTTGATTAATATTTAGATTTTTTTTTGATCTCAAAGCGCTTTCTAATATTGCATAGTAACCAACAGCCATTAATCCTAAATGATCTTCTTCTTCCTTTATATGTAGATCATCCTTAGCTTTCACGTAATGGTCTGGATTTACACTTAAATCAGTTTCAATAAATTCCTTACCCTCAATTAAAGCTCTTATCTTTTTATATCTAGCTTCGCCACCAACAATCAAAGAAGCTCTTATCTCGCCTGAGATTATTTTATTGCAGGCACTATTAATTAGATTTTGTTGCAAAACTCCAATTTTTGTAACGCTTGTTTTAGCATTATAAAAACCATTCCGTTCTGCTATCCATCTTCCAGGATCACGATATTTCCAAAAGCCCTTTGGTACTTGAACTTCATCTATATATTTTGCAATATCTGGATTGGTAGAATCCAGAAGAGCATTTTGAGTAACCAGTTCCATTAGAACTAAAGCCTCATCTAAATCTTTAAAACTACCAGTTTGCTGTAAGGAGCTTATTCCAATTACAACAGGCCTATTTTTCATTAATTGATTAAGTGATTACTCTGTATCTAATAAAGGCATTGCTGCTGTATTAAAGCCTGCATCTACATAGGTAATTTCACCTGTAATGCCACTTGCATAATCTGAGCATAAAAATGCTGCTGCATTTCCAACCTCTTCAGTTGTAACAGTTCTACCAAGAGGAGCTCGTGCAGAATGTTGTGTAAGCATTTTTCTAAAGTTTTTAACTCCTGATGCAGCAAGAGTTTTAATTGGTCCAGCTGAAATAGCATTAACTCTAATATTATCTTTACCTAAGGAAGCAGCAAGAAATCTTGTATTAGCTTCTAAGCTAGCTTTTGCTAAACCCATAACATTGTAATTAGGAAGAGTCTGAACGGCGCCAAGGTATGTAAGTGTTAGCAGGGCAGAGCCATCATTAAGCATAGGTTTTGCAGCCTTAGCTAATGCAGTAAAACTATACGAGCTAATATCATGAGCTATTTGAAAACCTTCTCTTGTAGTTACATCTACAAAATTACCTTCAAGCTGATCAGCTGGAGCATAACCAATTGAATGAACAAAGCCATCAAAAGTACCCCAAGATTTTTTAAGTTCTACAAAGGACTGTTCGATAGATTCATCAGAGCTAACATCACTTTCAATTAATATATTTGAATTTAGTTCGGCAGCTATAGGTTTGAGGTTTTTTAAAAGCCGCTCATTCTGATAGGTAAAAGCCAGTTCAGCTCCCTCTCTATGCATAGCCCGCGCAATACCTGCAGCAATAGAGTACTTGTTTGCAAGCCCAGAAATTAAAATCTTCTTTCCTTTTAGTAACATTTTTGTTCAACCTATTATTAAATTGCTATGACTACATTATATTGAATTTACAAATAGATAGTTTTATTTTTTTCATTCTGTTTTTTAATAACACCTGTATTCTTAAAATTGCCTATAAATAGGGTATTTAACTATTGTTTTTATTTGTTAATTTAGTTTGTATTTATTAAGTTTTTAGTGTCTACTATGGACTTACGCGCATTTTGGCCGGGACTTAATGCTATTTAATACTATATAAGGGGTAATTATATAATGAATAATTTTTTAAATCTTAAAGGTTTATTAGCTGCTTCATTGATCTTTTTTGTATCATTTTCAAATGCTGAAGATGCTACATCAGGAACATTGGAAGCTTCTGTATTAGACCAATCGGGTACAGCTGTTGCTGGGGCTTCTGTCTCTGTTACTTCTGCGGACACAGGCATTTCTAAAAGTGCTGTTTCTAATGCAGATGGATCAGTCAGATTTCCACTGTTAGCAATTGGTATGTACAACGTTGAAGTATCTGCGAGCGGTTATGGCTCTCTTGCTGATTCAGTTCAAGTCGCACTAGGTAACTCAGGTTATCAATTTGTGCTTGCAAGTGATTCTGGTTCTATGGAAGAGATTCTTACAACAGCTGGTGTGATACAAGCAATTGATTTCAATTCAACAACAACAGGTATTTCTATTGATGTTGATGAATTAATTAAAAACACACCTATTAACAGATCTTTAACTAGTTTAGTGCTTTTAGCACCTGGTACGTCTGCTGGTGACTCTGCTTTTGGAAGTCTTGCTTCTATCGGTGGCTCATCTGTTGCTGAAAACGTATATCTAGTTAACGGACTTAACATTACTAACTTCAGAAACTTTACTGGTTCATCTACTGTTCCTTTTGAGTTCTATGATGTTGTTGAAGTCAAAACTGGTGGATACATGGCTGAGTTTGGTAAAGCTATTGGTGGTGTGGTTAACGCAGTTACTAAAAGTGGATCAAACGAATGGAAAGCTGGTGTTAACTTAAGTTACTACCCAGATAGCTTCTACCATGACAAACCTAATACTTACACACAGATTAATGATCAAGATTCAAGAGACTACATGGAATATAACGTATCTTTAAGTGGTCCAATTATTCCTGATAGAGCTTTCTTTTATATCTTAGCTAATCCGGTTGATAACGAAACTTCTGATACTAACGTTGCAGGAACTCAGTTTGATGCTGCTTTTAAAGAAGATTTCTTTGGAGCTAAACTAGACTTCTATCTTACTGAAGACATTCATTTAGAGTACACATACTTCAATGATGATTCAGTAGGTACTACTCTGTCATACAGAGATGGTGCACAGGTTGGAACAAGTTATAACAATGTTGGTGGTGACAATGAGATATGGAAACTATCTGCTGTTATAACTGACAGATTAACTGCTGCAGTAACTATAGGTACTAACGAGTACGAAAGAACTGCTGCTGGTACTGGTGACGCTTGTCCATATATCTGGTGGCCTTATCCTACAACTAGAGTAGGTTGTGCAACACAGGGAACTGTTTCTTCAGGTACTGACCAAAGAGAAATTTTTAAGTTTGATGTAGATTACTATATCGGCAATCACCATTTAAGATTTGGTATTGAAAATGAAGACTTAACAGCTACAGATTCAACTAACTACTCTGGTGACGCTTACTATCGTGGATATGATGACGATGGTAGTGGTACGATTGATCCAGGCGAAACTGTAAGATTAAGAATCTACAGAAGTGGTGGAGAATTTGAAGTAAAACAAGAAGCTTTCTATATTCAAGATAGCTGGGATGTTACTGATAAGTTAAACGTAAACATGGGTCTTAGAAATTCTACTTTTGACAACAGAAACGCTGCCGGCGCTACTTTTGTTAAAACAGAAGATCAACAAGCACTTAGATTTGGAGCTACTTACGATATCGTAGGTGATGGTTCTAAGAAAATTTACTACTCGTTTGGTGAGTACTACCTTCCTATAGCAGCTAATACTAATATTAGAATGTCTGGTGGTGAATTTTATTCATACCAGTTCTGTGAGTGGGATGGAACAAATGATAACGGAAGCTGGAAAACTGTTGGTCTTCAAAATTGTGGAGACATTGGTTATTATGCAGACGGTTCAGTTCCAGACACAAGAAGTTTAACTGATACAAATCTTAAGCCTATGTACGGTGAAGAGACAATCATTGGTTATTCACAAATTCTTGAAAAAGGCGCTTTCGCTGGATGGGATTTCAACGCTTACTACGTTCAAAGAGAGCTAGCAACAACTATTGAAGATGTTGCGATTGATGCTGCTG
>CAYFJC010000044.1:0-7686 GCA_964343355.1 uncultured Gammaproteobacteria bacterium | reverse complement strand
TTCTTGAAATGCCTCTTCATCAAACATCAATAACAGGAATTATTATTGCTCTTGGCTTATTAATTGATAATGGAATAATTGTTGTTGAGGATTACAAGCACAGACGTTCTTCTGGATTAGAACCAAGAGATGCAATTAATAAGACTATTCATCAACTAGTTGTTCCATTGTTAGCAGCTACTTTTACAACTGTATTTGCTTTTCTTCCAATAGCCACTGGTGAGGGATCAAGCACAGAGTTTGTTGGAGGGATGGCGGTAACAGTTATTCTGGCAATTACTTCTTCTCTATTTTTAGCGTTAACCATTGTGCCAGTAATGATGGCTTATTTAGAAAAAGTTAGTTTTTTTAATAAAATATCTTTTAATCAGAATGGTTATTCAAACAAGATGTTGCTAGATAAATATAGAGCATTGCTTTCTTGGGCATACTTCAAACCAAGAAGAGCTATGGGAATAGCTTTATTTTTACCTATTCTTGGATTTGCTTTGTTTAATACTCTACCTGGAGATTTTTTCCCAGCTCAAGATAGAAATATGTTCAGGGTTACCATTGAATTACCTATGAATTCGACTACTTTAGAAACTGAAAAAAAAGTTTATGAAATTCGTGAGCAGATTTTAGATACAGGCATAGTTGAAAGTGATGTTTGGTTTATTGGCAGATTGTTACCTCGCATTCTATACAATGTAGTTGCAGGAGATTCACCAGTAGGCTCAAATCATATTGCCGAAGGAGTATTTTTTACTACTAGCTTTAATGCCATGATGCCAATTCTTCCTGATTTAGCAAAAAAACTCTCTAAAGCCAATCCAGATATCGAGGTTAGACTAGATAAATTTTATTCAGGTCCACCAGTATTTGCAGCTATAGATTATGCAATTAAGGGTGATGATCCCGAGGTACTTCAGCTGCTTGGAGAAAAACTAGAGCTTATTATTAGTAAGGCTCCAAATATAAGCTCAACGAATGCAGCACTGTCTTCTTATGAAACAAATATAGAGATTGATTTAAATAATTCTAATATGGCTTTATCTTCCAAACAAATGGAGGCTATTTTAATTGAGCTTGCTGCTGCAAATAACGGCATCGTTGTTGGATCCATGCTTGATGGAAATAAGGATCTATCGATAAGAGTGAAAAGTTTAGGCGGAGTTAATTCATCTATAGAAAATATTGGCATGCTCACATTGCCTGGGCCAGCGAGTCTTGATTATGTTGAGAGTTTTGGTCAAACGTCTTTGACTAGGACTTCTGAATTTATTCAACGTAATAATGGAGAAAAAAAGAATAGTGTTCAAGGCAAAATATGGACAGGGCAATTAGCATCCGGAGCTGAATCCTCTATTAAAAATGAGATAGAAGCTTTTAAAGAATCTTTACCAGCTGGATATACTTTGGAGTCAGATGGTGAAGCCGAAACTGCCGCAGAGTCTCAGGGACAAATTATCTCATCTGCTGCTATATATTTTGTTTTAATCATCATAGGTTTGGTAGCAGCATTGAATTCATTTACTCAGGCTGGAATTATTCTTTCTGTAGCTATTTTATGTGTTGGTCTATCTTTTGTGGGGCTGGTTGTTGGTCAACAAAACTATGGATTTATTGCTACAGTTGGCGCAATAGGTTTAGCAGGCTTAGCTATCAATGACTCTATTGTGATCTTGTCACATATAAAAGAAGAGGCCGAAAAAAATGTTTTAACTAAAGCTCAATTAGTAGAGATCGTTATTCGATCTACTCGACATGTTTTAACAACATCAGCCACTACTATTGGAGGCTTCCTTCCACTTTTATTTGCTAGTTTATTTTTTAGACCCTTAGCATGGGGCATGATAGTTGGTGTTATTGGTTCATCGATAATTGCTGTTTTTTATATCCCAGCTATGTTTATTTATCTTAAGAAGATAAAGACTTAATAAACCACAAACTAATAGTTTTTTACTATATTAAATAAAAATAATTCTGACATAATGGCAGCCTCATCCTAAGAAGAAATATGAATCAAAGAGAAAAAAAAGCAAACAGAAGAATCAAACACCTATTAGATCAGTCTATATTTAATGGCGATATCTCCGATTCAATGAAATATTTTCAAGAAACAGCTTATAGATTTCATTTCCTTTTGGCTTTCATGTATGAGGTAATAAAAGGTAAAGAGTTTACTCAAGAAGATGCAATTCAAGTAGTCCCGGTAAAAATTGCTTCAAGAGCAACCAGAGTATCGGAATTAAAGAAAGCAGTTAAGGCTGGCTTTCTTATTGAAGAGCGCTCAACTAAAGATAAAAGGGCAAGAATGTATAAGCCTTCAGATGAAATGTTTAGCGATTTCTTAAATCTTTGCGATGGAGTTTTCTTTCCAAAAATATAAAGATTGTCTTATGAACCCGAGCCTGGATTCATACCAATGATTGATTTCCATGACCAAGAAGATTCTTTAGAAGTTTCACTTCCAAACTTAGATGCATTTAAAGCAATTATGCTTTGAGTATCTTCATAAAGCTCTGTGTAACCTAGCGCTTGATAGGAAGTCGATAATATTTTAAGAGCTCTTAAATCTTGACTAGAGTTGGGTATATTTTCAATAACATAGTTAGCTCGCCTAATAGCTGCTACATATGCACTTCTCTTTAAATAATAATCAGCAGCTGTAAGTTCGCCACTAGCTATTAAATTTCTTAAATAAACAATTCTTTGATTTGCATAAGATGCATACTGACTATCTGGAAATCTTGTCATAAACTCAGTCAGCTCAGAAAAAGATTCTTTCGCTCCTGATATATCTCTTTTAGACAAGTCTGTTCCAACAACCCTAACCATAATACTTTTATCTGCTGTAAAGCTGGAAAGCCCTTTCAAAAAATATGCATAGTCTATATTTGGGTGTCTTGGATGCAGCCTAATAAATCTTTCAGCACTTGAATGAGCAGCCTCATCCTCTGAATTCATAAAATAAGCATAGATTAACTCTATTTGTGCTTGTTCTGAATATTTCCCAAAAGGGTACTGGCTTTCTATAGCAGTTAATGAATCTATAGCTCCAAAATAATTACCAGCCTTCATTCTTCTTTGAGCTTGGTCATAATATATTTTTTCAGGGCGCTCTAGCTCTTGCTGATCACTATTACATCCAGATAGTATTAATGAGGAAGCAATAACACTTATACTAAGATAAATTATAGAAACTGTTTTTTTATTCATAATGGTATTTTACATTTATTATTGCTAATTAAGTTTTAAATTTATTATTTAGATAAAAAAATTTCATTAAAGTTCAATGACCAATTTATTAAAAGTTTTAGAAAGTGATAACAAGATGCGACTAGATGTCGTAGCAGCAAGAATGTTTCCAAATTTCTCAAGAACTCAATTAAAAAAATGGATTCTTCAAGGAAGAGTTTTGGTTAATGGTGAAATCTGTATGCCAAAAGATTCTGTATATGAAGGAGATGAGGTAGAGATTGATCCAATAGAGGAAGTTAAGGTTTCATGGGGCCCAGAAGATATTCAATTTGAGGTTTGTTATGAGGAAGAAGATTTTCTTATTATCAATAAACCCTATGGACTGGTTATGCATCCAGGCTCGGGTTGTTATAACGGAACTTTAGCTAATGGACTCTTGTATAAATATCCTCAACTTATAAATTTACCCAGAAGCGGCATTGTGCATCGTTTAGACAAAGACACATCTGGAGTTTTAGTAGTTGCTAAGACAGACTCATTTAGAAATTATTTTATTCAGGAAATGCAAGAAAGAAAAGTTACTAAAAAATATATAGCTATTTCTGTAGGAGAAACTATTGGAAGTTTCGAAATAAATGAGCCTTTAGGGAGAGATGCAAAGAACAGAACAAAGATGACTATCAGGCACGATGGAAAGGAGTCGATTTCCTTCATAAAATTAATCAATAAATATAACGGCTACGCAGTATTAGATGTATTAATTGAAACTGGTAGAACCCATCAAATCCGAGTTCATCTAGCTTCAAAAAACTTACCTATTATTGGCGACTCTGCTTACAATGCTAGAAAGAGAATAGCTAAGAATTCTTCACCAGAATTAATTAAATATATTAGAGAATTTCCGAGACAGGCTCTTCATGCTACTCATATTTCATTTTCCCATCATAAAACTAATGAACTATTTGAGTGGTCTATCGAAATGCCTGAGGATATGAAGAAACTTGAGGAAGTTATAATATCAGGATAATTTTGATTACAAAGAATATTACAAAAGACTTGTTTTTTGCATGATAAAATAATATAAACCCCATTCTTATAGATTTTTTAGGTCCAAGTGAAACTTTCCGGCGGCGACATGTTAATGAGGGCTCTTCGTGAAGAGGGAGTCAAATTTATCTTTGGTTATCCAGGGGGTGCCGCTCTGCACATCTATGATGCTATTTTTAATCAGAAAAAAATTGAACATATTCTAGTAAGACACGAGCAAGGCGCTACTCATGCCGCTGATGGATATGCCAGAGCTACTGGCAAGCCAGGCGTTGTGATTGTTACATCGGGACCGGGAGCAACAAATGCTATCACTGGTCTTGCCACTGCTTATATGGATTCTATTCCTTTAGTGGTCATATCTGGTCAGGTTGCTAGTCACTTAATAGGTACAGATTCTTTTCAGGAAACCGATATGATCGGAGTATCTAGACCAATTGTTAAACATAGTTACATTGTCCAGAAGACAGAAGATATCCCAGCAATTATTAATGAAGCATTTCATATAGCGACTACAGGAAGACCTGGACCAGTTGTTATTGATATTCCTAAGGACATAACTGCACCAGAAAATAAATTTGAGTATAAAAAACCTGCCAAGGTTAACTTAAGATCATATCAACCAAAGATTCATCCACATCCAGGTCAGATTAAAAAAGCTGCTAAAGCCATTTTGTCCTCCGAGAGGCCAGTTATATATGCTGGAGGTGGAGCCATTATGGGTAATGCCTCAACTCAACTTAAAGCATTAAATAAAATACTTAATATCCCGGTGACAAATACATTAATGGGTTTAGGAGTTTATCCTGCTAATGATAAGCACTTTATGGGTATGCTGGGAATGCATGGTACCTATCAAGCAAATATGGCAATGCATAATGCTGATTTAATTTTAGCAATTGGAGCTCGCTTTGATGATCGTATTACTAATACACCTTCAAAATTTGCTCCAGATGCAAGAATTATTCATATAGATGTAGATCCAGCTTCTATATCAAAAATTATTAATGCTGATATTCCAATTGTTGGGCAAGTTAAGGAATCTCTTGATGCTCTCATCAAAGAAATAAAAAGGTCTAAAATAAAGATAGACTCTGAAGCTGTAAGTAAGTGGAATGATCAAATTAAAACTTGGACAGCAATGCATGGTTTAGATCATGAAATGTATTTAAAAAAATCTAAATCTAAACTAATCATGCCGCAAGAAGTAGTACAACAGGTATATAGAGTTACAAAGGGGGATGCCTATGTCACTTCTGATGTTGGACAACATCAAATGTTTGCAGCGCAGTATTATCATTTTAATAAACCTAGGCGCTGGATTAACTCTGGAGGTCTTGGAACTATGGGCTTTGGCTTACCTTCAGCTATGGGGGTTAAATTAGCATTTCCAAATAAAGAAGTTGTTTGCATTACAGGCGAGGGAAGTATTCAAATGTGTATTCAAGAACTATCAACATGCTTGCAATACGGGCTCCCGGTAAAGATTATTAACATAAATAATCAAGCTCTAGGAATGGTAAGACAATGGCAAGACATGAATTATAGCGGGAGATATGCAGCAAGCACTTATGAAGAATCACTTCCTGACTTTGTTAAATTAGCTGAAGCATATGGTCACAAAGGATTTAAAGTCACACAGAGAAATAAATTAGGACCAACATTGGAAAAAGCATTCGCTTTAAAAGATCAGCTTGTCTTTGTTGATGTTTATGTTGATCAATCAGAACATGTTTATCCGATGCTTGTTTCTCCAAATGGAAGTATGCAGGATATGTGGTTATCAAGAGGCAAAAAAACGTGAAAAGAGTTTTAGCAATGCTTATTGAAAATAAGCCAGGTGCTCTTGCTAGGGTAGTTGGACTATTTCACCAAAGAGGATATAACATTGAATCACTTAATGTAGCTCCGGTAGATGATGGATCTTATTCAAGATTAACAGTCACAACCAGAGGAACTGAATCTGCTGTAGAGCAGATCATGAAGCAAATCAATAAACTTATAGATATCATTAAAGTAGCTGATTTAACTGAGGGTGAGCATCATGAACTTGAACTTGCTTTAATAAAAATAGCTAAAGTAAATGATCTACCTGGTATTAAAAAAATTATTAAGCCAATGAATGGAAAGATTTTAAAAAATGATGAATCAGCATGCGTCATTTCTGTTACTGGAACCTCTATTGATATTAATAACCTTTTAAAAGTATTAAAAAAGAAAAAAATTATTGAAACTGTAAGATCTGGAAGTATAGGACTTCATGAATCAAAAAAAACATTAACAATCTAAGAGGGAAGAGATATGAAAATTTATTATGACGAAGATGCTAATTTAGATATTGTAAAAGGTATGAGAGTTGCCATCATCGGATATGGCTCTCAAGGACATGCTCACGCAAATAATTTAAATGACTCTGGTGTTAATGTAATAGTTGGATTAAGAAATGGTTCTAGTTCATGGAGCAAAGCAGAAGAAGCTGGATTAAAAGTAGAGAATGTTGAAGATGCAGTTAATGGCTCCGATTTAGTTATGATTCTTGCGCCTGATGAATTCCAAAAAGATATATATGAAAAACAGATTCAACCCAACCTTAAGGATGGAGCAATTCTAGCTTTTGCTCATGGGTTTAATATCCACTTTAAGAAAATTCTTCCTGATGATTTAACAAGTGTAATTATGATCGCTCCTAAAGGTCCAGGTCATACAGTGAGAAGTACTTATAATGACAATGGAGGAGTGCCATCTTTGATTGCTGTATTTCAAGATGCTATTTCAGATAAACCTTATTCCGCAAAAGATGTCGCCCTTTCATATGCTAAGGCTAATGGAGGAACTAGAGCTGGAGTTTTAGAAACATCTTTTAAAGAAGAAACTGAAACAGATCTTTTTGGCGAACAAGCTGTTTTATGTGGAGGAATGACAGCTCTTATCAAAGCAGGTTATGAAACTTTAGTTGAGGGTGGATATAGTCCTGAAATGGCTTATTTCGAATGCCTTCATGAAACAAAATTAATAGTTGATCTCATTCATGAGGGAGGAATTGCAAATATGCATTATTCTATTTCTAATACAGCAGAGTATGGTGATTATGTTAGTGGACCTAAAGTTATAACTGAAGATACAAAAATTGCTATGAAAGGAATTTTAGAAAATATTCAGTCTGGAAATTTTGCAAATGAATTTCTTGATGATTGCCGTCAAAGTAACGATGGATCAGGCGGACCAACAATGAAAACTAATAGAGAAGCTACAAAAAATCATTCAATTGAAGCTGTAGGATTAGAGCTCAGATCTAAGATGAAATTCTTAAATACTAAGAAATTAGTAGATAAAGAAATTAATTAAAAAAAAGGTATCTTCTTACTAGTAACTTCGTTAGAATACGCGTCCGTCCTCAGAGACGGTTGTTCTTTAAAAATATTTGGTTACTCGTGTGGGTGTTCAAAATACGAGAAA
>CAYFJC010000043.1:0-8058 GCA_964343355.1 uncultured Gammaproteobacteria bacterium | reverse complement strand
ATTATTATGCATACTTATAATCATATATCAATGCTTTTTATAAAATAAAGTTATTATTTTTTATGTATAATGCTTTTCTTGATATTTTTAGGAGAATAAATTGAAAGGAACTGTTCATTACGAAGTAAAAGAAGGCGTAGCAATACTAACTGTAGACAATCCGCCTGTAAATCCACTAAGTGACGGCGTAAGAGCTGGTCTTGTAGATGGTATAACCCAAGCTGAAAACGACTCAAACGTATTAGGTGTTGTTTTAACTGGTGCAGGAAGATCATTTATTGCAGGAGCAGATATTTCTGAATTTGGAAAAACTCCAGAAGGGCCAAGCCTTGACGAAGCATTAAGAAAACTTGAATTTTGTTCAAAACCTGTAGTTGCAGCTATAAATGGCTCAGCTTTAGGTGGCGGTCTTGAAACAGCATTGGTATGTAATTATAGAATTGCTGGACCTGCAGCCTTTGTAGGCCTTCCAGAGGTTAATTTGGGTCTACTACCAGGAGCTGGCGGCACACAAAGACTTCCTAGACTTGTTGGACCTGCAGAAGCATTAAAAATGATGCTTACTGGAATGCATGTTAATGCAAAAAAAGCCTTATCTATGGGCATAATTGATGAAATTTGTGAAGATCTAATCAATGATTCAATTAAATTCATTCAAAAAGTTAGTTCTGAAAAAGAAAGTCACCCTAAAGTCCGAGACTTAAATGAAAAGGTTATAGAAGCTAGGGGATCAGATAACGTTCTTTTAGAGGCAAAAGCAATGGCTGCAAAGACAAGAAAAGGTCAGTTTGCACCGGGACAAATTATTAAATGTGTTGAAGCAGCTATAAACTGTGATGACTTTAATGATGGTATGAAAAAAGAAGGTGAATACTTTATAGAGTGTTTAGTTAATCCTCAAAGAGAAGCAATGATTCATATTTTCTTTGGTGAGCGTGCAGCATCAAAAATTTCTGATATACCAAGAGAAACCCCAGTCAAAGATATAAAGAAAGCAGGGATTATAGGATCAGGAACAATGGGTGGTGGAATAGCAATGTGTTTTGCTAATGCTGGTATACCAGTTCACATTATTGATCAGGATGCAGATAACCTAAAAAGAGGTATGTCTGTTATAGAAAAGAATTATGAATTTATGGTTAATAGAGGAAAAATGACAGAAGAGATGAAGGATAGTGTTTTTGGTTTAGTGACCTCTAGCTTGGACTATCAAGATGTTTCAGATTGTGACATTGTTATAGAAGCTGTATATGAAAATCTTGATCTGAAAGAGAAGATTTTTAGAACTCTTGATGAGGTTGTTAAGAAAGATGCGATCCTAGCAAGTAATACTTCTGGACTTAATGTGGACTCAATAGCTGCTGTTACTAATAGACCTGAGCTGGTAGTGGGTACTCACTTCTTCAGCCCAGCAAATATTATGAGACTACTGGAAGTGGTTAGAGGCTCTCAGTCATCTGATGAAACTATGGCTACTGTAATGTCGGTTGGTAAGAAGCTTAAAAAGGCTTCAGTTGTTTCTTTAAATGCACCAGGCTTTATTGGAAATAGAATGTTATTTGGATATACGGCACAAGCAAATATGCTTCTTTTAGAAGGTGCCCTTCCCCATCAAGTTGATCAAGCGCTAGAAAGTTTTGGCATGAGTATGGGTCCATTTAGAATGTTAGATTTAGTTGGCTTGGATCTTGGTTGGAGAGCAAGAAAATTAAGTGGTGCTGAGCCAGCACTTCCATCAAAAATCGGTGATCAACTTTGTGAACTTGATAGATTTGGCCAGAAAAATGGTAAAGGTTTTTATAATTATAGCGAAGGCTCAAGAGCTCCTAATCCAGCTCCTGAAAATGAAGATATCTATAAAACAGTTTCAGCTGCAAATGGAATTGAAAGAAGAGATATATCAGACGAAGAAATTGTCGATAGATGTATTCTTGCTCTTATTAATGAGGGAGCTGACATTATAGAAGAGGGTGTTGGTCAACGAGCAGCAGATTTAGATGTCGTTTATATAAATGGCTATGGTTTCCCAATATGGAGAGGCGGTCCTATGCATCATGCGAATGCAACAGGAATGAAGGAAGTATTAAACAAATTAAACAAATACCATGAATTAACTAAAAGTGACACATTTAAGCCTGCTAGCTTAATTCAAAAGCTTGCTGAGACTGATGGTAAATTTGGAGATGCTCCTGCAAAAGAAGATAGAAAAGAAAAGTTAAGCTTTTCTGAATCGTCTGTAGCTGGAAATCTATAAGAAATATAGATTTAGGGACAAAAATTAAGCTTTAATTAGAACTTTTGTCCCTATATTAACCTTTTTATATAGCTCAATTACATCATTATTGAACATTCTTATGCATCCATGCGATGCTTTAACCCCTATTAAGCCCTCTTCTTGGGTTCCATGTATATAAATATATCTTCTATATGAGTCAACGGCTCCACCTTTGTTATAGCCCTCTTCATCGCCTTCAAGCCACATAATTCTTGATGTTACATAATCATTTTCAGTATCTATAGGCTCTTTAATGAGACTCGCTGTCCTTTTGGTATTAATCCTTGAGATAAAAATAGTATCTTTTGTTGCATTAGATCCAATCATTTCTTTGATGGTATGAGTCCCAAGAGGTGTTTTAAAAGAATTTTCTTTCTGGCCCTCACCATATGAGGAAGAGGATATAGGATAACTAGATAAAACTTTGTTATTGCTTATTAAATAGAGTCTTTGTTCACTAATATCAACCTGAATTAAAGTTTCTGAATAGCTATTTAATGCGAACAAAAAGCTTGATATTAAGGCTATGTTTTTAAGTTTGACCATACAGTTCTAATAATAACGCTAAAAAGGTAAATTAATGCAAATAAGTATGGCACATAATAACCAAAGACAGCATAAAAAGTGGTTGTATTAGTAAAACCTACATCTTGATTAATGACGCCCTGATTTCCTTTTGATAATAAATCAACAATTGTTCCTTTATTATCAATAACAGCTGAAAACCCATCATTAGTAGCTCTTAACAGCCATTTATTATTTTCTAATGCTCTTATTCTAGAAATCTCTAGGTGCTGATATGGGCCTAGAGACTTCCCAAACCAAGAGTCATTGCTGATATTGATAATGATATTAGAACTTTTGACCGCTTTTCTTACATCATTTCCAAATACAATGTCGTAGCATATCAATGGCGCTATCGTTAAGTCGTTACTAATTCTAATAGGCATTTGCTTTGATGACCCAGCTGAAATATCTGATAGAGGCGCTCCAAAATATATTAAAATAGGATTGAGTAGATTTTTAAATGGAATATATTCGCCAAATGGTACTAAATGTTGTTTTTTATATATTTGGTCTGTTTTTAAGTTAACAAGTGAATTAAATAACTCTCTATCCTCAAATGACCAAATTCCTGTTATTAGTTCAGTTGAATCTCCAAACCTTTGTTTAAGTTGATAGTACTGTTGGCTTTTGTATGCATAGGGTAGCTCTGCTTCTGGCCATATTACTAACTCGGGATTATTTGTATTATTTAGAGATAACTTGATAAGTGTTTCTTCGATTAAAGGTTTGTATATTTGTTTTAATTTTAGCTTTGGGTCTAGTGATGGCTGAACGATTGCTATTGAAATAGATTCTTCATATTTATCTTTATCAGCAGTGTATGGAATAAATAACAGAGTTGTTATGGCTGCAAGTGATAGAGCAATTTTTTTTGAATTATCCCAAAAACAAGCAATAGATGCGGATCCTAAATATAGAAGAAAAGATGCTCCAGCAACTCCAAATACAGGCAAGATATTAGATAGAAGGGTATCGATTGAAACTGTTCCTGGAACCAACCATGGAAAGCCACCAAAGAAGAAATCTCTAGACAGCTCTATTAATAATAAAGCTGAGGCTATATAAGTAATAAAATATATATTAGAGTTGTATTTTTGATGTATTTTAAATAGCTTTATAGGCGCGACAGCAAAGATTAATACTAATAAAAGAAATAATATATATACAATAAATGATGATATATAGCCTATGTTTCCATAATAGTAAACACTTACTATTATCCATGATACGCCTATACCCCAGTGACCTAATGTCCAAAGAATAAGCTTTCTTATAAAGTGATTATTTTGCGTAAAGAATGTTAGGTGAACTAGATAACTATAGGATGGAATAATAAGAAATTTGATTGAAAAGGGTGCAAATGCAAAGACTCCAATAACCCCAAATATAAAAGGGATTAAAAAATTATATGCTTGCTTAAGCTTATTAAGAAGAGATGCTAATACCAATTTTTTTAATCTTCCTTTTATCAGCTACAACGACTTTTAATTTCATATTACCAAGTATTATTTCATCATCAATTTTTGGTAAAATTCCAAGCTTATTTATCATGAGGCCACCAATAGTTTCAACGTCCTGCTCACCAACATCTAAATCAAAATATTCTTCAAAAGACTCTATATCTAACTTAGCATCAGCAATAAATTCATTTTTAGAAATCTGGATTATCTCTTCTTCATCGCTATCATGTTCATCCTCTATTTCGCCCACTAACTCTTCTAGAATATCTTCAATGGTAACTAACCCAGAGATAGCTCCATATTCATCAACAACTATTGCTAAATGTGATCTATCTTTTTTAAATTCTTCTAGCAATGAGTCTGCTTTCTTCGTTTCAGGAACAACATTTGGTTGTCTCAACATATCTTTTATATTAAATTCAGTTTGACCTGCTGATAAAATAGGCAAAAGATCCTTTGCCAACAGTATTCCACTTACTTCATCCATACCTTTGCCTAAAACAGGATATCTGGAGTGCCCAGATTGAATAATTCTTTCTATATATGACGAGGCAGGCTCATCTATACCAACTGTCACCATCTCAACAGTAGGTACCATTATTTCTTTAACTGATGTATCGCCTAGTCTTATAGCTTTATTTGCCATAATCTGAGCTTCTTTATCTATGACATTAGATTGTCTGGCATTCTCTAGAAATTCAGAAACCTCTGCAACTGTTGTTGTTTTTATAAAAAAAGGGTTTCTTAGGTACTTCTTTAATTTAGAAAGTAGCCCAGAGGTGGATTTTCCCGAGTCGGGTTCTATTTTATCGTTCATATTGTGTATGGGTTCATGATATTAAATTTTGATAAAAATTCAATCTCTTTTGATTCCATATTATCTGCTTCTGATTCACTCTCATGATCATAACCCAAGATATGCAGAATCCCATGAATAAACATATGAGAAATATGACTATCAAGTTCTTTATTGGCTTCTAGAGCTTCATTGACAACATATGGATAACAGATTGCTATATCCCCTAGATCCTTTGTATGTTCTCTTGAGATATCTTGGTTCTCAAAAGATAAGACATTAGTGTCTTTATCTATACCTCTGTATTGGTTGTTTAGTTCCTGCATTTCTTTTGAGGAAATAAAACTTAGATTAATGGTGCTGTCTTCAATACTCTCAGATTTTAAAACAAAAGCAAAAACTTCTTCTAGATTACCTTTGAGTTTATTAGATAATGAATATTCTTCCTTGGTTATAAAATTAACGTTCACTAAGCTTTGCTGCTCTTAAAAGCCTCATATGCATCTATAATTTTTCTAACTAGTGGGTGTCTAACAACATCTATTGAGCTAAATTTAATAACTCCAATATTTTCAGTTGTAGCAAGTACCTCCAGAACATTACTTAAACCGGAAGGTATATTTCTTGGTAAATCAATTTGGGTAACATCGCCGTTTACAACTGCATATGAACCGTAGCCCATTCTTGTTAAAAACATCTTCATTTGATCAATAGTAGTGTTTTGACCTTCATCCATAATAATAAAAGCATTATTTAAAGTACGTCCTCTTAAATATGCAAGTGGGGCAACTTCAATAATCTCTTTCTCTATAAGCTTTTGAACTCTTTCTGATCCAAGCATTTCATACAAAGCATCATATAAGGGCTTTAGATACGGATCTACTTTTTGAGCTAAATCTCCCGGAAGAAATCCAAGCTTTTCACCAGCTTCAACTGCAGGTCTTATAAGAATTATTTTTTGAACCTTATCATTTAATAACGCATTAACACCAGCAGCGACTGCTAGATAAGTTTTACCTGTTCCAGCCGGGCCAATGCCAAAATTTAACTCATTTAATTCAATATTCTTTAAATACTGTTCTTGGTTTTTACCTCTGGCAGTAATAATTTTTTTAGGTGTATGAATTTGATATAAGCGCTTAACTTCTTCTAATTTAACCGGTTCTTTAGTTGGCTGGTTCATGTGTTCCTGGATACATAAATGAATAGATTCGTTGCTGATTTCATTATTTTTTTGAGTTTGTTTATATAAATCGAGGAGGGCATTTGCTGCTCTTTGCACATTCTCTTCGGGACCCTTAATATTAATCTTATTACTGTTATGAAAAATTTTTACCTTAAAACTTTTCTCTATTAACTTAATGTTTCCATTTAATTCGCCTGCAAAAATAGCGAAGCGCTTTGCATCTGCTGGCTCTAAAAGTATATTTTTTAAAGAATTCTGAGCTTCTTGCATAAATTAACTAAACTAATTCCTTAGTGTTATGAAGTGTCCCTAGTAATGAATATGCCAATGCTTCCTCAACTTTTATATCTACTAATTTACCTATAAAACCAATATTTTGAAAGGGAAAATTGATCACCCTATTACACTCTGTTCTTGCTTGGAGTTGATCCAGGCGCTTCTTTGATATTCCTGTTACTAAGCATCTTTGAATACTGCCTACCATTTTTTGACCAAACCCTCTTTGTATTTCGTTTAGTCTAGCTTGGAGAATATTTAGTCTTTCTTTTTTTTCATTTTTAGAAGTGTCATCTTGAAGAATTGAAGCAGGCGTTCCTGGTCTGGGAGAGTAGATAAAGCTAAATGATGAATCAAATTGAATATCTTCTATTAGCTGCATTGTTTGCATGAACTCTGCATGCGATTCTCCAGGGAATCCAACAATGAAATCTGATGTTACTTTTATAGTCGGCCTAATTTTTTTCACTCTTTCGATAATATCTCTATAAGAGTCTGCGGTGTAGTTTCGCTTCATTGCCTTTAGAACTCTATCTGAACCCGATTGAACTGGAAGATGAAGCTGATTAGCAAGTTGAGGAACAGACCCAAAGATCTCAATTAGATCATCGGTCATATCTAGTGGGTGGGATGTTGTAAATCTAATTCTTTCAACTCCATTAATATTGCTGGCAATATCTATAAGATCTGAAAGTCTAAGAGTTCTGCCATCATGGACTTGCTTATAAGAATTAACGTTCTGGCCAACAAATACTATTTCCGATGAGCCCTGCTCAACTAATCGAGCAATTTCATCAAAAATTTGCTGCGCTTTTCTACTTACCTCGTCACCTCTTGTATAGGGAACAACACAAAAAGAGCAATATTTTGAGCAGCCTTCCATAATAGCAACGAAACTTGAAGGGCTCGTTGCTGTGGGCTCCGGAAGGGAATCAAACTTTTCTTCAATTGGAAAAGTTATATCTATCGCTTTTAATTTGTCATCTTCATCTAATAAATCTGCAACCCTATGAAGGGTTTGAGGCCCATATATTAAATCAACATAAGGAGCTCTCTTTGTTATATTAGAGCCTTCTTGAGTAGCAACACATCCGCCAACACCAATCTTGATATTAGGATTTTTTATTTTTAACTTGTTGAGTCTGCCTAATTCAGAATAAACCTTGTCTTCAGCTTTTTCTCTTATAGAGCAGGTATTTAAGAGGATGATATCTGCCTCTTCAACATTTGTAGTAATCTCCATATCTTTCTTATTTTGAAGTATCTCCGCAGTTTTCTGCGAATCATACTCATTCATTTGACACCCAAAGGTTTTAATATAAAGTTTAGTACCCATATTAATAATTATGAATAAAAAGACAGCTTACAAAATAATCTTTATGCAGCTCAATGAGATATATGAAGTTTTTGCAAAACAAATTTATCAAAGTGACATGTATGGCTTCATAGAGGTAGAAGATTATATATTTAATAAAGACAAACAACTAGTTGTAGACCC
>CAYFJC010000042.1:0-8082 GCA_964343355.1 uncultured Gammaproteobacteria bacterium | reverse complement strand
TATATAAATTCAGACTATATAAGACCATAAAAAGATAAAAGGATCAAATTTTATATATAAAAATTAGTTGCAAAATTTGACATTTAAATTATTCTTTATTAAGTAATGCTTTCTTGGATAATTTCATTTTTCCACGATCAAAACCTATAAGCTTAACTTCAATTTCTTGACCTTCTTTTAAAACAGCATTTACATCTTCAGTTCTTTCTTCTGCTATCTCTGAAATATGAAGTAAACCATCTTTACCAGGAAGAATATTTACGAAAGCACCAAATTCAACAATTTTTACAACAGTACCTGTATAAACTTTGTTAAGTTCTGGATCTTCGATAATGCCTTCGATGATTTCAACTGCTGCAAGCATTGCACTTTGAGTCTGTCCAAATACTGCTACAGTTCCATCATCACTTACATCAACGGTTGCACCTGTTTTCTCTTGCATGCCCTTGATGACTGCTCCACCTTTACCAATAATTTCTTTAATTTTGTCAGTATGTACAACAAACTTTTTCATTGCCGGTGTATGCTCAGATAATTCTTTTGGTTTACTTATAACTGCATTCATTTCATTTAAAATATGATTTCTAGCGGCCTTAGCTTTAGTTAGAGCAACTTCCATAATGGCTTCATTGATACCTTGTATCTTTATATCCATTTGAAGTGCTGTAATTCCTGTTTCAGTTCCAGCTACTTTAAAGTCCATATCACCAAGGTGATCTTCATCTCCTAAAATATCTGTAAGAACAGCAAAATCATCACCTTCTTTAATAAGACCCATAGCTATTCCAGCAACTGGACTTGTTAAAGGAACTCCTGCATCCATCAATGATAAAGATGTACCACAAACTGTTGCCATTGAACTTGATCCATTGGATTCAGTAATTTCGCCAACAACTCTAAGAGTGTAACCAAACTCATCACTATCAGGCAGAACAGCTTTAATGGCTCTTTTTGCAAGATTACCATGCCCAATTTCTCTTCTTTTTGGTCCAAGCGGCATTCCAATCTCACCAACACTATATGCTGGGAAATTATAATGAAGCATGAAAGGATCTGTATCTTGGCCTTCTATAGATTCAATTCTTTGTGCATCTCTAGTAGATCCAAGGGTTGCTACTACTAATGCCTGAGTCTCTCCTCTGGTAAATAGAGCAGAACCATGAGCCTTAGGTAGAAGACCAGTCTCAACATAAATAGGTCTTACTGTATCTTGATCTCTTCCATCAATTCTAGGTTTGTTTTGTATAATATTTGTTCTAACTACATGCGATTCAAGTTTTTTAAACGCACCCATGACTTTTGACATCTGCATATCATCTAAATCTTCATGATCATCAACAATAGAATTTTTAATAACACTTAAAGCTTCAGTTCTCTCAGTTTTGTCAGCTAATTTAAAAGCTTCTTCAATTGAGACTGCATACTTTTCTTTTAAAGCTTCATAAAAAACAGGTGTTTCTTCATCAGTTTTAACTATCCAGTCTTCTTTTCCTGCTTTATCTTTTAATTCTTGACAGCCTTTGATGACTGCTTGCATTTCTTGATGAGCAAATAAAACAGCCCCAAGCATCAAATCTTCACTTAATTCTTTTGCTTCAGACTCAACCATTAATACAGCTTCTTCAGTTCCTGCTACAACCATATCTAGTAGAGAATCTTCTAATTCTTCATAAGATGGGTTTAAAATATAATTCCCATCAACGAATCCAACTCTTGCTGCGCCCATTGGGCCATCAAATGGAACGCCTGCAACACAAAGAGCAGCTGAAGTTCCAATCATAGAAGCTATATCAGGGTTATAGTCTTTTCCTGAAGATAAAACAGTACAAAATACCTGAACTTCATTTTTAAATCCTTCAGGAAAAAGAGGTCTAACTGGTCTATCAATTAGTCTTGATGTTAATGTTTCTTTTTCTGTTGGGCGAGCTTCTCTTTTAAAGAATCCACCTGGGATAGATCCAGTTGCATAAAATTTTTCTTGGTAAAAGACTGCTAAAGGAAAGAAATCCTTTTTTGGATCTGCTTCTTTTCTTGCTACAACGGTAGTAAGAACTACCAAGTCATCTATTGTTACTAAAACAGCACCTGTAGTTTGTCTAGCTATTTTATGTGTTTCTAATTTTACAGTTTTATTGCCATAGGCAAATTCTACTGTTGAAGCTTCTAATTTATTTTTTTCCACAATATTCCTTTTTTATAATTTATTATTTTATCCGCGTAATTCGAGCGTCTTGATAGTTTTAAGATAGCTTTCTTGATCTTTACGTTTTAAGTAAGCAAGAAGTTTTCTTCTAAGATTAACCATTCTAATCAAACCAGTTCTGGAATGATGATCTTTTTTATGTTCTTTGAAGTGGCTTTGTAGTTTATTAATATTTTCAGTTAAAAGTGCTATCTGAACCTCTGGAGAACCAGTATCTGAATCGCTTTTTTGAAATTTACTTACAATACCTGCTTTTTCTTCTGCTAATAGAGCCATTTTTTTTCCTTGATATACTTGTATTAATTGAACTCAAACCTCGTATATCTAAAGTCTGAGCGCGTAGCTTATTACTAAATAAGAGATTAAACAAGCTGTTTGAGCTTTAAACCAGACTCATTAATTAAGCCCAATCCTATAAAGTTTTTACCACTAGAATAGATTTTTGATATTTCCTCATGTCCTTTTATAGATTCAACCCTTCCACCATTTTGATATATCTTTGTTTCTAATTCATTTAATTCAATATAATTTAATTCAGGAAACGCATTTTCTATAGAAATTATCTCTTCAATAGCAATATCTTTAATAAGCTTTGCAGCATCAACCTTAAAACACCCCTGCTGAATTCGTTCTAACTTTGAAAGATGTCCACCACAACTCAATAAATTTCCAATATCTCTAGCTATGGCTCTTATATAAGTACCTTTAGAGCAAATAATATCAAAAGAAAGTAGTGGTTTTTGATAATCAATATGACTGATATCTATAACTGTAATATCTCTAGGTGGCTTCGTTATTAATTCTCCCTCTCTGGCATATTTATATAAAGGCTTTCCTTTATGCTTTAAAGCAGAATAAAAAGGCGCTTGCTGAAGAGATTTCCCTAAAAAACTATTTAAAGCTAAAATAATCTTCTCTGATTCTGGTATTTCATTAGAAACTAAAACAACATCTCCCTCAGCATCATCAGTGTCTGAGGAACTTCCTAGAGTTACTTCTGCTGAGTAACCTTTTATTTCGTTTAAAAAATAAGATGAAAATTTTGTGGCCTTATTAACTGCGATAATTAGTAACCCAGTAGCCATAGGATCAAGTGTTCCTAAATGACCAACTTTATTAAAAGAAAATTTACGTTTAATTTCCTGAACAACACCATTGGATGAAATGCCCTTCTCTTTTTTTACAAGAAAGAAGCCATCCATTACTTTAAATTATTAAGAAGTTCTTCAATATTACTTGAGTATTCAATGCTTTCATCAAACCTAAAAGATAGCTTTGGCACTCTTCTAATTTTCATAATTTTTGATAATCTAGATCTAAGCATGCCACTTAATTTTTCTAGTGTTTTGGGTGCTATTTCAGTATTGGTCTCAGAATCTTCCTGACGAAATATTGTATAAAAGACTGTAGCTTGGCCAATATCAGAAGATACCTTTACAGCAGTGATATTTATATTTTTTAATCTTGGATCATTTATCTCTGTGGAGATAAGAAGCGAGATTTCTTTTCTAAGAAAATCACTAACTTTTTGAGCCCTAATAGATGACATGAAATTATCTAAAGAGTCTGAGCCTCTACTTTTCTATCAAAAACTTCTATTTTGTCACCAGCCTTAATATCTTTATAATTTTTAATTCCAATTCCACACTCAGTTCCATTTTTTACTTCAGCTATGTCATCTTTAAATCTTCGAAGTGAATCTAATTCACCTTCAAAAATTACAATTTCATCTCTTAAGACTCTTACTGGTTTATTTCTAAAGACAGACCCCTCTAGAACCATGGAGCCAGCAATTTGTCCAAATTTTGGAGAACTGAATACCTCTAATACTTCTGCAGTACCGACAATCTCTTCTCTTATTATTGGATCTAATAAACCACTTAATTTAGCTTTTATGTCATCAAGCAACTCATAGATTATGCTGTGATATGTTAAATCAATTGATTCTTCTTCGATAATCTTTTTCGCTGCATTATCTGCTCTAACATTAAAACCAAGAATAATAGAATTAACAGCCAATGCTAAATTAGCGTCTGATTCAGAAATACCGCCAACACCGCTAGATACTATCTTCACTTTAGCGAGGTCTGTCCCAAGATCATGTAGCGCATTAATAATAGCTTCTGAAGTTCCAACAACATCAGTCTTAACAATCACGTTTAATATTTTTTTAGATTCTTGCCCCATAGTTTCAAAAATATTTAAACCTGCATCTCTTTGCTTTAACTGCTTTCTTTCTTTTTCCTTATTAACTCTAAATTCTGCAATTTCTCTAGCTTGTTTATCACTATCAACCACTTGGAATTGATCTCCAGCACTAGGTACTGAATTTAATCCAAGTACCTCTACTGCAAAAGAAGGTCCTGCAGTTTTAAGTTTTTTACCATCACTGTTAATAATGCTTTTAATTTTTCCAACTGCATTACCTGAAGCTACTATATCTCCTAACTTTAATGTTCCGTGTTGAACTAAGAAAGTTGAAACAGGTCCTCTGAATTTATCTAATTCAGATTCTATAACGGCTCCTTGAGCAGGGCCATCAAAATGAGATTTAAGTTCTAGTAATTCAGATTCAAGGTAAACGCTTTCAAGAAGTTTATCCACACCTTCGCCTGTAAGTGCTGATACTGGAACCATCTGAATAGTTCCGCCCCAGTCTTCAGGAATAAGGTCTTTGCCAGCTAAATCACCTTTAACTTTTTCAATATCAGTATCAGGAAGATCTATTTTGTTAATTGCTACGACAATTGATACTCCTGCTGCCTTGGCATGATTAATAGCCTCTTCAGTTTGAGGCATAATTCCATCATTTGCAGCTACTACCAAAATAACTACATCAGTAGTATTAGCTCCTCTTGCTCGCATAGATGAGAAAGCAGCATGTCCAGGGGTATCTATAAAAGTAATTAAGCCTTTTGAGGTATCAACTTGATAAGCCCCAATGTGCTGAGTGATACCACCTGCTTCTCCATCAACAACTTTTGATTCTCTTATAAAATCCAATAAAGTAGTTTTTCCATGATCAACGTGACCCATGACAGTTACAACTGGTGCTCTTGTTTTCTTTTCATCAGAATAAGTAATCAAACTCGCAATTTCTTCTTCAACATTATCTGATTTTAATGGATTGCCTATATGACCCATTTCTTCTAAAACTAAGATTGCTGTTTCTTGATCAATTGCATCGTTAATTGTTGCTGCTACGCCAAGACTCATTAATTCTTTAACAACCAAGCCACCCTTAACAGCTATAAGTTTAGCAAGCTCTCCTACTTGAATTGTCTCGGGCACATCTACAGTCTTAGCTTTTGCTTTTGTTGGCGCCTCAAATTGATGCTCAGCATCAGCATTTGGAGCAACTCTTGATTCTTTTCTACTATATTCTTTAGATGCTCTTGAGAGTTGATCTTTTATATTTACTTTAGGTTGAACTGGGGCTTCTTTTCTGGCCACAAGTTGCTTTTCTCTTTCTTCTTTCTTTAATCTTGCTGATTCTTTAATTTGATCTTCGCGTTTTTTCTGCTGCTCTTTTAATTGCTCTGATGCGGCTGCTCTTTTTGCCTCAATATTATCTGAGTAACTCTTTGGCGCATCGCCTTCAGCAATAGTTTTTCCTTTAGAGACAACCTTAATTCCAGAATCTGGAGAGGTGGGTGGAGTCTGAGACTTCCTATTCTTCAATGATCTCAATAAAGCAGATTTATCTGCAGGAGTGATTTCATCTGAAGCAGATTTATGAGATAAGCCTGCATTTTGCATTCTCTCAAGCAGAGCTGATTCGGAAATTTTTAAAACCTTTGAAAAATCTTTAACAGTTAAAGCCAAAATAAGTACCCTCTTTTAATTAAACCAATGTTCTCTTGCTTTCATAATAAGCGCTGATGCATCTTCATTACTTATTTCAATAATGTCTTGAAGTTCATCAACAGCAAGTTCCGCTAAATCATCTTTATTTTTGATAGCTTTAGCTGATAATTTAGAAAGATTTTCTTCACTAATATCAAGGTCAGCTAATGACTCTGCATCTTCTTCTTCTGCTGATATTTCACCCATAGCTTCCATCAGCGCAGCATCTTCAGCTGTAGATTTAACTCTTTCCATCTCAGCTGAATCAGTAATAATTTTAGCAAGTACTGCATCCTCAGCATATGCAATATCATCAAATGTATTTAGACCTGCGGCTACAAGACCTTCAGCTATGTCTTCTTCAATAGATAGGCTTTCCATTAAACTTCCAAGAAATTCAGTTTGATCAACTTTCTCTTTAGCTTCAGCTTCTTCGCTGCTGATAATATTTAAATCCCATCCAACTAATTTTGATGCAAGGCGAATATTCTGGCCTCTAGATCCTATTGCTAATGCAAGATTATCTTGATTTACTGCAATATCCATTGATCTTGCAGATTCATCCATAACAATAGACTCAACTTTTGCAGGAACTAGGGCGTTTATAACAAGCTGCGCTGGATTATCATCATAAATAATAATATCAATACGCTCATTTCCAAGCTCAGCAGATACAGCTTGAACTCTAGAACCTCTCATTCCGACACATGCTCCAACTGGATCAATACGACCATCATTTGTTTTTACTGCTATTTTTGATCTGGATCCGGCATCTCTAGCCACACCTCTAATTTCAATAATATCTTCATTAATTTCAGGCACTTCAATACTAAACAATTCTGTGACCATTTCTGGACATATTCTGCTTAGCATAAGTTGAGCACCTCTTCCTTCAACTTCTTGAATTTGAAGAATTGCTCTAATTCTGTCATTTACCTTATAAATTTCTCCAGGCATTAGTCTATCTCTAGGCAGAACAGCTTCAGCGTCATAGCTAATATCTACAATAATATTGTCTCTAGTTACTCTTTTAACAGTTCCATTTACAAGACTATTTTCTTGATTTTTAAACATTGAGACCACTTTTTCACGCTCAGCCTCTCTAACCTTTTGAAGCATGACTTGTCTGGCAGCCTGAGTTTCAATTCTTCCAAAAGTAACATTCTCAATATTTTTAGTAAAAATTTCATTGAGCTCTAGTTCTGAATCTGAAACTTTTATATGTGTTTCAATGTGAAATTCTGGGTCATCCTCTTCTGAGACAATCCAATTTCTAAAAGTGCTATATTCTCCAGATACTCTATCTATTTTTACATGCAACTCTGCATCTTCATGAAAATGCCTTTGAGACGCAGATGCAATAGATAGCTCAATTGCTTCAAAGATTAAATTTTTATCTAATCCTTTTTCATTTGAGACAGAATCTACAACTAATAAAATTTCATTACCTTCCATAATTTTCACCCATCCTTAAAATATCATCAAAACTTGGATTCAGACGACATAACTCTGTGTCTGAAAACTTAATTACATGGCTTCCATTTTTACAATCAATAGTAAACTGATCTTCACTATGATCGCTAATCAAGCCTTCAAAATTTTTAATATTATCTTTTGCTTGTCTTAATTTAACTTTAAAGTTTTCACCTAAAAATCCATCAAGCTGTTCAATATAAAAAATCTTTCTATCTACTCCAGGAGTAGAAACTTCCAAAACGTAATCTTCTACAAAAGAGTCTTCTAGAGCTAGCTCATAATTAAGGTCTTTAGAGATATTCTCACAGTCATCTATATTAGCGCCTTTATCAGACTCAATATATATTCTTACTGTAGGTCTTCTCTTTCCTCTTAATATTTCGAGACCCCATAGAAAACACTCTCTGCTTTCTATAACAGGTTTTACAATTTCTATTATCTCTTCTCTATTCATTTCTTTTGCATACAAAAATGGGGCATATGCCCCACAATATAAAAATTACGTGGTAGCGGGGGCTGGATTTGAACCAACGACCTTCGGGTTATGAGCCCGACGA
>CAYFJC010000041.1:0-8645 GCA_964343355.1 uncultured Gammaproteobacteria bacterium | reverse complement strand
ATGAAATGTGATCAACATTATACTTTTCTTTTAAGATTTCCTCTCTATCTTTTTGATTTTTTACAAAACTATGTAAACAGTCCTTTAACATGCTCAATGCATTTTCTTCTGTTAATTCTATTTCGCTCATCAAAGCTTCGCTAAATAAGCGCTTAATTTGATCAGATTGAATTTGTTCAAAAACAATAGAGGCATTAATTTCTGAATTTTCTACATACTTATTTTGCACCTCTAAGAGGAATAAAAACTTTTCATTATTATGAATTGATTCAAATACTCTATCTTTAGCTAAATTTGGATATTGAATTAAGGCTGTAAAAATTCCTACGATAGCTTTTCTTGCTAACAACGAACCACTATTCTCTTCTGGTTTTGCTGCTTCACTTGGCGCGGGTGTATTTCTTGGTTTTTGAGCATTAGAGGAGATCAAGCTTGCAAAATCTAGTCTACAGATTGAAGCAATCTCTTCTATATAAGCTTGTTTTAAAGTTTCATTATTAATGCTGTTGATTAAAGGAATAGCAAATTTAGCCGCCCTTGACCTTCCCTCAATCGTCTCCAGATCATCAACTTTTTTAATTTTTGATAAGAAGAATTTAGAGAAGGAGATATTATTTTCTAAAAGTTTATTAAAAGCATCTTTACCCTTTTCATTAATATAACTATCTGGATCATGCCCTTCTTCTAAAAAGATAAAGCCTATTTTTACATCTTCTCTTAAGATGGGAAGCGCGTTCTCAACTGCTTTCCAGGCTGCTTTTCTTCCAGCCAGATCACCATCAAATGCTACATATATATTTTTAGCATAGCGCATGAGTTTGGAGACATGCTTTGCTGTTATAGCAGTACCAAGAGAGGCAACAGCATTTTTAACTCCATTTTGATGTAAAGCTATTACATCCATATAACCTTCAACAACGATAAGCGAATCAAGGGATTTATTAAGCTCTCTTGCTTCGTATAAACCAAAAAGTTCATTTGATTTACTATAAGTTTTTGTTTCTGGAGAATTTAAATACTTAGGCTCGCCATCACCAAGAATCCTACCTCCAAAAGCTACACATTGACCTCGAATATTTCTAATAGGAAACATAAGTCTAGCTCTAAAAAAGTCAAAAACTTTTTCTTCCTTAGCGCTAAATAATCCCGATTCTAAAATATCAGGTTTAGAATATTTAGATGACAACTTGTCATATAAATTAGTCCAGCCATCTTTTGCAAAACCTAGATTAAAAAATGCCGCAGTTTCTCCAGAAATGCCTCTATTTTTTAGATATGTAACAGCCTCTGCTCCATCAGATGATTTTAAAGAATTCTTATATATAGTATTTGCTTCGTCATTGATTTCTTTAGCCTTTGTTTCTTCAACAACCTGCTTGGTATAAGGTACTTCCAAGCCAACACTTGAAGCTAGAGTCTCAATAGCATCTACAAAATCAAGGTTTTCATAACGTCTTAAAAAATGAATCGAGTTACCTGAAGCGTTACAAACAAAACAATAGAAAAATTGTTTATCTTGATTGACTGCCATAGAAGGTTTCTTATCATCATGAAAAGGACATAAACACCAAAAATTTTGACCTTTTTTATTAAGCTGTATACGTCTACCAACAATGTCGACAATATCGGCTTGATCAAGAATTTGATCTATAAAACTAGAGGGTATCGACACTTTTATTGAACCAGTTATCTAATATAATTTTAGCTGCATGGGCGTCTACTAATGTCGAGCCAATATCTGCTACCTTTTCTCTTGCTTCAAAACTTGTAAGTCGTTCATCCACATATTCACAATTTATTTTTGATATTTTTTTTAATTTCTTCACAAAACTTTCTACAGTTTTCATAATATCACTTTCTGTTCCATCCATATTAAGCGGTTTACCAACTAAAATTAATTCTGGCTTCCATTCGTTAAGAACCTCTTCAATCTCAGGCCAATTTATTTTATTTCTATGATTAAAAATAATTGCTAGGGGTGATGAAGTTTTTGTAATCGTCTGGCCAACAGCAATTCCAATTTTTTTAGTGCCAAAATCAAAAGCTAGTATTTGCATATTCTTCTAACCACCAAAGTTCCAATCTCTTACTATTTCTAAAATCTTATAACCCTTTTGCATATCATCATCAAAAGGTTTGAAGGGTGCAGATTCTTTTAAGATTTGTAATGCGAGCCTATCAGTTTCCTTACTCCCAGAAGAAATAAGAATCTCTGATTTTAATAAATTACCAAAGGAGTCCACCGTGGCCATCAATCTAACTGTTTGATTAGATACAGTATAATCGGAGGCAGTAATAACACTCTCTCCTATGGTTTCTACTTTTCTTTGCCAAGCATTTAAATAAAAGGCTTCTGAAGAATTTACTTCTGAATTTGCTTCCAGTCTTTTAACTTTATAACTTTCAGCTCGCATATCTTTTCTTTTAGCAGCGGTATCGGCTGTTTCTGGAGAAAAGGTATCAAGCTTTTCTTCTTTCATACTTAAAAAACCATCTTGTTCAACTGAGGAATTCGCTAGCCTAATATTTATAATGGGTGAATCTTCAAAAGTTGGAAGATCGTAGATATTTGCAAATGTTATTCCAAATATTAAAAGGAGATGCACACCTATTGATATATAAGTTGATTTACCAATATCAAGACGTCTTGTTACTTTTTTATTATGAAGAATTGCATAACTCATAAGTTACTAAACAATTCCTTGATAGGGTCCTCTCCTGTCTGTTCAAATATTTCTCTTGCACAGGTTGGGCTTGTTACATTGATCTCAGTTACCTTGCTGCCGATCATATCCAAACCAGCAAATCGAATTCCATTTTTAACTAAAACTTCGCCTATTTCAGTTGCCACTGCTTCTTGATGCGGCTTTAAATCTTGAGCAACTCCCTTACCACCTGCTGCCAGATTGCCCTTAAAGCTTCCACCTTGAGGTATTCTTGCTAAAGTTTTTTGAAATGGTTTTCCATTGATAATAAGTATTCTAAAGTCACCATCATAAATTTCAGGAAGAAATTCTTGTCCTACAATGGAGGTTGAGCCTTGATTTGTTAAGTCCCCAATAATAGCTTCTTCTTCAGAACCTATCTCATTTAATTTATAAATTGATTCTCCACCCATGCCATTTAAGGGCTTGATAACTATTTCAGTAAAATCTTGTGCGAAAGATTTAATTTCAGATACCTTTGAGGTAATGATGGTGCTGGGAATATATTTAGCAAAATATAAAGCAAATATCTTCTCATTAAATTTCTTTACTGCACTTGGATCATTAATAATATTTGCGCCCTCTGAGCTTGCTAAATCAAGCAAATGCAGTGTATTCATATAGTCTTGATCAACAGGGGGATCTTTGCGCATAAATACACATTTAAAGTCATTGAGATTAATATCCTCACTAGCTTCATTTAAAAGAATTTCTTTATCTTTTAACTCAATTGCATATGCACATGACTTTACAGAGGCATTTTGAAAAGAAATATCACTTGTCTCACATTGGTAGGACGAAATACCTAATCTTTGAGCATGTTCAACCATAAATAATGATGTGTCTTTACTAACATTAAGTGAAGATACCGGATCTGTTATAAATAAAATTTTATTGCTCATGAAACTTATATATTTCCTAAAAAGGATTGAATTAGAGTAGCGCTAATTATCGGCGCTGTCTCTGCTCTAAGAATATTTTTTCCCAATGATTTAACAGAGATATTCTTTTCTACCATGGTAAACCTTTCTTCATCAGAAAAACCAGACTCTGGGCCAGTAATAAAAATATATTCGTCTTTATTAGTTAAGTCATTTGAAGATAAATGATTGGTAGCTTCTAGATCAAAAAAACATGCAAAATTATTTGATGCTGTTATGGATGAGTTGTTAAAAACCTCTGCTAAGTCATCGCAATGTTTTAGCTTTGGTAAAAAATTTATTCCAGATTGCTTGCATGCTCCTATCGCTACCTCTTGAAGTTTGTCTTTTAATTTAGATAAGTCTTTTTTTACTAAACTTTGGTCTAATCTGTCAGGCTTAAAAAAAATCATCTGAGTAACTCCAAGCTCTGTTAATTTTTGAACCATAAAAGACATACTATCTTTCTTAATATATGGAAGGACTCCAACTAGCTGATTACTCGGATTTTGTGTCTCTTTTGATGAAGGTATGAGTTCTAACTGAGCATTTCTTTTAGAACTCACAGCAATGTTTGCCTTACAAGATAATCCATGTCCATCAAATAATTCAATTTCATCACCCTCTCTTAGGCGTAAAACAGTTGCTATATGGGCAGATTGGGCATTATCTAGCTCACAGACTGAGCTAATATTGGATAAATCTTTAAAATACATTCTATGAGTTTTCACAATACCATTATAATTACTATTAAAATTCTATAAATGGCAATTCACACTTTAGTTTTAATTAGGCACGGAGAAGCTAGCGCATCTTGGGGTGAACATATTGACCCCGGTTTAAGTAATGATGGTAAAAAACAAGCTAAAAAATTAATTGAGACATTCTCAGAGGAGAATTTAGAAAACTTTAAATTTATCTCAAGTCCCAAACTAAGAGCTTTGGAAACAGGCCAGCCTCTTGCGATGAGTTGTAATAAAGATCTTCTAATTCAAAATGAGTTCTCTGAAATACCTTCTAAAAAAATTCCTAATGATGAAAAACAAAATTGGTTAAGACAGGTTATGTCTCAAGATATAGACACTCTGCCAGAAGAAGTTAAGAGCTGGCAAGATAATATTATGAATGCGCTTTCTTCTATAAATAGCGATGCTTTAATTTTTAGTCACTTTATGGTGATTAATGCTATTGCAGCTTGTGTATTAAAAAATAGTAACTTACTTTACTTTTATCCAGATTACACTTCATGTACAAAATTGGTGGTGGAAGATAATCAAATTAAGAAAATTATTTTAGGTGATGATAAAAAAACTCTAATTAATCTTTAATTTGCTATTGAGCATTTTTTAATCAACTGTAAACTTATGGATTCTGTTTCTTAAAAACTAAGCTTGGCAAAAAAAATTACATCATTCGATGACTATTCAAAAAAACCTTTAAAAGAAGAGGTTAGAAAAGCCATGAATCGTTATTATCAGCAACTTGGTTCAAATATGCCTATCAATGTTTATAAGCTTGTATTAGATGAGGTGGAGCCACAATTACTTATATCAACTATGAAATTTGTGAATCAAAATCAAAGTAAAGCTTCCCAAATACTTGGTATTAATAGAGCAACTCTTAGAACAAAATTAAAAAAATATGGACTTTTAAAATGAAGCCAATAAAACCAAAAACAGCATTAATAAGCTTATCTGATAAAAATGGTTTAGATGCCCTGGTTCATTTTCTTGTTGCCCAAGAAGTAAAGATTCTCTCTACAGGGGGAACTTATAAAGCTATTAAAGCAATAACTGATAATGTTATTGAGGTATCAGATTTTACTGGGTTTGAAGAAATGATGGATGGAAGAGTGAAAACACTTCATCCAAAAATTCATGCTGGCATTCTTGCAAGGCGTGATCAAGATATGGAGGTTCTAACTGAACGTGGTTATGAAGCTATAGATTTAGTGGTTGTTAACTTATATCCATTTAAAGAAACAATCGCCTCTGGATGCTCTTTTGATGAAGCTATTGAAAAAATTGATATTGGTGGTCCTACTATGATTCGTTCAGCTGCTAAGAACTTTAAAGACGTAGCTGTTGTATCTGACCCCTCTGATTATTCTAGACTTATTAATGAATGGGAAAGTCAGGATGGTATTTCTTATGATTTTAGAAAAGAACTCTCATTAAAAGTCTTTACACTTATGGCAGATTACAATGCTGCGATTTCAAATTATTTAGCTGGTGAAACTCAATCGCATTTACCAGACTATTCTTTCAGCAAAGAAAGCTCTCTTCGTTATGGAGAAAATCCACATCAAGCAGCCAGCCTTTTAACTTTTTCTAATTTAGAACATAAAAATATTGCTAATGCTGAAATCATTCAAGGCAAAGAACTTTCTTATAATAATATCGTCGATGCAGATGCTGCCTGGGAATGTGTTCGAGAATTTAATGAGTCGGCGTGTGTGATTGTTAAGCATGCTAATCCTTGTGGTGTTGCTGAGGCTGATTCAATTTTAAATGCTTATGATTTAGCTTTTAAGACAGATCCAACTTCTGCTTTTGGTGGAATTATTGCTTTAAATAAAACTCTTGATACTAAAACGGCTTCCGAAATAGATAGTAGACAGTTTGTTGAAGTGATCATTGCTCCTGATTATGAAGAAGGCGCTCTAGATATCTTTGCTAAGAAAAAAAATATAAGAGTTCTTAGAGTAGATCTTATTCAAGATGACCCTTACCCAGGAGTTATTAAAAAAGTTTCTGGTGGAATTTTAATTCAAAGTGATGATACATTTATGGTCCCTCAAGAGGACCTTAAATGTGTTACTAAAAGACAACCTAATGATAATGAAATTAATGACCTAATGTTTGCATGGAGAGTAGCTAAATTTGTTAAATCTAATGCCATTGTTTATGTAAGAAATAAGCAAACTATTGGAATAGGAGCTGGACAGATGAGTAGAGTAATCAGCGCAGATATAGCAAACCTTAAAGCAAAAGAAGAAGGTTTAGAGGTTATGGGAGCCGTAATGGCATCAGATGCATTCTTTCCATTTAGAGATGGGATTGATAAAGCTGCTTCAAGCGGAATAGCAGCTATCATCCAGCCAGGTGGATCTATTAGGGATGAGGAAGTTATTGCTGCTGCAGACGAGAATGATATAGCAATGGTATTCACAAATACCAGACACTTTAGGCACTAATGCAGGTTTTAGTAATAGGCTCAGGCGGCAGAGAACATGCTTTAGCATGGAAATCAGCACAGGATGAGTTGGTTACCAAAGTATTTGTAAGTCCAGGAAATGCGGGTACAGCTTTAGAACAAAAATTAAGTAATATCTCAATTGATGTAAATGATTTTCAAGCAATAGAAGATTTTTGCATAAAAGAAACTATAGGTCTTGTCATAATTGGGCCTGAACAACCTTTAGTAAATGGACTAACTGATTATTTACAAAGTAAAAATATAAAAACTTTTGGCCCCTCTCAAGCTGCTGCTCAATTAGAGGGTTCGAAAACCTTTTCTAAAGACTTCTTTGTAAAATATGGAATTCCAACAGCTGCTTATGCTTCTTTTGATAATTATTCTGCTGCAAGACAATATCTTGAGGATATTAATTATCCTACTGTTGTAAAAGCTGATGGTCTTGCTGCTGGTAAAGGAGTCATTATTTGCGATAAAAAACAAGATGCTATTGAGGCATTAGAAAGTATTTTTAAAGATCAGGCTTTTGGCGAAGCTGGTAGTAGAGTTGTGATAGAAGAATTTTTAGAAGGTGAAGAAGCTAGTTTTATTGCTGTAGTCAGTAAAGATAAAATAGTCTCACTTGCTACAAGCCAAGATCACAAGGCTGTGGGTGAAGGTGATGTGGGATTAAATACCGGAGGTATGGGTGCCTACTCTCCTGCTCCGATTGTTGATGAGCGCATGCATCAAAAAATTCTTAATGAAGTTATGAAGCCAACTATGGATGGTTTGATTTCAGAGGGCTCGCCCTACTTAGGATTTCTTTATGCTGGGGTCATGATTAGCAAGGGTGAGTTAAAAGTTCTTGAGTTTAACTGTCGCTTTGGGGATCCTGAAACGCAACCTATTTTACTCAGACTAAAGTCTAGCCTCGTTCAATTGTGCCTTGCTGCTATTAATGATCAATTAGATTCATATGAAATAAAGTGGACTGACAAACATGCATGTGGAGTTGTTATAGCTAGTGCAGGTTATCCAGAAAACTACGCATCTAATCATGAAGTTACTATTGAGCCTTCAAGTGATAAAGATATGAAGCTTTTTCATGCTGGAACTAAACTTGATGATCAGAAAATACTAACTTCTGGTGGTAGAGTTTTTTGTGCCACAGCTTTAGGTGATGATTTAAAGGCAGCTCAAGAAAAAGCTTATAATTTGGTAGATACAGTTTCTTTTGAAGGAGCTTTTTGTAGACAAGATATTGGTTTTAAAGGAATTCAATGAGTTTTATAGATAACATTGTTAATGAATTTGATATTGCGCTAAAGACTCTATCAAATAAAAAATATGGGACTGATAGGCCTTATCCGCCTGAGCCTGCTGAAAAGAATTCTGAAGAGCTTACAAAAAAAGAAAAAAAATTATCTATTCAAATGATGCGAGTAAATTTAGCTGGGGAAGTTGCAGCTCAAGCTTTATATCGTGGCCAAGCATTAGTATGCAGAGATCCAGAAATAAAAAAACATCTCATCGAAGCTGGTGAAGAGGAAACAGATCATCTTGTTTGGTGTAAAAAACGTTTAGATGAGCTTGATGGAAAAGGCTCCATATTAAATCCAATCTGGTATGCAGGATCTTTCGCTATAGGCGCAGTCTTTGGAAATTTTGGAGAAAAAGTTAGTTTAGGTTTTGTGGAAGAAACAGAGAAACAAGTAGTAGCTCACATAGATAAACACTTAGATAAAATTTCACCTAAAGACAAAGAAACAATTGAAATATTAAAAACAATGCGTGAAGACGAAGACCTTCATGCTCAGCAAGCTGTTGATAATGGTGGAGA
>CAYFJC010000040.1:0-9225 GCA_964343355.1 uncultured Gammaproteobacteria bacterium | reverse complement strand
GATAGAGTACTTGGCTTCGAACCAAGGGGTCGGGAGTTCGAATCTTCCCGGGCGCGCCAGCTACTTAGGATTATAAAAACGTAGCGCTGAATCTTTCAATCTCCAAATCCTTACGTAAAAAATATCTAAAATATAATTTTGATAATTTCTCCAAGGAGCTTTTTTACCTTGTTGGGGTAGTCTATCTAAAGCCCTCTGAACATAGCCAGAAGAAAAATCTATATAGTTATCATCAGCTTCTGCACTTGGATCTTCTTGAGCCATGCACGCAGATACACCCTCTTTATCCATCTGATTAATAAGTCTACATACATATTCTGCTGTAAGATCAGCTCGCAGAGTCCAAGACGCGTTTACATAACCAAAAGAGAAAGCTAAATTTGGAACACCGCCTAACATCATTCCTTTATAGGCTAAATGATTATGAGGTTCTACTTTTCTGCCATCAATATTAATAGCTATATCACCCAACACATTCAATTCAATACCTGTAGCTGTTATGACTATGTCAGCAGTCAATTTCTTTCCAGATTTTAATAAGATTCCATCTTCTGTAAATCTGTCAATATGATCTGTTACAACGCTAGAGGTTCCGTTTTTAATAGAATTGAAAAGATCACCATCAGGCACCAAGCACATTCTTTGATCCCATGGTTTATAGCTAGGAGTGAAATGCTTTTCTACGTCGTAATCTTCACCCAATTCTTCCTGAACCATCTCGATAATTCTAGTCTTTACTAAATCTGGATATGATCTAGCAAAATAAAACATAAAATATGTTGATAAAATGTTTTTCCACCGTGTAATAAAATAAGCTAACTTAAGAGGTAAAACTTTTTTCAGCTTTAAATTAAAAGCATCTTCTTCTGGTCTGGAGATAACAAAGCTAGGAGACCTTTGAAGCATATAAACATGCTTAGCTTTTTTAGCTAGAGCTGGGACCAGGGTAACAGCAGTAGCGCCACTTCCAATAACAATAATATTTTTATTTGTGTAATCTAGTGATTCATCCCAAAACTGAGGATGCATAATTTTTCCATTAAAAGCCTCTTGATTATCGAACTTAGGTTGGTGAGGTTTATCATAGCTGTAGTAGCCTCCACACATAAATAAAAAATTACATGTAATCTTATTAATAGACTCGTTATTTTCAAGAACCTCTAATTCCCATTTTGATTCAGCAGTTATCCAATCTGCTGAGATAACCTTTCGATTAAATAAGATCTTTTCTCTAATATTAAATTCATCAGTGGTCTCATTAAGATATTTTAAGATTGCTGGTCCGTCTGCAATCGACTTATCATTAATCCAAGGTTTAAACCTAAAGCCTAATGTATGCATATCAGAATCAGATCTAAGACCTGGATATTTAAATAGATCCCATGTACCACCGAGATCATCCCTTCCCTCAATGATTGAAAAAGATTTTTCTTTGCAGCTTTTTTGTAAATTATAGGCAGCACCAATACCGGAAATTCCAGCACCGACAATAATTACATCTTTATGCATCATATTTAAAGTTAGAATATGTATTTATTAAATTCATTATTGGTAATATTATATCTTTTTATCATATTATCTATCTAGGTATTATGAATAATGACATACATGATGTCATTATTTTTTATAGGAGACAATATATGCGTTTTTTACCACTGGTTTTAGTATTTTTTTTATTTAGCTGTTCAGATAAAGAGAAAATATTAACAAATGAGTTAGTTATAAATCAAGGAATTATTCAAGGCTATGAAAATAATGATACCAATTATTACCTTGGTGTCCCTTATGCTCAGGCACCCGTCAATGACCTGAGATGGAAACCGCCTTTAAAACATAAAGGCTGGGATAAAAAACTTCTTGCATTAGATGTTTCTAAATCATGTATGCAACCAACAGGATTTGGCCTTGACCCTTTTATAGGTCTCTGGTTAGAAGGCTCAGGAATGAGCTGGTTTCGAAAAAATCTAATATATTTTGGTGCTGGTCTTGTTCCTTTTGTTAGTGACACAACAGAGACTCAATCTGAAGATTGTCTATTTTTAAATATTATTACTCCAAAAAAAATGAAAGAAAAGCTACCTGTAATGTTCTGGATTCATGGTGGCGCATATAGATATGGTAATGGTTCAGGTTCTTATATTGATGATGATTTAGTATCTAAGGATGTAATTTTAGTAACAATTAACTACAGACTTGGATCTCTAGGTTATTTTGCTCACCCCTCTCTTTCAGAAGAGTCACCTTTTAATTCATCGGGTAACTATGGAACATTAGATCAAATAGAAGCTCTTAAGTGGGTAGAAGAGAATATTAAAGCTTTTGGTGGAGATCCAAACAATATAACCATTTTTGGAGAGTCTGCAGGTGGACACGCTGTAAGACAATTAATGTCATCGCCTCTTTCAAAAGGTTTATTTCATAAAGCTATAGCTCAAAGTAGTTATAGCATTGGAAATACACTTAAATTAAAAGATGCTTCAGGCATTACTCAGTCAGCTGAGAGCTCAGGTAAAGATTTTGTAAGAGTATTGGGTTTAAAAGAAGATGATGATTTATTAAAGAATCTAAGAAATCTTCAAGCTTCTGACCTTCAGCAGGTTGGAGAAGGCTTGGAAGTTGCTGAAGATATTTCTGGTTCTACGGACTTAGTTATATCTGCTGCCTGGATGCCAAATGTAGATGGATGGGTGTTTGAAGACTCAGCATTAAATACTGCTAGATTAGGTAAAACTCATGATGTTCCTTTTTTAATAGGATTTAATGGGTTTGAAGGCTCCAGTTTGCTTCCTATGTTTTATACAAAAGATCAACACGCAAATGACAAGGATTGGATTAAATCAATATGGGAGCTATCAGTTCCAAATGATCCTTATTCAATTCCAGAAGGCTATACAAAATGGGCTGAAAGTATAAAAATAGATTCTTATTTAGCATCTCAAAAATTATGGGGTGATATCCAATTTGGAAGCTCTAGTTATTATTCAGCACTAAAGCATAGCAAGGTTAATCCAGATACTTATTTTTACTATTTTAATAAAGCTCCAGCATCAAAAAAACAGATTATAGGAGCAACTCATGGTATTGATGTGATGTATTTATTTAATTCCTTTATTCCGGGATGGCCTAAAGATGAAATAGACGATCAGATTGGTGAACAAATGCGAATTGATTGGACTAATTTTGCCAAGACAGGAAATCTTCTTTCGAAAGGATGGACAAGGTTCTCATCAGATAATCAAATTCAGAAAAATTATGATGAAAATATAACCTACTCATCACTTGTAGAGGCTGAGTTATTTGAATCTATTTATGAATATTTAGATGCGACTGATAACTAAGAGTCTAATTTGCCGCCATTAGAAACCCACTCAGATAGACTGCCTAGGTTATAAACATTTTCAAAACCTAAGTCTTGCAATGTTTTAGCGGCTAAGGCAGATCTAACGCCCGCTGCGCAATAAACTAATATATCTGAGTCTTTCTGAATACCCATAGGATTATTTTGCGCCTCTGGGTTTAACTGGAATTCTATAAGCCCTCTTGGAATATGTAGTGCATCTGTAACTTTGCCTGATTGAGCAACTTCTGACTCTTCTCTAACATCAATAATAAAAGCACCCTTAAGTATTAACTCATTAGCTTCATCAAAATTTAAACGCTTAACAGAGTCGTTTGCGCTATTTAATAGATCTGTAATTGTGTTCATAAGAAACTCCTTCTTTAAATATAGACTGTAAAAAAATGAATATCAACTAAGTAGATGGCTTGCTTGTGTTGGCAACAAATATTCCAGTTAAAACCATAAGACATCCAATAACTACTATATATGTAACTTGTTCATTTAAAAAAATGTTACCCCAAATAATTCCAAATACCGGAAGAAAATAAGCAACAGTTGAGGTTCTTACTGCTCCTATTTTTTCGATTAATCTTATATAACCAATAAAAGCCAGACCTGTTCCAACACCGCCAAGCCAGAGTAAACTTAAGATGGCTTCTCTAGAGGGCATTTCTGCTGGAAAAGATAAAATTGTATAAGGAAGAAAAATTAATCCACCAACGATTAGTGACCAACCTATTAAAACTAGTTTATTAACCTCAGTAGCAAACTTTTGAATAAATACGTTAGCTGTACCATAGCAGGATGCAGCCAAGAGACATGCCATGCTGGCAAGTAAGGTTGTTTGAGCGTTAAATGGGTTAACCAAAACTATAATTCCAAGAAAGCCAAGAATTAAACCAAATATCTGCTTTTTACTGACTGGCTCACTTATCCAGAAGTAAGCAACAACCATAGTAAATAAAGCAGCGGATGAATTTAGTATAGCTAACATATTTGAGTTAGAAGATAGTGAGGCGTATGAAAAAAGTGTAAAAGGAATAGCTGTATTAAATAAACTAAGAAATAAAATTTTTCTTTTATTGCCATCAATTTGTTTTAAATATTTAGGCATTAACAGAAAAGGTAAAAATAATGAACCAGCTAGCAAAAGCCTCAAGCCTACTAAAGTAACTGGGCCAAATTCAGGCGTTGCTATTTTTATAAACATAAAAGAGCTTCCCCAGATAGCACCAAGTAAAACTAACAAAAACCAATATCTTAATTGCATATTTAAAAATAAAAAAAACCCCCAAAAATTAATTTGAGGGTTTTATAAAAAACTCTGTTCGTTATAAATTATAACTTATAACTTACAGTCGAAAACTTATGATTTGCCTTTTGTCAAAAAGCGAACCCTCCATTTCCTGATTTAATATTGATACTAATAGGACCACCTCCTTCGTAGGGTAAGAATAAAGGTATTTATAGATCCCCATGTCAATCTATAAATACGACACCCATAAAAATTATATATAGAGAATTAAAAAAATACTATAGAAAATATGTATAAGATCTTACTTATTTAAAGCTTCGATAACACCTGGGTGAGTAACCTCACCATTTTGAGTATTAAGACCGTTTTTTAGATGGATATTTTGTTTTAAAGCTTGATCAATACCCTTATTAGCTAATTCAAGTATATAGGGCAAAGTAACTTTATTAAGGGCTTCCGTTGCTGTTAAAGGAACTGCTCCTGGCATATTCGTTACGCAGTAATGAAGAACACCATCTACTAAAAAAGTTGGATTATCGTGAGTGGTTGGCCTGCTAGACTCAAAGCATCCGCCTTGATCAATTGAAATATCGACCATAACGGTGCCCGGATTCATACTTTTAAGCATTTCTAAGGTAACTATCTTAGGAGCCTCTTTGCCGACGACATAAACTGCCCCGATAACTAAATCTGAAACCGAAATAGCATCTTTAATATTTTCTGGTGTGGATAAAATATACTCCATATCCTTATTGCCAAATTTTAATTTGAGCTCGTCAAGTTTAGTTTGAGAAAGATCAATAACTTTTACAAAGGCATTATTTGCTGCTGCCTTAGAAATAGCTTCAGTACCTGCAACACCTCCACCAATGACTGTTACAACTCTTGGAGAGATATCTCCGAATGAGCCTATTAAAACTCCTTTTCCTGAATTATGCTTTAGTAAATGATATGAGCCAACAACAATACTTATCTGCCCCGCTATCGCGCTCATAGGAGCTAGAAGTGGCATAGATCCATCTTCAGAAGTCACAGTTTCATAAGCAATACCTCTAACGCCTGTAGCAATTAATTTTTTTGCATTCTCTGGATCACCAGCGAGATGAAGGTAAGTAAATAGTGTTAAATCTTTTCGCAAGAATTGATATTCAGATTCAATAGGCTCTTTAACTTTTATAATAAGCTCAGCCTCGGAGTAAATTTGTGCAGCTGACTGAAGAATGGTAGCTCCAGCTTGAATATATAAATCATTTGTATAACCAATACTGAGACCAGCTTCTGCTTGTACAAAAACAGTATGACCGTGACTAACAATAACTTGAACTGAATCAGGAGTAAGGCCTACTCTGAATTCATTGTTTTTAACTTCTGATGGAACGCCTATGATCATTTTTGTAATGTACCATAATCAGGTATTAATATAAGTGAAAAAAATTTATATAAGTATTCTAAAAAGTTATACATCTTTATTGTATTTAAAATCATTTAAGAAATTTATAAAGCTTTTATTTATGAGCGATAAAGGATTTGATTTTGAGTAGACAATCTCAAGACTAAACTCAAGATCAGGTTTTAAGTCTAGTATTTTAATATTTGGATGAAATGAACTCTCAGCAGATATTCTATCCGTAATAGTGATACCCATTCCTTTGGAAACAAGAGCTAATGCAACCTGATATGTTTCAGTATTAAAGGTTGGGTTTAGGTTAATAGAATTTGTTAAAAGATATTCCTCTAACTTGCTGCCTAGAGGGCCTCTTGGTCCGACTTTATCAGTTATTTTTATAAATGGTTGAGACTTAATATCATTAATATTAACGACTGATTTATTAGGAAAGAAAGACTGTGGTGCTATCACAACAAATTTACCATTAGTAATTGGCTTATTAACAAGATCGCTATGTGAGACTGGATCATAGACAATACCAATATCAACTTTTAACTCTAAGACTTGTTTTATAATTTCATCATAATGCAGTGTTACAGTTTCAAAAGTTGCTTTAGAATTTAAAGCGCTAAACTTAGAAATAGCTTCTGGCAAATAATCTATGCCCAATGCGTGGGTTGCTGCAATATTTAGATCACCTTGTGGTTTATCAATAAGATTTGAGGAGACCTTTTTAAAATTTGATAAATTATTATGTATCTTTTGAACGTAAGGAAATAGTATTTTAGCTTCTTGAGTTGGAATCATTTTCTTATTCAATCTTTCAAATAATTTAATTCCAAGATCTGACTCTGATTGACTTAAAATTTTACTTATAGAAGGTTGCGTAACGTTTAAATCCTGAGCTGCTTTAGTTACAGATCCATGAATGAAAACTGAGTAGAAAACTTCTATATGACGATATCTCATAGAGACAAGATATCTTAATTACTCAATTATGTATAACAAAAAGATATAAATATTAAAGAATTTTACTCTCTGCTTTTGTTAGAGATAGCTCAAAAATATCAAACATTTCATCTATTTGATTTTTAGTAATTATAAGAGGTGGGCACATTGCAATAACATCCCCAATAGCTCTAACTATTAAGCCTTCATCTTGACATATTTTTGCAACAACTCTTCCTGCAGAACCCATGGGGGTAAATCCCTCTTTAGAAGCTTTATTGCTTACAAGCTCAATTCCGCATATAAGACCAACGCCTCTTGCCTCACCAACACTTTCAAATGAATTTAACTTATTAACTCTTGATTGAAAATGATCAGAAACAGTTACAACATGATCAAATATTTTATCTCTTTCATATATCTCTAAGGTTTTTAAGGCAACAGCACATGACACTGGGTGGCCAGAGTAAGTATAACCATGGCCAAATATACCTATATCACCGCTTGCATCTTTAATTGGATCGTAAAGCTCATCAGGGACTATTACTGCACTAATAGGAATATAACCAGACGATAATGCTTTAGCAATGGTGATTGATGAAGGCTTCATATCAAAAGTTTCAGCACCCCAAACAGTACCAGTTCTTCCGAATGCACAAACAACCTCATCATCTATTAAAGGAATTGAATACTTGGTTAATACTTTTTGAATACTAGGAAAATAATTTTTAGGTGGGATGATTACTCCACCAGCTCCCATTAATGGTTCAGCAATCATTGCAGCTATATTCTCAGGACCCTCCTTAATAATAAGATTATCTAAATTTTGAGTTAATCTATTTACATACTGCTCTTCACTTTCGTCTTTAAGAGCTCCTCTATAAAAATGCGGAGTGTCGATGTGAAAAAAACCATCAGCAGGAAGATCAAATAGCTTATGTTGAGCTGGTAGGCCTGTCATGCTTGCGCTAGCAACCGTCACACCGTGATAACCTTTAATTCTAGATATAATTTTTTTCTTTGAAGTATTCCCTAAGGCATTATTGTAATAAGTATAGAGTTTAAGCTGAGTATCATTAGCATCAGATCCTGAGTTTCCAAAGAAAACTTTACCTTTATCGTAAGGAGACATCTCAATTAACTTTTCAGATAATAAAATAGCTGGCTCATGACTTTTAGATGTAAAGAGAGATGCATAACCAAGTTTAGTCATTTGTTCTGATGCAGCTTCAGCTAATTCTTTTACACCATATCCTAAAGAGGTACACCAAAGTCCTGCTAGGCCCTCAAGATATTTTTTACCTTGTTTATCATAAACATAAATGCCCTCTCCTCTATCAAGAATTAGAACATCTTCAGAGGTGTGTGATTTTAAGTTAGTTATAGGATGGAATAGATTCGTCTTATCTATTTGCTCTAAATTTTTTGCTTGGTCATTATTCATTATTTTTCCTTATTAAAATCTTTAAGATCACCCAGACTATCAAGATAGTCTTCATTTTGAGTTATATCTATTAATTCATTAAAACGATTATCCCTATAGCTCTTTAAATTTTGACCTAAATTCATAAACCCTTTAATTCGAGAATTATGTGACACCTCAAAATCAACATCAATAGTGAATATATCTTCCTCGTTAGATGACTGATGTAAGATATTTCCTTCTGTGTCTGCAGCAATAGAGAGACCGCAACCCTGATCACCACAGCTATTAACATCAATGTAATAAGCCTGCTGCTGAGCAGCAGTAGTTCTAACCATTAATGTCTCCATTTCTCTGTCTTTGGTAGGAGTAAGTGTTGGGTTAATTATTAATTCAGCGCCAGCAAGAGCTAAGGCTCTACTAGTTTCTGGAAACCATAGGTCATAACAAATGTGAAGACCAATAGTACCCTTTCCAGGAATATCAAAAACACAAATGCTAGTTCCACTATCTACATTTATTTCATATGGAAGCCATGGATATAATTTTCTTGCTTTGGTAACGAGGTCACCATTAGAATTAAAGACTGGAGCTGTATTAAAAATACCATCCCCATCATTCTCATAAAAAGTTCCAGGAATAAGCCAAATATGAAGCTTTTTTGCTAAATCTGAAAAGGTATTTATGTATTTATCTAAACCATGATTTGAATCTTTAGCTCCCGGTCCACCTACAGCTAATTCACTTAAAACAACTAACTCAACGTCCTTATTTGCATTACAAAAATTTTCAATAGAGTGAACAACATAATCAAGGTTATTAGTCTTATTTAACTTTAGTTGCATAGCTCCAACTTTTAAAATACTCATTTA
>CAYFJC010000039.1:0-9579 GCA_964343355.1 uncultured Gammaproteobacteria bacterium | reverse complement strand
CTGCAGTTAAATCAAAAGGAAATCCAAAGGTGTCATGAAGTTTAAAAATAACATCGCCTGGAATAGTTTTGTCATCCATATTGTTAATAGCATCTTCTAATATCTGAATACCTTTCTCTAACGTTTCAAAAAACTTCAGCTCTTCATTAAAAATAGTAGTGGTGATAAATTCTTCTTTCTCTTTTAAGGCTGGGTAAGCATCTGACATCAAAGATACTAATGTTGAAACTAGGCTGTTTAGAAATGGTTTTGTAGCGCCCATTTTATAACCATGGCGAATCGCTCTTCTTAATATGCGTCTTAAAACATAACCTCTACCTTCATTTTCAGGCATAACACCATCGGCAATTAGGAAGCTGGTTGACCGTATATGATCAGCAATAACTTTATGAGATACATTACCAGCATCGCTTAAAAGCATCTCTGATGCATCAATTAAGCTTTTAAAGAAATCAGTATCGTAATTTGAATTCACGCCCTGCATTACAGCAGCTATTCTTTCTAATCCCATGCCAGTATCAACTGAGGGTTTTGGGAGCGGAGTCATTTCACCTGAGCTATCTCTATTAAATTGCATAAAGACTAGATTCCATATCTCTACAAAACGATCACCCTCATCACCATCACTACCAGGAGGTGTTCCTGGGATATGGTCTCCATGATCATAATAAATCTCTGAACATGGTCCACATGGCCCCGTATCACCCATAGTCCAAAAATTATCTTCTTCACCCAAACGAACTATTCTGTCAGGATTTATCCCAATCTCATCCCTCCAAATAGCTGCGGCCTCATCATCGTCTTTGTATACAGAAATCCAGAGTTTGTCTTCAGGAAGCTTGAGTACATCTGTAAGAAATTCCCATGCAAAGGCAATAGCATCATGTTTAAAGTAATCACCAAAACTAAAGTTACCAAGCATTTCAAAAAAAGTGTGATGTCTTAATGTGTAGCCTACATTCTCAAGATCATTATGCTTTCCCCCAGCTCTAATACATCTTTGCGATGTTGTAGCTCGAACATATTTACGTTGCTCAGTTCCAAGAAATGCATCTTTAAATTGAACCATTCCTGCATTAGTAAAAAGCAAAGTATCGTCGTTAACCGGAACCAATGAACTAGAATCAACAATCGTATGATCTTTTGATTTATAGAAATCTAAAAATTCTTGTCTTAATTCTTTAGTATTCATGATGATTAAAAATTATTTTATGTTTTTATATTTTTTATAGTTCTCAATATAATGATGTGCATTAAGTGCAGGCATCATTTGCTCTTCTTCGGTAAGTTGTTTTTTAATTTTACCTGGCATCCCTAAAACCATAGATCCATCAGGCACTACCATATTTTCAGTAACAAGAGCTTTTGCGCCAATAATACAATTTTTACCTATTTTAGCTCCATTTAAAATAACTGAACCTATGCCAATAAGAGAGCCATCTCCTATCTCGCAACCATGCAGCATTACCATATGACCAATAGTTACAAATTTACCAACGGTACATTTAAAACCAGGGTCTGTATGAATAATAGAACCATCTTGAACATTAGAGCCCTCTCCTATAATGATTGGCTCATTATCTGCTCTTAGAGTGCAATTAAACCAAACACTAGCATCTTTAGCTAAATGAACTGAACCAATGATATTGGCATCTGGTGCAATCCAATAATCTTCATTATCGGTTGTTAATTTCTTGTCGCCTAAGCTTGTAATCATCTTATTACTCCCATCCCAATATTCGCATCAAAGCATCTATTTAATAGATCTGCAGTGATCATAGCTGTAAGTCCCCATATCTTTTGTTCATTATAATACCAAGTAGGCATTTCTAGCTTCATATTATCTCTTTGAAATGTTTGAGTGGTCATATTATTTTTATCTAATAAGTACTCAATAGGCACGTCAAATATTTCTTCAATTTCAGCATTACCTACTAAATTAGGCTTTTCACGGATAACGCCAACAAATGGATTAACCTCGATATCATATCTTGAAACTAAATAGTCTAATCTGCCAATTTTATCTACTATTAAAGGATCAAGATTCATCTCTTCATTAGACTCTCTTAAAGCCGTTTGATATAGATCTGCATCAACCTCCTCCATCATGCCACCTGGAAAACTTACCTCCCCGGAATGGGTTGAAACTATAGAGGATCTTTGGGTGTAAATAATAGAAGGTGAGTCGATATATTCTTCATAATTAAGAATTGCTATCAAAACACCTGCTTTTTTTAAATTTGTAGGCTCTCTAGGATTTAGTTTTGTGAGCTTTTGCTTTATGCTATCGATCATGTTGATAAGTTTAACTTTTTAAACTTACTTAATCTTTTTTTTAGGTAGAAAATTGAAATACTGTCCAGATTGCGGAAGCTCAAATATAGAATTTAAAATCCCAGCAGATGATAATTTAAAACGTCATATATGTGCTGATTGTAGTGTTATTCATTACACCAATCCAAATATGGTCGTTGGTGCGCTTTGTATTAAAGATAATAAAATTTTAATGGCCAAAAGAAATATTCATCCTCGTAAGGGTTACTGGACACTGCCTGCAGGATTTATGGAAAATGCTGAAACGCTAAGAGCTGGAGCTTTGAGGGAGACTTTTGAGGAGACTATGTCTGAAGCTGAAGTCAAAATGCCATATACGATGTTCAGCCTGCCTCACATCAATCAAATTCATTTCTTTTTTCTTGCTGACTTACTCGATGATAATTACGGACCCACATCTGAAAGTATGGAAGTTAAATTATTTGATGAGTCTGAAATACCTTGGGATGAGCTTGCCTTTCCAACTGTCAAAAAGACTTTGGAGTATTACATACAAGATAAAAAAGATAATAACTTCAGTTTCAGAGAAGAAGATATTACTATTTGGTAATTATGAGCCTTCGCTAAATAATTTAGCATTTATAAACATTTGCATCCAAGGAGAGAACTCTTTCCAAGTATTTGGTTTCCATGAAAGCTGAGCTGATCTAAATACTCTTTCAGGATGCGGCATCATGATCGTTACTCTTCCTTCTGCAGCAGTAATACCAGTAAGCCCATCGATAGATCCATTTGGGTTTAAAGGATATTGTTCAGTAGCTTGTCCATTTGAATCAACGTATTTCATGGCAATCTGATTTGAGGAAACTAAAGAGGTAATCTGACCTTTATTTGCAAAAGAAGCTCTACCTTCACCATGAGCTGAAGCAATTGGAACTTGCCAGCCCTCCATGGACTTAAGTAGAACTGAGTTACTTTTATTTATTTCAACTTGAACTAGCCTGGCCTCAAATTGATCAGAGCGATTCTTTACAAAACTTGGCCAATTACCAGCTTCAGGAATAATATCTTTTAAATTAGAAAGCATTTGGCAGCCATTACAAACGCCTAAGGTAAAGGTAGAATTATTAGAAAAAAATTGTTCAAATTGATCTTTTATTCTTTGATTGTGCAGTATGGTTTTTGACCAACCTCCGCCTGCTCCCAATACATCACCATATGAGAATCCGCCACATACGGCCATGCCATTAAAGGCATTGATGTCTTTAGAGCCATTCAATAAATCTTGCATATGAACATCTACAGCATCAAATCCTGCTAGATGAAATGCTGCTGCCATTTCCATTTGCCCATTAACCCCTTGTTCACGAAGAATAGCTACTCGGGGCTTGCTTGATTTAATGCTAAAGGTATTTGAACCAGGATCTGTAAAAGAATCTTTAGAAAATAGTCCTGAATAACCATCAGATACAAGACTTAACTCTGAGTCAGCTGACTCTTTATTGTCACGAAGGCTTTGAATGGCATGAGATGTTTCACGCCACATAGTTTCTAAGCTGGAAATAGATTCAGAAAAAATAGCATGATTATTTAAATAGATCTCTAATGCATCATTGGTATTTATTGCTCCAATAATATGAGCATCTAGACCCTGACTAAGATACTGATCAATAATATTGCTAGCTTTAGATTTTTCAATTTGTAGAACTAATCCAATTTCCTCATTAAATAAAACTTCGTTTATAAAATCAGCATTTGTAACTAATGAATCTAAATAGATGCTAAGACCTGTTCTAGCAGTAAAAGCTAATTCACTCATAGATGCTACTAGCCCACCATCAGAAACATCATGCAAGGCATGAATAGAGCCTTCTTGGATTAAAGATTGAGTTAGATTAAACATCTTAGTAAATATTTCAGCACTATCTATATCTGGAGTTTCTTGAATATCTTGCTTGTAAACTTCTGAGAAAATTGAACCGCCTAAACGATTTTTATTGTTCATCTTTATTAAGATTAATTGTGAATCAATATCTTTGTTGATTAGTGTTGTGACTGCATCCCTTACATCATCAACTGGCGCCATGGCTGTAATAACTCCCGAGAGTGGACTTTTTACAACATACTGATCATTGCCTTCTTCCCATTTTGTTCTCATAGATAAAGAATCTTTACCTACTGGAATAGAAATTCCTAAACCTATAGAAAATTCAGATAAAGCTTCAACACCATTTCGCAAGGCTAAGTCTTCTATATTTTCTCCTGAAGCTGCCATCCAATTTGCAGATACCTGAATTTGATCCATTCCTACAATAGGAGCTGAAACCATATTAGTGAGAGCTTCTGCCATAGCCATGCGCATAGAGGCAGCAGGATTATTAATTGCCAGCGTGGGCTTCTCACCAATAGTAACAACCTCACCTGAATGATCGGTGAATGATCTTAAGCTCATAGAGAAATTTGATGTTGGAACTTGCCAGGGGCCTACAAACTGGTCTCTGGCAGTCATGCCTCCAACAGTCCTATCACCAATGGTAATTAAAAATGATTTACATGCCACTGTTGGATGTCTTAGCACTGAGTGAATAGATTTATCTAATTCATAGCTTTGGATATTACAAATATGCGGTTCGTAAGATTCAGACTTAACTTCCATATTACTAATGGGCAGTTCCCCAAAAAGCATGCTCAAGGGAACGTCTACAGGATAAGAGTCAGTTGAAAAATCATAAAGCTTTACAAATTTCTCTTCTGTTGTATATCCAACTAATGCATAAGCACATCTTTCTCGTTCGCAAATGGCAACAAAAGCTTCTTTGTTATCGGGATGGATTGCTAACACATATCTTTCTTGAGATTCGTTCGACCATATCTCCATGGGAGACATAGATTCATCTGATAATGGAATTGAATCAAGATTAATGAGGACACCTAATTCAGAATCTTTGGCAAGTTCAGGTATTGCGTTTGATAGTCCACCTGCACCAACATCATGGATAAACTCTATATAGCTCTCATCCATTGATGAACATCTATTAATAACCTCTTGGCATCTTCTCTCCATCTCTGCATTATCTCTTTGCACCGATGCAAAATCTAAATCTTCATCACTATCTCCAGAAGAAACTGATGAGGCTGCTCCTCCACCCAAACCAATGAGCATTGCTGGTCCTCCAAGCACGACCACAATGTATCCATCTTCAATTTGTAGTTTAAAATTATTTTTATCTCTAATTTCACCAATGCCGCCAGCTAACATAATTGGTTTGTGGTAACCAAACGCAACCTTATTATTAAATGGGGTTTCAAAGGATCGAAAATAGCCTAAAGTACAAGGTCTTCCAAATTCGTTATTAAATGCTGCTGCTCCTATAGGTGCTTCAGTCATAATATCTAAAGGCGAGGCAATCCTTTCAGGGGAATGCTCGTCATCCTCCCACTCTCTTTGGAGGCTTGGTATTCTTAAATTAGAAACATTGAAACCAACTAAACCTATTTTAGGTTTAGCACCTCTTCCAGTAGCGCCTTCATCCCTAATCTCACCACCTGAACCTGTAGCCGCTCCTGGATATGGAGATATAGCTGTAGGGTGATTATGAGTTTCAACTTTAATAGTTGAATTTAATAACTCCTTCTCAAAGGTATAAAGATTTTTTTCATCCTGATGAAGTCTTTCAACTTCCTTGCCTTTAGTAATAGCAGCATTATCTTTATAAGCCGATATAACTCCATTTGGTGAATGTTTACTGGTTGCTTTGATAAGATCAAAAAGAGAATTTTTAACTTTAATATCATCAACAATCCAGTCTGCGTTAAAAATCTTATGGCGACAATGCTCAGAATTGGCTTGAGCAAACATCATTAATTCTGCATCAGTTGGATTTCTATTTTCAGCTAAATAAAAATTAAATAAGTAATCAATCTCATCTTCACTAAGAGCAAATCCAAAAGTTTTATTGGCGTTAACTAGTGCTGCCTTTCCATTAGCTATTATATCTATGTGATTTATAAGCCTCTTAGAGTTTGGCTTTAAAATAGAAGAACAGTCTTCAGTTGATTGATAGACATCTTGAGTCATTCGATCAAAGAGCATTGATAGATCTAGGCTGCTTATCGGTTTATTGGCGCCCTCTATTGAAAAACTAAAAAATCTTTCTACTCTTTCAATATTTTTAATACCAACATTTTTAAAAATATCTTCTGTTTTCGAAGACCATGGCGTAATAGTTCCGGTTCTAGGGCCTACTAAAAATGAAAATTGATCTAAATCTTTAGAACCTTTTACTAATTGTAAAATCTCATCAAGTTGGTTGTCTAAGGCTGATTGACTAGCAATTAAATATATTTCATAACAAGAAATAGAAGCCTCTTCAGCATTGGCTTTATTAAAAGCGCGGTTGAGTTGGTCCAATTTGGAGATAGAAAAACTTTTTTTACCTTGAAGAAATAGGCAACTAGTCTTTGACACTTGTTCCGGTCTGAAATAATGTATGCACTAATTATAGTGATGTTTTGAATTAAAAATATATAAATGAGTAATTTCTTTCAACATTTTTTGGTTATTTCGATAATTCTAGTTCTCTCTAGCTGTTCTAAGGTGGAAGAGATAAATCCTATTATTACTGAGTGTGAGCAATATACAAAAACTGCAGCTGAAACTCTCACCTTAAATAATTTTGAAAGAAATAAATTTGCTGACCTGCTCGATACCAGGTTCTATAAATTTAAAGATTTGTTTCTTGAAGCAGAGGAGCTTACTCAACTTGATTGGGAGTTCTTGGCAGCAATTTCTTTTCAAGAGTCACAATGGGATCCAAGAGCTAAGTCTAATATGGGAGTTCGTGGGATGATGATGCTGACTCAGCAAACTGCTAAAAGTCTTGGAATAACAAATAGAATAGATCCAAGAAATAGTATTATGGGTGGCTCAAGGCATCTAGCTGATATAACAGCTTCAATAGATTATGGTCTTACAGAGACAGATAAAATTAACTTTAGTCTTGCTACTTATAATCTTGGTGCAACCAATATCAAGAATACAATTGCATCAATTGATGTTGCTCCAGAGTCTTTAACTTGGAGTGATTTGAGGACTGCACTGATGGTTCTTGACGGTGATGAGCTTTATTTTGAACCTCAAAATGGTTATTCGCGAGGGCAGCAAACGATTGATTTTGTTGAAAGAACAAGAGAATACGCTTTACTGATGAAAGTTAACTCATGCCAAGATTCTATAAATCAATTAACTGCCGCTTCAGGTACTTAATTTTATCTCTGCATAAAGCAGCTTTTTCAAATTCCATTTGTTTGGCAAAAATATACATTTGATCTTCAAGTTTTTGAAGAGTCTCAGTTAAATTTTTAATTGAATCATCTTTAATTTTAAAAGGTAAATCTTTCTCCAGATCCTTAGGCTTATTCTTAACTTTACCTTTAATGGTTCTGGCGCCTTCCATAATATCTTTAACGCCTTTAGTGATTGAGGTTGGTGTAATATTATTAGCTTTATTATAAATCTCCTGAACGCTTCTTCTTCTATCGGTTTCATCGATAGCTCTTTGCATCGAGCCTGTTATTTTATCTGCATATAAAATAGCTCTGCCTCTGATATTTCTAGCAGCCCTTCCAATGGTTTGAATCATTGTGGTTTCTGATCTCAAGAAACCTTCTTTATCTGCATCTAATATAGCAACCAAGCTTACCTCTGGAATATCTAAGCCTTCTCTTAATAAATTAATACCCACTAAAACATCAAAAGCACCCAAGCGAAGATCTCTAATAATTTCGACTCTCTCAACCGTATCAATATCAGAATGCATATATCTTGTCTTAATTCCATTTTCATTTAAATAATCGGTGAGGTCTTCCGCCATTCTTTTAGTTAAAGTTGTTATCAAGACCCTTTCTTTGAGTTTCACTCGCTCATTACATTCACCAATAACATCATCAACTTGATTTCCAGCTGGACGAATTTCTACATCAGGATCAGTCAGCCCTGTGGGTCTTACTAGTAACTCAACTAAGTTATCTTTGCGCTCCATCTCATACTTATTCGGAGTTGCTGAAACATAGACTCTTTGGGGAGCTAACTCCTCCCATTCCTCAAACTTTAAAGGACGATTATCCATGGCAGATGGAAGTCGAAAACCATATTCAACTAAGGTTTCTTTTCTTGATCTATCGCCTTTATACATGGCGCCTATTTGTGGAACAGAGACATGGGACTCATCTATAAAAACAATGGAATCTTTAGGCAGATAGTCAAATAAACAAGGTGGTGATTGACCAGGCTCTCTGCCTGATAAGTAACGTGAGTAATTTTCAACACCTTGGCAATAGCCAAGCTCTTGCATCATCTCTATGTCATACCTTGTGCGCTCCTCTAATCTTTGAGCTTCAACTAATTTATTAATAGATCTTAAATACTCAAGTCGCTCTTTAAGCTCACTTTTAATATCATCAATACATCCAAGCACAGTTTCTTTGGGAGTTACATAATGGGTTTTAGGAAAAATAGTAGCTCGTGGTATTTCATTAATAAGACCTCCTGTTAAGGGATCAAACCAAGATAATTTTTCTATCTCATCTCCAAATAACTCTATGCGTAAAGCCTCACTATCTGAGTCAGCCGGATAAACATCAATAGTATCGCCTCTCACTCGAAATGTAGCTCTTCTAAAATCTAAATCATTACGGGTGTATTGAAGCGTGGAGAGTCTTCTTAAAAGATCTCTTTGATCAATAATGTCACCTCTATCCAAATGCATGACCATTTTTAAATAAGACTCAGGGGCTCCTAAACCATAGATAGACGAAACCGTTGCAATAACAATAGTATCTTTTCTTTCTAGTAATGCTTTGGTAGCCGATAGGCGCATTTGCTCAATATGCTCATTAATCGATGCATCCTTAGCAATATAGGTATCTGAAGTTGGAACATAAGCCTCAGGCTGATAGTAATCATAGTAAGAAACAAAATACTCAACTGAATTATTGGGAAAGAAATCTCTAAACTCTCCATAGAGCTGAGCTGCTAAAGTTTTGTTATGTACCATGATAATGGCAGGCCTTTGAGTCTCCTCAATGACTTTTGCCATGGTGTAAGTTTTACCAGAACCCGTTACTCCAAGCAGCACTTGGTGCAGCAATCCATCATTAAGACCCTCTACTAAACTAGTTATGGCTTGTGGCTGTGTTCCTGCTGGTTCGAAGTCAGAAATAACCTTTAGTGTTTTTGTCATAAATATTTATACTTATTTCTTAAAAAATTAATTATAATGCTCAACGCGTTCCCCGATAGCTCAG
>CAYFJC010000038.1:0-9939 GCA_964343355.1 uncultured Gammaproteobacteria bacterium | reverse complement strand
GTTTCTTCCATTTGATTTAATCTGCCGCTTTTACCACCATGACCACCTATAAGATTCATTTTCATAAGGACTGGATTTCCTGAGGTAGAGTATTCTCTTAATTTAGGTGTGTATTTAGCTGGCTCATAATATTGAACCTGTGAATCAAAAAGACTAGATGTAACTAAAACAGCTGGATAATTTAAAGCTGCAATATTGTCATAGGGTGAATATTGCTTCATATACATATACTCATCCTTATTCTCTGGATTTCCCCACTCATCCCACTCAAAGGTTGTTAAAGGTATGCTTGCGTCTGACATAGTTGTAAGGACGTCAACAAAAGGAACGCCACTTAATATGCCTGTGTATAGTTCAGGCTCAAAATTGATAATGGCACCCATTAGAAGGCCACCAGCGCTACCACCTTGTGCAAAAACTTTATCCTTATCTCCAATTCCCATATTTAATATACTTTTAACAGCATCATTGAAATCATAAAATGTATTTAGCTTGTTGAGCATTCTGCCTTGTTCATACCAATATTTTCCCATTTCACCACCGCCTCTAATATTAACTAGCACATGAATGAAATTTCTTTCTAATAATGGAATGATGGAGCTTCTAAAGTAAGATTCAGTTGTAATTCCATATGAGCCATAGCCATAAAAAAGAATGGGTGCTGATTCTAGATCTATGTCTTTTAAATGGGTAATTGTTACAGGAACTGAAACTCCGTCTCTTGCTGTAATAAATTGTCTAGATGTGGTGTATTTCTTTGGATCGAAATTATTAATCTCTTTTTGCCATAGATTTTTAGTTTCAGCATTCTCTAGATCATGAGAATAAACAGTTACTGGTTGAGTAGGACTTGAATAGGTGTAATAGAAATGTGAATCTTTAGAATTATAATTATAACCAAGAGAGACGTAATATGACTCATCGTTAAAAGCTAGGGTTGTAGATCTTTTATCTGATAATTTAATCTTTTGAATACCAGGCAAGCCATTCTCTCTTATTTCCAAAATAAGATAGTCATCAAAAATTACATGATCTGAAATAAAAAGATCAGGATTGTGAGCAGCGATTTCATCAAGAGACTCATTTAAGCTATCTATATTAGCTTTATAAATTTTGTAATTTGGTGCATTTAAATTAGATTTGACGTAAAAACTACCATTATTAGAGTGTTCAAGTGTATATAAATGATCCTCACCTCGCTCAATAGCTATCTTTGGATCGGCTTTTGGATTGGCTGCATCAATTAATCTAATTTCATTTGAGTTTGTCTTTGCTGAATCAATATAAATATACTTATCTGTTCTAGATTGAGCTAAATTTATATTAAATTCTGGATCCTCTTCTTTATATATAAGGATATCCTCATCCTGAGTTGTACCAACCTCATGAACATATACCTCATTTGCGATTAAGGTAATAGGATCTTTTTTTAGGTAAATAATAAATCTATTATCACTAGACCAAAATATTCCATAACTAGTCTTAGTGATTTCATCATCAAGCAACTCATAATCTGAATTTAAAATTTTAATGGTAAATTCACGTCTACCATTATCGTCATCATTAAAAGCTATAAGTGAATTATCTGATGATGGAACTATTGAATTGATAGAATAATATTCTTGAGTGCTAAGCTTATCATTGGGATTTATTATTAACTCTTTCACCCCATCCTTAGAACGATAATACTTTGGTAACTGATCTTCGCTTGTAATTTCATCAAAATATAAATAATTACCTTTTTTAACTTTAAAAGAGGTCTCACTTGAAACAACTCTACTAATAAGCTCGTCTAAAATCTGAGTTTTATAATCTGTTCTTCCATCAAACCACTTTTCTGTATATGCATTTTCTAGTTTTAAGTAATTCAATACTTTGGGATCAGACCTTGTATCGTCTCTTAACCAATAATAATTATCTATTCTGGTATCACCATGAGCTTCCATTAGATATGGAATCTTTTCAGGAGAGGGTGGTATTAATTTGTTATCTTCACTCATAGAGCAACTCGCTATTAGGATTAAAAGGAATAAAAGGGAATTATTTTTAGACAAAAACAATTTATGGTTTAAAAATTCTATTTTTTTCGATGACAAACATCTCGTTATTAAAGTGAACAGTATTATCATTCTCAAATAAAAGTTTTTCAATAACTTCGACATACTTTCCTTCTTCTTGTGCTTGAGTAATCTGATCAGAGTTCATTTGTCCTACGTAAACAATATTATTCCAAGCAGCTGAAAATAATGATGTTGCGATAGAGTTATTATCATCGGGAATGGGTTTAAGTTTATATCCAAATTTAACAGGTTTATGGAAAACTAGGTCATCTAATTTTCTTGCCGGTAATGTTTTTTTAAGATATTTAATAATGGCTTTTGCAGGGGTTGGATAGGGGTTTTCTTGGGGCCATAGTTGCTTAATAACTTTAGATACCGAGTCATTGCCGCATGAATGAACAATAACAAGTTTTCCATTTTTATTAAGTATGTCGATCATAGGTTTAATAACAAAATCTACTTTTTTCTTTTCTGAAGTTCTAGATCTATAGGGTTGTGAGGCAAGAATAAGGTCAAAAACTTTTTTGTCATCACCCTGATTTGGAATATACCTATCTACTAAGTTCTCATGATCTTTTCTGTAAATAGTTAAAACTGATGGATTTTTATAACTAGCTCTATGAGTTACAGGGTCTTCATCAATAGTCCATGAGTCCTTTAAAAGATCCTCAATATTCGTTAACTGGTTATTAAACTCATATGAACTATTTCCCTCTAAAGCTAAAGAGTTCCATTTCATTTTCTTTTGTTTTTTAGGATTATTTGATTGTAAAGAGGCAGCTTCACTAAAATATAAATTAGTAATAGTAAAAACCATATTAGGGTGTTCAATAAATCTGTCTGATAACTTTTCAAGAGAAAGCCTTACGTCCTCAATGCTTATTTCTTTTGCCATTACAAAAAATGGAATATATGGAAATTCTTTATGGCAGTTTTTTATGACGTTCATTAGAAGAGAACCATCTCCTATGCCGGCATCAAATATCCTTAAAGCTGCTTTTTCTTTTGAGATGGACTTAATTACACTAGAAATTTCTTTAGCAACAACATTTTTTTCATTAGAGGTAGTTACAAATGATAAATAAGTTAAGCGGTCGTCAAAGAATCTTGAATCTGACATTTCTATATAAACTATCCCCAATTAGTTAAACAAAAATATTAAATGAACATTAAATTTAAACTAGTTTTCTGAATAATGATAGATTTTTTTAAACTAATTCTTAATCCTTTAAATCCCTTTATATCTGTATTAAGTGTATTATTAATACTTAATATTTAAAGGAGTAATAGATGAATAAAATGAAATTAACATTGGCTGTGTTCTTCACATTTGGCTTTACAGTCAATTTGATGGCAGTCCCAGAAGGAGCATTTTCAACTTTGATGGTGCAAGCTAAGGATGTAAACAAGTACATTGATTATATGAAAAATAATCCAGAGACGTTTGAAGCTATTGGAGCAAGTGATGCAGGTGTTTGTGTTACTAGAGCAGGAAATAATTATCCTGGTGAAATGTTTGTATGGAGTGCTTTTCCTAATTTAGAAGGTGCATTAGCCATGGTACAGGCGTATGACCCATTCAACCCTGATCCTGCTTATAAACGTCTAAGACGAGTGAAATACACATCAGTATTTAAGCCACTAAAAGATAATCCTATTCTTCCTCAAGATACATTTGAGCGTTTATGGAGAATTAAGCTTAATGATGAGACTGCATTTACAGATAAAATGATTATACTGGAAGCAGCCCTTCAGGCTGCGGGACATGATGTGAGGCTTGGTGTTTATGCCCCAGTAGGTGGCGGCGTTCATGAAACAGGTATGTTTCATTTTAGAGCTATCTTTAATACTGGAAAAGAAGCTGGAAAGGCTCTTGATGGATTTTATGCCGGAGCTTCTTATGCTTCTATATGGGCAGAAGCACAAGAGTATGTTGATGAGATTGTTAATGAGACGATAGAAGTCTGTCAGGTTATTTATTCTGCTAAATAATCTTTGCTAAAATTTAAAAGGAGCACCAAGTGCTCCTTTTAACATTGTTATAACCCTTCATGAAGCATATATTAATTACCTTTGGATTAATTATCCTTTTGAGCTCCTGCGCTTCAAATACCTTTAAAGAAATACCTGGTGAGGTAAATACATTTAACATTAAGGGAACGCCTGCATATATCTTGGTTGATGATAATCCCAATATTAGTTTAATTGAATCTGATGTGCTGTTTTGCCAAACAAAGTTAGAAGATAAAAACTCACCCGCAAAAAGATTACTAAAAAGAGTTGGCGGCGCTTATGGGTTGGGTGGTCTTATTGTTGCTGTAGACTTAGCTACTACAGGAGGAATAGTAACTAGGTTATTAGTACTGCCATATTCTATGATAGCTATGGCTACCTGGACCCTTTATGCATCTGCGGATGCATTATCAGAGTTAGGATCATATAAAGGACTTGAGGTTTGCCTTGAAAAGAAAGGCTATGATATTGTTTTCTATGTTGAATCGAATGATTAGATGAATATCTATAATTAATGTAGAATTTTGGTATGAAATATTTAAAATACCTATCTGCTCTTTTAATTTTCCCATTATACTCATCTACGGTTATTTATTCATCTGTGTATGTTGATGTAATAAATGAAGTTCAGGTTACAGATACGTCGATAATCATTGATAACAATACAATTACCGCTATTAAACAAGGCTTTATTGATATAGATACAAATGATGAGCTAATTGATTTAAGGGGTTATACATTACTGCCAGGATTGATGGATATGCATGTTCATTTTGGTGGCGAATATCAATCTAAAGCTAAACGTCCAATAAAAGTTGAAAGAGAGACTGAAGCTATATTAGCTACGCAGCATGCCTATAAGACACTAAAAGTTGGCTTCACAACAGTTAGACAGCTTGGCGATAGTGGCATGGTTGCTATTTCACTTAGAGATGCTATTAATTCAAATCAAATAATTGGGCCAAGAATTTTTACCTCAGGGAAAAGTATTGCAACAACTGGTGGTCATGCTGATCCAACAAATGGTTTAAATTCAGATTCTTATGAGTATCCAGCAGCTGAAGATGGAGTTATTAACGGTCCATATGATGCCTATGCAGCTGTAAGACAAAGATATAAAGATGGTGCTGATGGGATCAAGTTAACAGTAACTGGTGGTGTATTGAGTCTAGCTAAATCACAAGATAACCCGCAATTTACTCTTGAAGAGGTTGATGCAGTTGTAGCAGCTGCTAAAGACTATGGAATGTGGGTAGCTGTTCATGCCCATGGTGCTAAAGGTATGAAGAGGGCAGTTATTGCAGGTGTTGATTCTGTTGAGCATGGAACCTTTATGACTGAGGAAGTGATGGATCTAATGATAAAAAATAATACTTATTATGTACCTACAATCTCAGCTGGTGAATTTGTTGCAGCTAAATCTAAAATTGACAATTATTTTCCAGAAATTGTTAGACCAAAGGCAGCGAGTGTTGGCCCACAGATTGGTGCTACTTTTAAAAAGGCTCATGAAAGAGGAGTAATGATTGCCTTTGGAACAGATGCAGGAGTTCAGCCACATGGAACAAACGCTGATGAGTTTATCTTTATGGTTAAATACGGCATGAGCCCAATGAGAGCTATAAAGTCAGCAACGATTAACACAGCAAAGCTTTTAAAGATAAATAACGATCTGGGATCGATTGAGGTTGGTAAGACTGCTGATCTAATAGCTGTCAAAGGGAATCCTCTATCTGATATAAAAAATATAAGAAATGTAAAATTTGTAATGAAAGACGGTAAGCAAATTATATTTTAATAAGTTAACTAGAAATTGAATTCAATATAGTTAATTCTTTATCACTCATTTCAGCTGAAATATTCTCAAACAAGAGGCTGGATAAATATCTTTCAGCTGTGTCTGCAAGCATGCATAAAATTATTGATCCTGGTTTAGCTCTTTTAGCAACATCCATAGCTACTGCAAATGTAGCTCCGCCAGAAATACCAGTCAAGATGCCTTCGTCTGCTGCAAGCTTTTGTGACCAGTAAATACCATCAGTGCCAGATACAGGAACAACTTCGTCTATAAAGCTTTCATCAATAGATTCTTGAAGAACTAATGGAATAAAATCAGTGGTCCAGCCCTGTATAGGATGGGGATTCCAGTCTGGATGTGAGGATGCAAATGTTCCATCATTATTTCTTTCTTGAGCTTTACCATTAGCAATCAATGGAGCTGTATCAGGTTCAGCCATGATTAGCTGTGTGCTTGGCATGGATTGCCTTAATGCTCTTGAAACACCAGTAAAAGTGCCACCTGTACCATAGCCTGAAACCCAGTAATCTAATCCAATATCTTTAAAATCATCAACGATTTCTTTTCCGGTTGTGGATTCGTGAATATTTGCGTTTGCAGTGTTCTCAAACTGTTTGGCATAAAACCAATCATTTTCATAAGCTAGTTGTTTAGCTTTATTGTAAGCACCTGATCCAGCCTCTGATGCAGGAGTTAAAATAACTTTAGCGCCAAGAAATCTCATCATTTTTCTTCTTTCAATTGAGGCGCTTTCCGGCATTGTTATTACAAGAGGGTAATTCTTAGAAGCACATACCATAGCTAAACCAATTCCAGTATTTCCGCTTGTAGCTTCTACTATGGTCTGCCCAGGTTTAAGTAAACCTGATGTCTCACCATCATTTATGATATTTAATGCCAATCTGTCCTTTACAGAGCTACCAGGATTAAAAAATTCAGGTTTAACATACATTTCAACTCCATCAGGAGCTAAGTTGTTAATTTTAACGCTAGGCGTGTTACCAATTGTGTCTAATATAGATTTATATAACATGAGTTGTTTGTAAGTTAGTATTTTTCAGATTCTAACATAAGGGCTAAAAAAAACTATCTAGGTTTTGGATGAAACTTAAGTAGAAATAATCAAGCGAAGCTAGATGAGATATTTAAGAAATTATCTTTAATTTCTTTATTATCTAAATGGAAGGCATTAATTTCATTCTTCCAATTTATATCATCAAATTTTTGAATTCCTGACTTGTACCAGCTTTCAGGTGATGGATCTTTTTGGGTCTTAAGATGAATATCAACTAATGATAACCAAGTCTTTACATTAAAGTCTTCAAGTTGGGTGAAAAGCTCCATGCATTTATCAAAATCTTTATTTAAGTAGTATGCAAATAAAATAGCTTGCAAAGGTCTATCTGAGTTTGTGTCACTCCCTACAACTGGTTCAAGTTCATACATTTTCTCAAAAATCTTTATAGCATTATCAATTTCATTATTTCTCAATAAAGCTTCACCATAAATAGATAAGACATGAGGATTGCTAGGATTTGCCCTATAGGCCTTGGATGCATAAACCTTAGTTTGCCCAAAATCATTCAGCGTTAAATGTGCTTCAGCTAAAATTCTATTTGTATTCCAATCATTGTCATTCATCTCATTTGCCTTACTCAAGGTCTCTAAAAATACTCCCATGCTTTCATCGCTACTCTCATTCCAACCCATAAACATGGCCTGACCAAGCGTGCATGCTTTCCATGAGTGGGGTAGCGGATTAAGGGCATCTGCTTCAATTGCAGCATCAAGCATTACAAGAGCCTCAGCATTGGCTTCTTTTTCAAATTTTTGATTCAACGCTCTTCCTTTAAGCGTATATTCATAAGATGTCATATCTTCAGTTGGTTTTCTGTAAGCTCTTTTTAAGCTAGTTATTTCTATTTCGCCTATTACTGAAGTGATAACTTTTGTAACTATCTCATCCTGAAGATCAAAAATATCTGATTTAACTTTATCGTATTTAGAACTCCAAATAACCTCATCATGATCCATATCACTAAGTTCAACTGATATTCTTAATCTATCATCTGAAGATCTAATGCTTCCTGAAACAACATAGTCAAAGCCCCATTCGTCTTTAAATGCTTCGCTTGTATAATCTTTTCCCTTAAATCCAAAGCATGTTTTGCGTGTAGCAACGGAAATTTCTTTGACCATAGAAAGTTCAGTAATTAAATCTTCTACTATTCCATCTACCAAGAATGCGCCATCATTATCATTATTTAAATTTTCAAAAGGCATTATTCCTATTTTTGGTTTTTTACTAGAGATGTCTTTACTTAATGCCTCATAGGCTTCAACAATAGGTGCGTTTATAGTATTTTTTTTAAAAATATACGCAGCAACTAAGACAATTGGAAAACCAACTAAAACACCAATAAAAAGTATCTGCATAAAGGATTCAGGAGTAAGTCCAAGCACTTCCTCTGTAGAGATATTATCTACGACTATGCTTGATAGCTGAATAGCTCCAAAACCAGCTACAGCGTAAGTAGTAGCAGTTTTCAGGAGTAGGGTACCTATATTATGTAGTCTTATTTTTACAAATGAACTGGCTATCTTTAATTTGCTCATAACTTATACTAAATCATCTTTATAAAAAAATTAAGTATTTTTTTTGGATAAAAAAAGGGTCGTCATAAGACTCTCTGTAAATAAGATAATTATGTTAAAAACTTTTATAAATTTTATGACTCAAAGAACCATTGCTGCAAGAGTCAGAAATCTATTTATGAATAAACACTCAAGTTATGAGATTTTTAAGTCAGTGAGAGTTGATGCAGAAATAAGCAGGCAAGCAGAAAATAGATTACATGAAGTATTATATTTTCACAAAGTCGATGATCCATATTCACACTTAACCCTTCAATGTATTGAAGAACTTAGAGCTTCTTATGATATTTCATTCAAAGCGATACTAGTGGGTGAGGAGAATCCTGAAGCAGTTCATGAAGCGTCTCTTTATAGCAATTACTGCCTTGAGGATGTTAAGCGTATAGCTCCTTTTTATGATATTGCTTTTCCAGGTAAGTCTTATCCATCAAAAGAGATGATTTATAAAGCTAATTCAATTTTAACTGCTGTTAATAAAAATAAATTTAGTGAAATTGCTATAAAAGTAAGCTTTGCACTATGGTCTGGCAATGAAGATGCTATCGATGCCCTATGTTCAGCATTTCCTTCATCACAGGACGAGGTTTCTGAAAAGATACTATTAGGCAATCAAACAAGAGATGAGAAAGGGTACTATTTTGGCTCTGCTTTTTATTATGAGAAAGAATTATATTGGGGTCTTGATAGAGTAAATTATTTAGAAGAAAGGTTGACTGAATTAGGTTTAAAAAGAACCTTAGATGATAAACCTGTTTGTATATTAAAATTAAAAGCACCTGATCAATTTAATTCTAGTAAAAAAGTTAATCTTACTTATTACCCATCCTTAAATAGTCCTTACACGCATGTAAGCACCAAGCGGGTTAAGGAATTAGGTCAAGAATCTTCTATAAACCTTATAACAAAACCAGTTCTTCCAATGTTGATGCGTGGCATGATAATTCCAAGCTATAAAGGAAAATACATCATTTCAGATGCAGCTCGTGAAGGAAGAAAACATAAACACGAAATTAAATCTATATATTCACCAATTGGCTTTCCTGCTCGTAAAGCGTATTCATTATTTCCAGCTATAGATAAAGCAGGGAAGGGTTTTGAATATATCCAGGAATTACTTAATGCATCTTTTCAAGATGGAATAAATATTGGTAGTGATGACTATTTACAAACTGTAGTTATTAAACTCGATTTAGACTGGAATGATATTAAAAAGAATTTTAAATCAAATGCTTGGAAACAAGACCTAGATAATAACTTAAAAGAAATGTATGAAGGTAATTGCTGGGGTGTCCCTAGTTTTAAAATTACTAACGAGGATGGTAGTGATCCTTATTATGTCTGGGGTCAAGATCGAATGTGGCTTATTAAGGAAGAGATTAATAAGAGAATTAAAGATTTATTATAAAAAATAAT
>CAYFJC010000037.1:0-10080 GCA_964343355.1 uncultured Gammaproteobacteria bacterium | reverse complement strand
TTTTTAAGTAATAAATAAACTCAAAGTTTCAGCAACAAAAGCCGGCTTATCAACACCTTTAATTTCCATTGTTACTTCATTTTTAGCTAAAAATTGTCCTGGATTCTTTTCAGTTATATCAACACATTTCATTGATATTCTAACTTCTGAATTAACTGGAACTGGGCTTAAAAATCTTACTTTATCTAAACCGTAATTTAGACCCATTTTTGTTCCTTCTAAAATAAGCCCTATCTGTTGTTGATAAGGGATTCCAGCTACAAGCGATAGCGAAAGAAATCCATGAGCTATAGTAGAACCAAAAATTGGCTCAGCTTGAGCTGGATCGACATGAATAAATTGATGATCCATGGTTGCATCTGCAAATTTATCTATTCTTTCTTGATCTATAGTGACCCAGTCTGACTTTCCTAATTCTTTTCCTATAACCGATTGAATCTCTTCAGGTTTTACAACTTCCAACATATTATTTCTCCATGTAGTAATTATTATATTCGTCTCTAAGCTCAAATTTCTGAAGTTTTCCTGTAGCGCCATGTGGTAATTCTTTTAAGAAAATAATTTCATCAGGAAGCCACCATTTGGCAACCTTTGAAGCAAGAAATTCTAATATACTTTCTTTTTCAATTGGCTCGCCATCATTTGTAACTACAAATAACATTGGTCTTTCATCCCACTTCGGATGAGGAATTCCTACAACACAAGCTTCTGCAATATCAGGATGTCCAAAAGCAGCATTCTCTAAATCAATGGAGCTTATCCACTCTCCTCCAGACTTGATCACGTCCTTGGCTCTATCTTTAATAATCATGTAACCATCTTGATCTAGAACAGAAATATCTCCAGTATCAAACCATCCATCCTTATCAACCGCATCATTTTCTGCTTTAAAATATTTTTGCAGAATCCAGGCTCCTCTCACCAACAAATGGCCTTGAGATTCTCCATCCTTAGGAAGTTCAATTCCAGCATCATCTACAACTTTGAGTTCAACGCCATAGATTGGTTTGCCTTGTTTTAATTGAATTGCATATTTTTCTTCTTTACCCATATTCTCCATCTCTGGAGTAGGAACATTTATAGTACCTAGAGGGCTCATTTCTGTCATACCCCAAGCATGAATAACATTTACATCATGAACTTCATCAAACTCTTGAAGAGTTGGAAGAGATAGAGCCGAACCTCCAATAATTGTATTTCTTACTGAAGTTAAAATCTTATTATTGTCCCTACAATAGGCAAGTAATCCCATCCAAATAGTGGGCACACCAAAAGCCAAAGTAACCTCTTCTTTGTCGATGAGGTCATATAAAGGTTCGCCTTCCATTTGCATGCCAGGCATTACAAGTTTAGATCCATTCATAGGTCCATAATAAGGAATACCCCAAGCAAGAACATGGAATAAAGGAACAACCATAAGTATTGTTTCATCAGGGCCAATCGGCATAGCATTTAAAGATGCTTGAGCATGCAGAATATTTGATTTGTGTGAGTAAAGAACGCCTTTAGGATTTCCAGTAGTTCCTGAGGTATAGCAAAGTCCGCAGGCAGCATCATCATCCAATACTGGCCATTCATAATCCTCATCTCCACTGCTTATATACTCTTCGTAGGAAATTGCATTTTTTAATCCTGTTTCAGGCATTTCTGATTCATCACAAAGAATGATATATTTTTCAACACATGTAAGTTGATCTTTAAGTCCTTCCATTATTGGAATAAACGGAGCTTCACAAAAAATAATCTTATCATCGGCATGATTAATAATATAAACAGCCTGTTCAGGGTGAAGTCTGAAATTTAAGGTATGGCAGATTGCGCCCATTCCTGAAATACCATAATACATCTCTAAATGCCTATAAGTATTTAGAGCTAATGTAGCTATAACATCACCTTTCTTATAACCATCTTTTTCTAAAGCTGAGGCAAGCTTTCTAGATCTCACACAAACTTCTGCATAATTTGTTCTATGAACTTCACCTGAAACCATTCTACTAATAACTTCTTTTGTTGGATGGAATTCATTGGCATGCTCAATAATGCTTGCAACATTAGGCGTCCATCTTTGCATATCTCCACTCATATTCTTTCCCCTATTTATATTTCTTTAAATTATATAATCAAGCTAATTTTTTGCCTATAGTTATTCTAGGATGAAGTTGATAATCTTTAAAAGTCTCAATTTCATTAAAGTTGCTCAATTCCATAATCTCTTGAACTTGATCTGCTTGATTATATCCATGTTCAAACATAAGAATGCCGTTTTTTTTTAATTTTTTAAATGCTTGTGAAGATATTTTTTTAAAATCTGAAAGGCCATTATCTGAAGAGACTAAAGCAGATTTAGGTTCATGAACTAGGTTTTTTAAATGTAAATCACCTGGATCAATATAAGGCGGGTTAGATATAACTACATCAAAATCAGATTCATTTACATTAGATAGCCAATCAGAATGCTTTAGATCAAAATTTGAAGCCTGATGCATTTGCTTATTTTTCTTAGCTACATCTATTGCATCAAGATATTTATCAACACCAATTACTTTTGATTCTGGCATCTCTAAAGCAATAGAAATTCCTATGCAGCCTGATCCAGTTCCTAGATCTATTATTTTAGAATTTCTCTGAATATCATGATTAATCAGAACATCGACCAATAACTCAGTCTCATCCCTTGGAATTAGAACTCTTTTATCTACATAAAAATGTCTTCCATAAAATTCAGAATCATTCAATATGTACTCAATTGGAATTTTTTTTATTGAAAGATCTATAAAATCCTCAATTAGTACTACTTCATCTGCTGGTATATCAATATCGTCGTTAAGGATAACAACAGCATCAGAGTATTTAAGACCTTTTTTTAAATAGAATCTAAAGTTATTACTTATACCTGGAATACTTGATTCAAGTATCTTTATTTTTTCTTTATATGTATTTAAGGATGCTGACAATAGTGATCACTCTTCCTCAAGTTGCGATAGCATTGCCAATTGATTTTCAGACAATAGTGCATCACAAATACTTTTAATATCGCCATCCATAATTTGATCTAGATTATGCTGAGTTAGCTTTATTCGGTGATCAGTCATTCTTCCCTGCGGAAAATTGTATGTTCTTATTTTTTCACTTCTATCACCAGTTCCAACTAAAACCTTTCTTTCGCTGGCTATACTCTCTTGCTGCTCTTCAAGATCTCTTTGCTTTAGCTTAGCGCTTAGTAGTGACAAAGCTTTTTCTTTATTCTTATGTTGCGATCTGCCATCCTGACACTCTACAACCAAACCACTTGGAATATGAGTTAAACGAACAGCAGAATCTGTTTTATTAACATGCTGCCCTCCTGCTCCAGATGCTCTATAGGTATCAACTCTTAAATCAGACTTTGCAATATCTACATCTTGGATTTCTTCAGTTTCTGGAAGAATTGCAACAGTGCAGGTGGAGGTATGAATTCTTCCTTGAGATTCTGTTTCAGGAACCCTTTGAACTCTATGAACTCCAGATTCAAATTTCATAACTTTGAATACAGCTTTTCCTGTTAACTTAGCAACCGCTTCTTTCAGACCTCCTTGTTCAGCAGGCCTAGTATTAATAACTTCGAGACCCCACCCTTCTCTTTCTGCAAGCCTGGTGTACATTCTAAATAAATCTCCAGCAAAAATTCCAGCCTCGTCACCACCTGCTCCAGCGCGAATTTCTAAATAGGCTGAACCATCATCTGCCGAGTCTTTTGGTAAGAGCATGAATTTCAGATCTCTTTCAAAACCTTCAGACTCTTGCTGAGATTCCTCTAGTTCAATCTGAGCAAGTTCCTTCATTTCATCATCATCTGATTCAAGCAAAGAAGTTGCGCCCTCATGTCGAGCAACTGTTTCGTTATATTGGTCAAACTTTTCTACAATTGGCTTTAATTCAGAAAATTCTTTATTTAATTGAGTATATTTTTCAATATTTTTTACAGTTTCTGAGTCAACAAGCGCATCTTGTATTTCGTCCAATCTCTCTTTAAGTTTTTGGAGCTTTATTAGCATTGAATTATGCATCTTTTATTAATCCTTTGACGATTTCTCTAATTGCATGATTATCAATTGCTTTAATGTCTCTAATGGATTCCGAGAATCCTTTTTCTTTTGCTTTTTCTATAATTAAATTACCTAAATCACCGTTATTTACTACTTGATTTCTAAGCAATGAAATATCTTCATTTGAAAAAGATTCTAGTAACTCTTGAAGTTCAACTCTCATAGAAGCCCTTCTTAGTTTATTAGAAATTTCATTTTGAGCTAACTCGACTTCATGAACAATCATGTTTGAAGCTTTTTCAGCCTCAGCAAGACGTTCACCAAAATTATCTTTAGTAATTTTTTCTATATCGTCAATTGAAAATAGGTAAACCTGCTCTAGTAGCTTTATTTCTGATTCAATATTTCTAGGGACAGCTAGATCTATAAATAACATAGGTTTATTTTTTCGAATCTGGAGAGCGCTTTCAACAGCCCCTTTCCCAATAATTGGAACAGAGGTTGTAGCTGAAGCAATTATGATATCAGCATCTTCTAAAGCTTTATGGGATGACGATAAAGGCATAGGAATAACATTAAAGGTATCAGTAATATTCATTACTTTAATGCTCCGATTGATTGCACTTATGTCTCTGATGCCAGATTTGTATAGTGTTTCAATAATAAGCTTTGCCATTTCTCCGCCGCCAACAATAAGAACCTTTTGATTTTCAGGTTTTTCAAAGATTCTTTTAACTAAATTAAGAGCTAATCCGCTTACTGATAAAGGATTGATGCCAATTTTAGTCGAGGTTCTGATCTTTTTAGAAATTTCAAGAGTCTTATCTATATACAACCTCAGTCTCGATTTAATTAAACCAAGATCATCAGCAGTTTTATAAGCGCTTTTGAATTGACCAAATATCTCCTGCTCTCCAACAACCTGTGAATCTATACCACATGCAACTTTGCACATATGAATAAATGCATCATCATTATTAAAAAAATAGAAATGTGAATCTGGAATTTGATTAATATCCATAGCATGCTTTATGGAATGAAAGATTTCGTCTATCTGTTCATCATTGGCGATGAAGAAAAATTCAGTTCTATTGCAAGTTGAGAGCCCAAAAAAAGATTCGATCTGGTTTGGAAATTTTTCTTTTAAATAATTTTCTAAAAAAATCTGGGTAGACTCATCTATAATAAATCTTTCTCTCTCGGAGACATCAGAGGTTTTATGATTAATGCCAAATAGCTGCAAATTCATCTTTAAAAGTTTCTCAATAGCATTTCTGTTATTTTTGGTTTCATGCGCTTCAATAAACCAATCCCAGTTCTTAGAGGAAAAATATATTGGTAAATTTACTCTTACTCAAAATAATAAAAATTCTAATTTTAATATCGCAATATTTCCCTCATCCGATGCCATTATTATACAGGTTAATAAACCTTTATTAGGAAATGTTCTTAATGTGACAATTGATAAACTAGAAGGTATAACTGTTGTGCCTAAGTCCAGTATTAATATTAAAGAGCTTATTGAGTCTTTAGATTCAGCAGAGTATTTCAATCTTATTTCTAAATGTTTAGACGGTAATCAGGTTCAAAATAATTTAAGCAATTTAAAAAATAATATAATTTATTTTGAATGTTTACATAAAAAAGAAGGTTCTATTTTAATAAATATTAAAGCCGGAAGTGATTCTATTAAAGGGGTAATATCTAGATATGGGTAGCCTTAATCTTCAGTCACCAGCAAAAATAAACCTTTATTTGCGAGTTTTAGGTAAAAGGCCTGATGGATTTCATGATTTAGATTCTGCATTTCAACTTATAGACTTATATGACAACATAGAGATGTCAGATACAGACTCATCAGAAGTTATAATTGAATGTGAGCCATCAATAATTAAATCTGAAGATAATATTATTTTAAAAGCAATCAATGACCTAAAAAAGGACTACAAGATCAATAATGGAATTAAAATAAAGCTTCAAAAAAATATTCCGATTGGAGCTGGTCTTGGAGGTGGAAGTTCAAATGCAGCCTCTATACTACTGGGGCTAAATAAGCTTTGGGATCTTGATATTTCTTATTCTGAAATGATAAAAAGAGGAAAAAATTTAGGTGCGGATGTACCTTTCTTTATCCATGGACAAAATGCTTATGTGTCGGGTATTGGCGATCAATTTAGGTCAAAGGAATTTATTCAAGAAAAATATGTACTTATATGTCCAAATATCAGCATCTCAACCAAAGAAATGTTTGAATATCATTCAAACAAAATAAAACTTTCTTCTGCTGAAGATTTAGAGATGCAAAACTCATTTTTAATCTCTGTACTTTCTAAGTATCCTGAAATAAATTTATTTTATAAAAAAAATATTTCGTCATTTAATATTCATTTAACAGGAACCGGCTCTACTATGTTTATTCCATACAAACATTCAGATAAATTAAAAAAAATAATGCAAATAATACCTATTAATTGGAGATTCTTTTTAACTGAAGCTATACAATATTCACCTTTAAGAGGTATGAAATAACAATGGGGTGTAGCCAAGCGGTAAGGCATCTGGTTTTGATCCAGATATGCGGAGGTTCGAATCCTCCCACCCCAACCAATTTTGGTATAATTTGTAACTATGATAAGTAAGCCTAATTTAGATATTTTTACAGGAACTGCAAACCCTGATTTAGCAAATGATGTTGCTGATATTTTAGGAATGCAGATATCTGCTGCTGATATTGGATATTTTTCTGATGGAGAAATTAAAGTAGAAGTCCAAGAAAATGTTAGAGGCCATGATACTTTTATTATTCAACCAACATGCTCGCCAACAAATAAAAATCTAATGGAGATTATGTTTCTTGCAGATGCATTAAAAAGGTCTTCAGCATCAAGAATAACAGCTGTTGTCCCATATTATGGATATGCTCGTCAAGATAGAAGAGTGAGATCAGCAAGAGTCCCAATAAGTGCTAAAGTTGTTGCAGATATGTTCCGTAGCGTTGGCATTGATAGAGTGTTAACAGTAGATTTGCACTCTGAAACTATTCAAGGTTTCTTTGATATGCCTGCTGATAATGTCTATGCAACTGGGCTAATGGTTCAAGATATAAAGATTCAAAGCAAAGGAAATATGGAGGATGTCGTTGTAGTCTCCCCTGATGTAGGTGGCGTTGTTAGATCTAGAGCTTTAGCAAAACAGCTAGATGGAGCTGAATTAGCAATTATTGATAAAAGAAGAGCTGCAGCAAATGAATCAGAAGTTATGAATATTATTGGTGATGTTAAAGGGAAAATATGCATTGTTCCTGATGATATTATCGATACAGCTGGCACTTTGTGTAATGCTGTAGAAGCTCTAAAAAAAGAAGGTGCTGCAAGTGTTAAGGCTTATATTACTCATCCTGTTTTATCAGGTCCTGCAATTGAGCGGATTGCCAATTCTTCAATGGATGAATTAGTTGTAACTAATTCCATTCCTTTGTCCCAAGATGGCAAAAAATGCAGTAAAATACGCGTCATTTCGCTAGCTCCAACAATTGCTGAATGTATTAGAAGATTAAGCAATGAAGAGTCGCTAAGCGCGATGTTTACATAGATAAGAGGCAAATATGACACAAGAAATAATTTTAAATGCAGATCCTAGAGAAAGAACAGGATCAAATAAGGCAAGAGTAATAAGGAAAATTGATGTAATGATCCCAGCTGTTATTTATGGAAATAAGCTACCGGGTGAAAATATTAAATTACCTTTAAATGAGCTTACTAAAGCTTCAGAAAATGAACTCTTTTATACTCAGGTACTAATAATAAAAATTGGTGATAAAGAAGAGAAAGTAGTTTTAAAAGAGCTTCAAAGAGATCCAGCGAAAGGTAAATTTCTTCATGCAGATTTTTTAAGAGTATCAAGTAAAACAAAACTAAAAGTTGTTGTACCTTTCAGATTTGTTAATGAAGAAGAATGTAATGGAGTCAAAGTAGAAGGTGGAATTCTAACCAAACTATTACGTGAAATTGAGGTTCTCTGTCTTGCAGGAAATATTCCTGAGGCTATTGAAGTTGATGTTGCAAATATTCCTCTTGGAGAAGCAATCAGATTATCTGAATTAATGTTACCAGAGGGTGCAGAAATATCAGGTCTAGACGATGGTCAAGATCAGATGGTTGTTTCGGTAAATGCTCCTAAAGCTGTTGAAGAAGATCCTATTGAGGGTGAAAGCGAGGAAGGTGCTGAAGCTTCAGAAGGTGAAGATGGTGCTGATGCTTCAAGTGATGCTGAAACTCCTGACGAAGGGTCTGACGAAAGCTAGAAGTGTCTAAATTATGTTTTGTTGGCATTGGTAATCCTGGTGCTAAATATGATGAGACAAAACATAATGTAGGTAAAGATTGGTTAGCTAGAATTTCTGCAGATCACGGCCTAGAATTTATTTTAAAAGATAAACTCGAAGCAAAGGTTGCTTCATCTCATGAAAACAATATTCTATGGGTCATGCCGACTAATTACGTAAACAATTCAGGTAAAACCATACAAAAAATAATGCGTTACTCCGATATATCTATCAATAACTTAGTAGTTTTACATGATGACTTAGATCTTAATCCTGGAGAAGTAAAGATTAAACTTGGCGGAGGTCACGGAGGTCACAACGGACTTAAAGATATATTTGAAAAAATTGGTTCAAAAGACTTTTATAGAATTAGAATTGGCATTGGTCATCCTGGAGATAAAGGAGATGTATCAAATTGGGTTTTGAGTAAATCTAAACCTAAAGATAAGGATCTTATAGAAGAAAGTTTTTTTGATTTTAATAGAGTGTTCGATCTTATCTGTGAAAGGAAATTTTCTGAAGCTCAATTAAAACTTCACTCATAACGACATGGGATTTAAATGTGGAATTATAGGTCTTCCTAATGTTGGTAAGTCTACCCTATTCAACGCGTTAACAAAATCAGCCATTCCTGCTGAAAATTTTCCATTTTGTACAATAGAGCCTAATGTTGGCATAGTCCCTCTTCCCGATAAACGCTTAGATATGCTTCAAGAAATTGTAATATCTAAAAAAATTATACCTACTACTTTAGATTTAGTTGATATAGCGGGATTAGTTAAAGGAGCATCTAAAGGTGAAGGTCTAGGTAATGCATTCTTATCAAATATTAGGGAGATGCAAGCTCTTGCTCACGTAGTAAGGTGTTTTGAGGATCAAAATATTACACACGTAGATGGGTCTGTTGATCCGGTTCGTGATGCTGAAATAATAAATCTTGAATTAATATTTGCTGATCTTGAATCAATTTCAAAACGCTTACTAAAGACAGAAAAGCTTTTAAAAACATCTGATCAACAAAATAAAAAGGATCATGAAATACTGGTTAGCATTAAAAGCGAACTTGAATCAGGCAATTTTATATCTCTAGAAAATTTTAATGAAGAAGAAAATATTTTTGTTAAAAGCCTGCATCTTTTAACTGTCAAGCCAATGTTTTATATTGCGAATGTATCAGATGATGAGAAATCAAAAGAATTACTTTCTAATCTTGAGAATTTTGCAAAAAAACTTAATCATGATGTTGTTCCAACATTTATAAAAATTGAACAAGAAATAGCCTTATTAGAAGAAGAGGAAAAAAGTGAGTATCTTGAATTGATGGGTATGGATGAGCCTGTGTTAAATAAAGTTATATTTAAAGGTTATGAAATACTTGGTCTGCAAACATACTTTACTGCTGGTCCTCAAGAGATAAGGGCATGGACCATCCCATTAAATGCCTCAGCTCCAAATGCTGCAGGTGTTATTCATACAGACTTTGAAAGAGGTTTTATAAAAGCAGAGGTTATTGCTTTTAATGATTACATTGCTAACAAAGGTGAAGCTGGAGCTAAAGAGAATGGTAAATGGCGTCTAGAAGGAAAAGATTATATTGTTAACGATGGGGATGTGATTCATTTTAAGTTTAATGTTTAAGGTTAATTAAACAAAGATATTGACTCTTAAATTTTAGGAACTATCATTCTACGAATGGTTATGTAGCTCAGCTGGTTAGAGCACGGCATTCAT
>CAYFJC010000036.1:5768-10600 GCA_964343355.1 uncultured Gammaproteobacteria bacterium | reverse complement strand
ACACCTGGACATCCAGAATATGACTTAGATTATGGTATTGAAACTACAACCGGACCACTAGGGCAAGGCATAGCAAATGCAGTCGGAATGGCCATTTCAGAAAAAATGCTTGCAGGTGAGTTTAATACAGCTGAACTCAGTCCAATAGATCATTTTACCTATACCTTTTTAGGAGATGGTTGCCTCATGGAAGGTATATCTCATGAAGCATGTTCATTTGCTGGAACACACGAACTTGGAAAATTAATTTGCTTTTATGACCAAAATGGAATTTCTATAGATGGAGAAATTGAGAATTGGTTTACAGATGACACAGTTAAAAGATTTGATAGTTATGGGTGGCAAACTATTTGTGTAGATGGCCATGATGTTGATGCTATTAATGATGCAATTCAAGCAGCCAAAGAAGAAACTAGAATGCCTTCTATGATTTTTTGTAGAACAACTATTGGGTTTGGATCACCTAATAAATCAGGGACAAGTGGTGTTCATGGATCTCCACTTGGGGATGAAGAGATTGCAAAAACAAGAGCAGCTCTAGGATGGCAACATGAACCATTTGAGGTTCCAGAATCAGTATATGAATTTTGGGATGCTAAATCTCAGGGCGAATCTAGAAATAATGACTGGAATAAAGTCATGCAATCTTTAAATGAAACTAATCCAGATAAATACAATGAGTTATCTAGAAGAATTTCTGGAGCAATGCCTGAGAATTTTACAGAAAAGTATGAAGTCTTTCTCAATCAATGCAATGATGAAAATACTTCAATGGCAACTCGAAAAGCCTCCCAAGTCTGCTTAGATTTTTTTGTTAAAGAAATGCCAGAATTAGTTGGCGGTTCTGCTGATTTAACTCCTTCTAATAATACTTTTTCAAAATCTAGCTCTACTTTTTCTAATGAAAACCCAACAGGGAACCATATTAATTATGGAGTGAGAGAATTTGGAATGTCAGCGATCATGAATGGTATGGTCCTGCATGGCGGCATCAAGCCTTATGGTGCAACCTTTCTAGTATTTACTGACTATGCAAGAAATGCAGTTAGATTGTCAGCACTCATGGGGCTGCCTAATATATTTGTATATACCCATGACTCTATAGCCCTTGGTGAAGATGGCCCAACCCATCAACCCATTGAGCACTTGGTTACCTTAAGATCGACACCTAATTTAAATAATTGGAGACCAGCTGATCTAGTTGAGACGGCAATTGCATGGAAAGATGCAGTTAGCTCGAAGAGCTCTCCAACATGCTTAATTTTTAGTAGACAAAATACTTCTCCCATAACAAGAAACAATGCGCAGATAGAAGCCATTAAAAATGGTGGCTATCTTATTCAAGAGAATGCTGATGCACATATAACTCTGATTGCTTCTGGAAGTGAATTGCAGATGATGTTAGATGCAGCTGAGGTTTTAAAAGAGTCTGGAGTTATTGCCAATGTAGTTTCTATGCCTTGTTTAGATATCTTTCTAGATACATCTAAAGATTATCAAGCTTCAGTCATAAAAGATGATCTACCCATCTTAGTTGCTGAATTAGCTCATCCAAACTCTTGGTTCAGGCTTTTAAATAAAAAAGATAAGGTCTTGGGAATAGAAACTTTTGGAGAGTCTGCGCCTGCAGAAGTCCTGCTTGATCATTTTGGTTTCAATGTGCCAAATGTGGTTGATATGGCCCAATCACTAGTGAATGAATAATCTATCTGAATTAACTTTAGAAAATAAAAAACTTATTATTCGGGTTGATATGAATGTGCCAATACATGATGGCGCTGTATATGACCAGACAAGAATATTTGCCTCCATTCCTACCATTAAATACTCTTTAGACAAGGGAGCAAAAATTTTACTGGTGTCACATTTAGGGCGACCTATAGAAGGAGAGCCAGATAGTTTATTTTCTTTAAAACCTGTTGTTGAATGTCTGATAAAAATCTTAGGCGAAGAAGTGGATTTGGTTTCAGAGCTAAATGATCCTTCAATATTTAATTCTTCATCAAGAGTTCAAGTGCTAGAAAATATTAGATTTTTTGAAGGTGAAAAAGCTAATAGCGATGCTCTGGGAAGATCGCTTGCTGACTCTTGTGATATTTATGTTTTTGATGCTTTTGGAACTTCACACAGAGAACAAGCTTCTACTCACTCAGCAATAGTCCACTCAAATCAAGCTTGTGCAGGGTTATTATTAGACAAAGAGATTAGCACACTAACTAAAGCTCTTAATGAATACGAGAATCCATATACAGCAGTTATTGGTGGGTCTAAGGTATCAACAAAATTAGAGTTAATAAAAAATATTAATACAAAAGCTAACTTTGTTATTGTCGGTGGCGGTATTGCAAATACTTTTATCAAGGCTGCTGGTTACGAAGTAGGGATATCTTTGTACGAAGAGTCAATGTTGGATATAGCCAAAGATCTTTTAAATGGAGGTAAAATTATTTTGCCAGATACAGTAATTACTTCTTTAACATTTAAAGGAGAGAAAGTTACACAAAAGAATATTAGCGAAGTAAATAGTAATGAAATGATTTTAGATCAATTGCTAACAACCAAAATGATCGAAGTAATAAATGCTTCTAAAACCATTTTATGGAATGGCCCATTGGGTGTGTTTGAAAATCAATTATTTGAAATTGGCACTCGTGATCTATCACAAGCTATAGCTTCCTCTAATGCGTTTTCAATAGCTGGAGGTGGAGAAACGATCTCGGCTATTAATAAATTTATTAAAGCAGATGATGTATCATATTGTTCAACTGGTGGAGGAGCTTTTTTAGAGTTTATGGAAGGAAAAGACTTGCCATCAATACAAGCTTTAAAATCAAAGAGTTAAAAAGGAGATAAGCATATGTCATTAAATAGTTTAGAAGAAATAGCAACTTATATAGTTTCAGAAGGTAAAGGAATCCTTGCTGCGGATGAAAGTAATCCAACTTGTGGAAAGAGATTTGATTCAATAGGTGTAGAGTCAACAGAAGCCAGCAGAAGAGATTATCGTGAGATGTTATTTAGAGCATCAGGGATGCAGGATAATATTGGCGGTGTTATTTTATTTGATGAGACAATCAGACAAAGCTCAAAAGATGGAACTTCTTTGGTTGATATTATTAAGGACCAAGGCGCCCTGCCTGGAATTAAAGTTGATAAAGGTCTTCAGCCTCTTAATGAGTCCTCAGAAGAAGTAGTGACTCAGGGTTTAGAGGGTCTTGATGAGAGATGTAAAGAGTATGTTGCTCTTGGAGCAAGGTTTACTAAATGGAGGGCAGTTATAAGAATAGGGGATGAGATGCCTTCTGATGAATGTATAGATGCAAATATGAAAGCATTGGCAGACTATGCAAAGGTCGTTCAGGATAATGGCATGGTTCCTATGGTTGAACCTGAAATCTTAATGGAAGGAAGCCATTCTATTGAAGACTGCTTTAATGCATCAGATAGATCTTTAAAATCATTATTTCTGCATTTAAATGAAAATGGTGTAAATATTAAAGGGACTATATTAAAACCAAGTATGGTTACATCAGGATCAGCAGCAGCCGAACAGGCAAGCGTTGATGAGGTAGCAAAAAGAACTTTAGAATGTCTAATAGCAAATGTTCCTGCAGAACTTCCAGGTATTACATTTTTATCAGGCGGTCAGTCTGATATTTTAGCAACTGCTCACTTAGATGCTATGAATAAGATTGGTGGATTTAGCTGGAAATTAAGCTTTTCGTACGGAAGAGCGCTTCAGTCACCAGCTTTAAAGGCTTGGAAGGGGAAATATGAGAATATGTTTATCTCTCAAGACGCCCTCTCTCATAGAGCTTTAATGAATAAAATGGCTGCATTAGGTCAATGGGATTCCTCCTTAGAAGACGAATAAATAATTGTTAGCAACTGTTCAAAGAGTTTCATCTGCAGAAATCCATATAAATGGGTTAAAACATGCATCAATCAATCAGGGTGTTGTAATATTTATCTGTATTGAATCCTCTGATACCTCTAAACATGTAATAAAAATGAAAGATAAGATATATTCATTTAACATTTTAGAAGACGATAGCATCACAATGTCTACATCTTTACAGAATTTAAAAGAAGATATTATGATTGTAAGTCAATTCACTTTAGCTGCTATAACCTCAAAAGGCACTAAACCCAGTTTTCATAAGTCTGCAAAGCCTGAGGATGCTAAATTGCTGTATTATGAGTTCATAAATGAGTTCAAAAAAGAAAAAAATAAACTCACAGAAGGCCTCTTTGGAGAGAAAATGGACGTAAAATTAACTAATAAAGGACCTATAACATTTAACTTTAAGGTGGAGTAACTTAAAAATGGAAAATATATCAATTTTTTGTGGCGCTCATGAGGGCAATAATCCAATTTATGCAGAAGAGGCTAAGAATATAGCTGAGATAATCGCTAAAAGAGGTATCAATGTTGTTTTTGGTGGTGGTGATGTCGGTCTTATGAAAATAGTTTCAGATACTGCTCTTGATAATGGGGTAAAAGCTTTAGGTATTTCTCTAAGATCTTTATATGAATTAGAACTTTCAAATCCAAGACTTGAAGAAGTTATTGTTGCAGAAACACTTCTAGATAGAAAAGATGTATTTATGCAAAGATCTGATGCTTTTATTGTTCTTCCTGGAGGCGTTGGATCTCTAGATGAGCTAGCTGAAGTTATGGCAAGTAATCAGCTCGGCATAATCAATAAACCAATTGGTATTTTAAATACAGCTGGATATTATGATCATCTGATTGCATGGATGAAAAAAGGAGTTGAAGAAGGATTTATTTCAGAGGCTAACTTTAATGAATTAATCATTACAGATTCTTG